>NZ_SMKU01000218.1 GCF_004349215.1 Actinomadura rubrisoli | reverse complement strand
GCCGCCGGGGACGCCGCCGCCGGGGACACGGGCGCCGGGGACACGGGCGCCGCCGCCGAGGGCGGGCCGCTGGTCGAGCTCACCCCGGACGAGCGGGCCCGGCTGCGGCCCGACGCCGAGGACGTCCCCCTACGTCCTGGAGATCGACGCGGCCGCCCCGGCCGGGGACGGCCTGCGCCTGGAGCTGGCCTGGCCCGCGGGCCTGCTCGACCGCGCCGCCGCCGCCCGGCTCGGCGCGGCCTGGCAGGCGGCGCTGGCCGCGCTGGCCCGGCACGGCGCCGACCCCGCCGCGGGCGGCCGCACCCCGTCCGACCTTCCGATGGTCGCGCTGCGGCAGCGGCAGATCGACCGCCTGGAGTCCCTGCTGAGGAGCCGACGCACGTGACCGACGAAACGACCGCATCGGTACTGGAAGACGTCTACCCGCTCTCGCCGCTCCAGCGCGGCCTGCTGTTCCACGCGCTGTACGACGACGCGGACCGCGACGTCTACACCGTCCAGGCGCACCTGGACCTGGAGGGCCCCGCCGACGCCGCCCGGCTGCGGCGCGCGGTGGCGGCGGTGCTGCGCGCGCACCCCAACCTGCGCGCCGGGTTCTGGTACGAGGACCTCGACGAGCCCGTCCAGTTCGTCCCGTCCGAGACCGCCGCGTCCGCCGTCCCGTTCACCGCGGTGGAGGCGCCGGGTGAAGGCGGTCTCGACGCCGTCCTGGAACGCGAGTGGGCGGCGCCGTTCGACGTCACCGATCCGCCGCTGATCCGGTTCGTCCTCGCCACCGCCGCCCCCGGCGCGCACCGGCTCGTGGTCACCTGCCACCATCTGCTGCTGGACGGCTGGTCGCTGCCCATCCTCCTGCGCGAGGTGTTCGCGCACTACGACGGGACGCCCCCGCCGCCGACCCGCCCGTTCCGCGACTACCTGCTGTGGCTCGGCGACCGCGACCACGCCAAGGACGAGCAGGCGTGGCGCGAAGCGCTCCGCGACCTCGCCGGACCCGTCCTCGTCGCTCCGGGGCGCGCGGGCGCGAGCACGGACGGGGACCTGCGCGAGGTGCCCGTCCGCCTCCCGGGCGGCTCCGCTTCGCTGTCGTCCGCCGCCCTGGCGTCCGCCGCCGCGCGGGCGGGCGTCACGCCGAACACGGTCGTGCAGACGGTGTGGGGCCTGACGGTCGGCGCCCTCACCGGCGCCTCCGACGCCGTGTTCGGCGCGACCGTGTCCGGCCGTCCCGCCGACCTCGACGGCGTGGAGGACATGATCGGCCTGTTCGTGAACACCGTGCCGGTCCGGGTGCGGACCGGCGGTGCGGGGGAGAGCTTCGCCGACCTGGCGCGCCGCGTCCAGGACGATCAGGTCCGGCTGCTCGACCACCACCATCTCGGCCTCGCCGACATCCGCAGGGCCGCCGACGTGCCCGGGACCGGCCCGCTGTTCGACACCCTGCTGGCGTTCGAGAACTACCGGGGCGACCCGTCCGCGCTCGCGGCCGGGGACCTCGCCGTCACCGGCCTCGGAGCCCGCGACGCCACGCACTTCCCGCTCACGCTGACCGCGCAGCCCGGCCCGGACACGCTCGCGCTGACCGTCGCGCACCGCACCGGCGCGATCGACGCCGCCCTCGCCGAGAGTGTCGCCGGACGGGTGGCGCACCTGCTGGCCGCCTTCACCGCCGACCCCGATGGTCCCGTGCCGGTGCTGCCCGCGCTGCGCGACGCGGCCGTCCTCACCCCGCCCCCGGCCGCGCCCGGCGAAGGGCTCCTCGCGCCCTACCGCGCCCCCGCGCCCGGCGCCGAGACCGTCCTCGCCGGGCTGTTCGCCGACGTGCTGGCCACACCCGAGATCGGCGCCGACGACGACTTCTTCGCCCTCGGCGGCGACAGCATCGTGTCGATCACCCTGGTCGGACGCGCCCGCGCCGCCGGGCTGCCGATCACCGCCCGCCAGGTGTTCGAGCTGCGCACCGTCGCCGCCCTGGCCACGGCCCTCGCCGCCGGGGACGCCGCCGCCGGGGACACGGGCGCCGGGGACACGGGCGCCGCCGCCGAGGGCGGGCCGCTGGTCGAGCTCACCCCGGACGAGCGGGCCCGGCTGCGGCCCGACGCCGAGGACGTCCTGCCGCTGTCGCCGCTCCAGGCCGGCCTGCTGTTCGAGTCGACCTACGACACCTCCGGCCGCGACCTCTACATCACCCAGCTCGTCGTGGACGTCCGCCACCCCGTCGACGCCGCCGAGCTGCGCGCGGCCGGGGACGCCCTCCTGGCCCGCAACGCCAACCTGCGCGCCGGGTTCGTCCAGGACGGGCTGAGCCGCCCCGTCCAGGTCGTCGCGCCCGCCATGCCGATGCCGTTCCGTGAGGCCGACCTGCGCGGGCAGGGGCCCGAGGCGCTCGACGCGCTCATGGACGCCGACCTCGCCGAGCGCTTCGACCTGGCCGCGCCCCCGCTGATCCGCATGACGGCCGTCCGGCTCGCCGAGGACCGGCAGCGGATCGTCGTCACCCACCACACCCTGCTGTGGGACGGCTGGTCGTCCGGCCTGGTCGTGCAGGAGCTGCTCGGGCTCGTCCGCGACCCGGACGCGGTGCCGCGCGGCGTCCCGTTCCGCCGCTACCTGGAGTGGCTGGACGGCCGGGACACCGCCGAGGGCGCCCGCGCCTGGGCCGCGTCGCTGGACGGCGTCACCGAGCCGACGCTGGTCGCGCCCGGCCACACACTGCGCGGCGGCGCGCTGCCCGGCATGGTCCTCACCCCGGCGGGCGAGCGCCTGTCCGCTGCGCTCGCGGGCCTGGGACGCCGCCGCGGCCTCACCCTCAACACGCTGGTCAGCGGCGCGTGGAGCCTGCTGCTGGCGTCCCTGACGGGCCGCGACGACGTGGTGTTCGGCGCGACGGTCTCGGGCCGCCCGGCCGAGATCCCCGGCATCGAGGACACGATCGGCCTGTTCCTCAACACCGTCCCGGTCCGGGTCCGGCCGCGCCCGGACGAGCCGGCCGCCGCCTTCCTGGCCCGCCTCCAGGCCGAGCAGGCGGCGCTGCTGCCCCATCACCACGTCGGGCTGGCCGACATCCAGCGCGCGGCCGGGATGCCGCAGCTGTTCGACACCCTCCAGGTCGTCCGCAACACCCCGGTCGACATGACCGCCCGCGACCGGCTCGCCGATCACTTCGGCATCGACGAGGTCGACACCCTCGACGCGACCCACTTCCCGCTCTCGTTCACCACCAACACCGGCCGGGAGTTGTCGTTCGAGTGGAAGTACCGCAAGGACGTCTTCGACCGCGCCGAGGTCGAAGCGCTGTCGGAGCGGCTCGTCGGGTTGCTCGAACAGATCGTCGCCGCCCCCGACACCCCGCTGGCGGAGCTGGAGGTCCTCACCGCGGGCGAGCGCACCGACGTCCTCGACCGCTGGAACGCCTCGGAGCGTGAGGTTCCGGTGGTGTCGGTGGCGGATCTGCTGGGGGAGCGGGCGGCGGTTTGTGGTGGTGAGACGGCGTTGGTTTTCGGTGGTGTGGGGGTGTCGTATGGGGAGTTGTCGTCTCGGGTGCGGCGGCTTGCGCGGTTGTTGATGGCGCGGGGTGCTGGGCCTGAGTGTGTGGTGGCGTTGGGGTTGCCGCGTTCTGCGGACATGGTGGCGGCGTTGTTCGCCGTCCTGGAAACGGGCGCGGCGTATCTGCCTCTCGAACTGGACTACCCGGCCGAACGGCTCGCCTTCATGGTGCGGGACGCGCGGCCGATATGCCTGCTGACCACGGCGGAGGCCGCCGAGCGGCTCCCAGAGGCTCCTCAGACGGTCGTGTTGGACGCGCCGGAGACGGTGGCGGAGTTGGCGTCGTTGCCGGACGGCCCGATCCACGATTCCGAGCGGGTGGCGGCGATGGGGCCGGATCACCCGGTGTATGTGATTTACACATCAGGCTCGACAGGGCGTCCGAAGGGGGTGGTGACGCCTTATCGGGGGTTGACGAATATGCAGTTCAACCATCGTGAGGCGATCTTCGATCCGGTGGTGCGGGCGGCGGGCGGCCGGAGGCTGCGGATCGCGCACACGGTGTCGTTCTCCTTCGACATGTCGTGGGAAGAGCTGCTGTGGCTGGTCGAAGGGCACGAGGTCCACGTCCTGGACGAAGAGGTCCGCCGCGACGCGGACGCCTTGACGCGGTACTGCGCCGAGAACCGCATCGACGTCATCAACGTCACGCCCTCCTACGCGCAGGAGCTCATCGACTTCGGGCTCCTGGACGCGGGCCGCCACCGGCCGCCGCTGGTGCTGCTGGGCGGCGAGGCCGTCCCCGAGACCCTGTGGGCCCGGCTGCGCGACACCGGCGGCGTCCTGGGCTACAACCTGTACGGGCCGACCGAGTACACGATCAACACGCTCGGCGGCGGCACCACCGACAGCGCGACCTCCACCGTCGGCCGCCCCATCTGGAACACCAAGGCTTACGTGCTGGACGCGTGGCTGCGCCCCGTGCCTCCGGGCGTCCCCGGCGAGTTGTACATCGCCGGTATCGGCATGGCGCGCGGCTACCTGAACCGCCCTGACCTGACCGCCGAACGGTTCGTGGCGAGCCCCTTCGGGGAACCCGGCGAGCGTCTGTACCGTACCGGCGACCTCGTCCGCTGGCGCCGCGACGGGCTGCTGGACTACCTCGGCCGCACCGACGACCAGATCAAGATCCGCGGCTACCGGGTGGAGCTCGGCGAGATCGAGAACGCCCTCGCCCGCAACCCCGAGGTCGCCCAGGCCGCCGTGGTCGTCCATGACACCGGCGAGACCCGGCGGCTGGTCGGCTACGTCGTCCCGGGCGCCGCCGAGGCCGATGGCGGCGGACGGGACGACACGGCCGACCTTGACCAGGTCGGCGAGTGGAGGGAGGTCTACGACGCCCAGTACGGCCAGGGCCCCGCGGACGCGTTCGGCGCCGACTTCGTCGGCTGGACCAGCAGCTACGACGGCGCGCCGATCCCGGTCGAGGAGATGCGCGAGTGGCGGGACACCACCGTCGACGCCATCCGCTCGCTGGACCCGCGCCGCGTTCTAGAGATCGGCGTCGGCACCGGGCTGCTGATGTCCCGGCTGGCGCCGGACTCCGACGATTACTGGGCGACCGACCTGTCCGCCCCGCTCATCGGCACGCTGCGCGGCCAGGTCGCCGCCGAGCCGTCCCTGGCCGGGAAGGTCACCCTGCGCGCGCAGCCCGCGCACGACTTCACCGGCCTGCCGCGCGGGCATTTCGACGTGATCGTCCTGAACTCCGTCGCGCAGTACTTCCCGAGCGCCGCCTACTTCGAGGACGTGCTGCGCGGCGCCCTGGAGCTGCTGGCGCCCGGCGGCTCCCTGTTCGCCGGGGACCTGCGCAACCTGCGCGGCGCCCGATGCTTCCACACCGCGATCCGGCTCGCCGGGGCCACCGCGTCGGCGGAGGCCCCGGCCCTGCGCGCCGCCGCCGACCGCGCCCTGCTGCTGGAGAAGGAGCTGCTGGTCGACCCGGCGCTGCCCGGGTCGCTGGGCCTTCCCGGCGTCACCGGCGTGGACGTCCGGGTGCGGCGCGGCCGCGCCCGCAACGAGCTGACCCGGCACCGCTTCGACGCGATCCTGCACACCGGCCCGGTCACCGACGTGTCCGAAGTGCCCGCCGTCGCCTGGACGGACGCCGGTGGGCTCGACGGCCTCGCCGAGCTGATCGCCGCCGGAGGGCCGCTGCGCGTGCGCGGCGTCCCGAACGCCCGGATGACCGGCGAGTCCGCCGCCCGCCGTGCCCTCGCCGACGACGTCACGGCCGCCGCCGCGCTGCGCGCCCTGGCCGCGCCCGGCGGAATCGATCCCGAGGACCTGCACGACCTCGGCGACCGGCTCGGCCTGCGGACCGTGGTGACCTGGGGCGACGCGGAGGACACCGTGGACGCGCTGTTCCTGCCGCCCGGCACCGGCCCGCTCGGCGGGGTCCGCCCGGCCGCCGCGCCGCCGTCACCGGCCAGCGTCCCGGCCCGGTCCCGCGCCGCCGGGACGCTGCCCGCGCTGCTCGGCGACCGGCTCCGCGCGTCCCTGCCCGAGCACATGGTCCCCGCCACGATCATGGTGCTGGACCGGCTTCCGCTCACCGGTAACGGCAAGCTGGACCGGCGCGCCCTCCCCGCGCCGGATGCCGGTCCCGCCTCCGCCGGGCGGCCCCCGGCCACGCCGGAGGAGGAGACGCTCTGCCGGATCGCCGCCGAGGTGCTCGGCGTCCCGTCCGTCGGCGCCGACGACGACTTCTTCGCGCTCGGCGGCCACTCGCTGCTGGCGACCCGGCTGATCACCAAGGCGCGCGCCGCGCTCGGCGTCACGCTCGCGATCCGCGACCTGTTCGAGGAGCGGACCCCGGCCGGGCTCGCCGCCCGCGCGGCCGGGGCCGAGCGGGCCGCCGGGCGTCCCGTCCTCGCGCCGCGCCCCCGCCCGGCCCGGATCCCGCTGTCCTACGCGCAGCGGCGGCTGTGGTTCCTGCACCAGGTCGAGGGCCGCAGCGCCGCCTACAACATCCCGCTCGCGCTGCGCGTCCGCGGCGACCTGGACCTGGACGCCCTGCGCGCCGCGCTCGGCGACGTGATGACCCGGCACGAGAGCCTGCGCACCGTCTTCGCCGACGACGACGGCGTCGCCCACCAGCGGATCCTCGCCGACGCCGAGCCCACCCTGGACGTTCTCGACGTCGCCGAGGAAGAGGTCGGAGCGGCGGTGGACGAGGCCGCCCGGTACGCGTTCGCGCTCGACGCCGAGCCGCCGCTGCGCACACGCGTGCTGCGGCTCGGCCCCGGCCACCAGGTCGTGGTGTTCCTGTTCCACCACATCGTGGGCGACGAATGGTCGATCCGCCCGTTCATCGGCGACCTCACGGCCGCCTACCGGGCCCGGCTCGACGGACGCGAACCGCGCTGGGAGCCGCTGCCCGTCCAGTACGCCGACTACGCGCTCTGGCAGCGCGAGGTGCTCGGCGACCCCGCCGACCCGGCCAGCGTCCTCGCCCGCCAGGCCCGGTTCTGGACGGGCGCCCTCGCCGGGCTGCCCGAGGAGCTGGCTCTGCCGACCGACCGGCCCAGGCCCGCCGTCGCCAGCTACCGGGGCGGCACCGTCGAGCGGGTGCTGCCCGCCGGGCTCGTCCAGCGGATCCGGGACCTGGCCGCCGGGTCCGGCGCCACCACGTTCATGGTGATGCAGGCCGCCCTGTCCGCGCTGCTGCACCGGCTGGGCGCGGGCGACGACATCCCGCTCGGCAGCCCGGCGGCGGGCCGCGACGACGAGGCGCTTCAGGACCTCGTCGGGTTCTTCGTCAACACGCTCGTCCTGCGCGCCGACGTGTCCGGCGACCCGGCCTTCGCCGAGCTGCTCGACCGGGTGCGGTCCTTCGACCTGGCCGCCTTCGCGCACCAGGACATGCCGTTCGAGCGGCTCGTGGAGGTGGTGAACCCGCCGCGCTCCCTGGCCCGGCATCCGCTGTTCCAGGTGATGCTCGGCTACCAGAACCTGTCCGGCGGCAACGACAGCCTGTTCGGCCTCGACACCCGGCCCGAGCCGTTCGGCACCGCCGCCGCCAAGTTCGACCTCGACCTCAACGTGATCGAGTACTCCGGCGCGACGGGCATGGAGCTCGTCCTGGAGTACGCCGCGGACCTGTTCGACGCCTCCACCGCCGAATTGCTGCTCGCGCGCCTCGAAGCGCTGCTCGCCCAGGTCACCGCCGACCCGGGCCGTCCGGTGAGCGACATCGACCTGCTGACCGGCGACGAGGCCGCCCTGATCGAACGCTGGAACGCCTCGGAGCGTGAGGTTCCGGTGGTGTCGGTGGCGGATCTGCTGGGGGAGCGGGCGGCGGTTTGTGGTGGTGAGACGGCGCTGGTCTTTGACGGTGTGGGGGTGTCGTATGGGGAGTTGTCGTCTCGGGTGCGGCGGCTTGCGCGGTTGTTGATGGCGCGGGGTGCGGGGCCTGAATCCGTGGTGGCGTTGGGGTTGCCGCGTTCGGCGGACATGGTGGCGGCGTTGTTCGCCGTGCTGGAGACCGGCGCGGCGTATCTGCCGCTGGAGCTGGACTATCCGGCCGAACGGCTCGCCTTCATGATGGACGACGCCGCGCCCCGCTGCCTGCTCACCACCCGCGCCCTCCAGGAGACCTTGCCCGGGGCTCCTCAGACGGTCGTGCTGGACGCGCCGGAGACGGTGGCGGAGTTGGCGTCGTTGCCGGACGGTCCGATCCGCGATTCCGAGCGAGTGGCGGCGGTGGGGTTGGATCATCCGGCGTATGTGATTTATACGTCGGGTTCGACGGGGCGTCCGAAGGGGGTGGTGACGCCCTACCGAGGGTTGACGAATATGCAGTTCAACCATCGTGAGGCGATCTTCGATCCGGTGGTGCGGGCGGCGGGCGGCCGGAGGTTGCGGATCGCGCACACGGTGTCGTTCTCCTTCGACATGTCGTGGGAAGAGCTGCTGTGGCTGGTCGAAGGGCACGAGGTCCACGTCCTGGACGAAGAGGTCCGCCGCGACCCCGACGCGCTCACCCGGTACTGCCGCGACCATCGGATCGACGTCGTCAACGTGACCCCGTCCTACGCCGGGGAGCTGATCGACCGGGGGCTTCTCGACGAGCCCCGGCCGCCGCTGGTGCTGCTGGGCGGCGAGGCCGTCCCCGAGGCCCTGTGGGCGAGGCTGCGCGACACCGGCGGGGTGCTGGGCTACAACCTGTACGGGCCGACCGAGTACACGATCAACACCCTGGGCGGCGGCACCACCGACAGCGCGACCTCCACCGTCGGCCGCCCCATCTGGAACACCAGGGCGCACGTGCTGGACGAGCGCCTGCGGCAGGTCCCGATCGGGGTTCCCGGCGAGTTGTACATCGCGGGCGTCGGCATGGCGCGCGGCTATCTGAACCGTCCTGACCTGACCGCCGAGCGGTTCGTGGCGAGCCCCTTCGGGGAACCCGGCGAGCGCCTGTACCGCACCGGCGACCTCGTCCGCTGGCGCCGCGACGGGCTGCTGGACTACCTCGGCCGCACCGACGACCAGATCAAGATCAACGGGTACCGGGTCGAGCTCGGCGAGATCGAGACCGCGCTGCACGCGCTGCCCGGGATCGCCCAGGCGGCGGTCGTCGCCGATGAGCATGGCGGGCTCAAACGCCTGGTCGCCCACCTCGTGCCCGCCGCCGGGGCCGAACTCGACCCGGCGGCCGTGCGGGCCGCGCTCGCCGTCCGGCTGCCCCGGCACATGGTGCCCGGCGCGTTCGGCGTCCTCGACCGGCTGCCGCTGACCGTCAACGGCAAGCTCGACCGGCGCGCGCTGCCCGCGCCCGAGCCGGCGGCGGCGTCCCGTCCGCCGCGCACCCCGCTGGAGCGGTCGCTGTGCGCGGTCTTCGCGGAGGTCCTCGGCGCGGCCGAGGTCGGCGTGGACGACGACTTCTTCGCGCTCGGCGGCCACTCGCTGCTGGCGATGCGGCTGGTCGGCAGGCTGCGCACCGTCCTCGGCGTGCGGCTGCCGGTCGGCGCCGTGCTGTCCGCGCCGACCGTCGCCGCGCTCGCCGCCGCCGTCGCGGACGCGCCCGCCGACCCCGGCACCGGCACCGGGCCGTTCGACCCGGTCCTGCGCCTGCGCCCCGGGCCCGGGCGCCCGCTGTTCTGCCTGCCCGCCACGACCGGGCTGAGCTGGAACTACGCCGGGCTCGCCGAGCACCTGCCGGACGGCGTCGCGCTGTACGGGCTCCAAGCGCCGCGCCTGAGCGGCGCCGACGTCCCCGCGTCCTCGATCGCGGACCTCGGCCGCCACTACGCCGCCCGCATTCAGGCCGTCCAGCCCGAGGGGCCGTGCCACCTGCTCGGCTGGTCCTACGGCGGCCAGCTCGCCCACGCCGCCGCCACCGCGCTCCAGGCCGCCGGGCGGGAGGTCGGGCTGCTGGCGCTGCTGGACGCCTACCCGCGGGACGAGACCGACCCGGCGGAGGTCACCGAGGTAGAGGCCGCCGCGTTCCTGCTCCGCCTCGCCGGTCACCCAGGCGCCGCCGCGCCGACCCTCGACGCGGCCGTCCGCGCCATCGCCGCCGGGGACGGGCCGATGGCCACGTTCGACGAGGCGGCCCTGCGCCGGGTCGCCGCCACCGTGCACGAGGCGGTCACCGTGCCGCTCGACTTCGCCGTGTTCGACGGCGACGCCGTCTGCTTCACCGCGACCGCCGACGCCACCTTCTCCCCGTCCCTGTGGCGCCCCCACCTGACCGGGAAGGTGCGCGAGCACCCGGTCGCCTGCGCCCACGACGACATGCTCGGTCCCGGCCCGCTCGCCGCGATCGGGGCCGTCGTCGCCGAAGTCCTCGGAGCCGCCCGATGAGCGCCGGGCTGCTGCGCTCCTGCGTCCGCGCCCAGTGGCCCCGGGTCGCCGCCGCGACGGCGGGCGGGCTGCTCCGGCAGGCCGCCCTGCTGACGGTGCCGTGGTGCGTGCAGCACGCCCTCGACGACGGCGTGGTGAAGGGCGACTCCGGGGCGACGCTGCGGTGGGCGCTGGCGGCGCTGGCGCTGGCGGTCGTCCAGTTCGCGGCCCTGGCCACCTGGCAGTGGCAGGCCCGGATGGCCGAGGCGGGCACCGGCGCGGCCCTCCGGGACCGGCTCACCGCACGCCTGGCGACCCTGGACCGGCGCGCCCTGGCCGGCTACGGGCACGGCGACCTGGCGATGCGCGCGACCCGCGACGTCGACCAGGTCCGCATGTGGGTGTACGGGCTGCCGGTGTGGGGCGTCATCGCCGTCACCTTCGCGATCGTGCTTCCGGCGGTCGCGGCCCTGGACCCCGTCCTGCTCGCCGTCACCGTGCTCATGGTGCCGCTGCTCGCCGCCGTCAACCTGGCCTTCCCCAAGCCCTACGAGCGCGCCGGGGACCGGGTGGCGCAGGCGCACGCCGCGCGCGCGGACGCCGTGGAGGACCTGCTGTCGGCGGGCGCCGCCGTCCGCGGCATCGGCGGCGCCCCCGCCCTGCTGGACCGCCACCACGCGCGCAGCGCCGAGGTCGAAGAGCTCACCGGCGCCCTCGCCCGGATCCAGTCGGCGTGGGCGGCGCTCGGGCCCGCGGTGCCGCGGCTGGCCATCGCCGCCGGGGTCGGGTTCGGCGGCTTCGCCGCCCTGGACGGCCGGATCACCGTCGGCGGGCTCGTCGCGTTCACCGTGTGGATGGGCACCTTCACCCTCGCGGTGACCGTGCTGGTCGACCGGCTCGTCGACCGGGGCAACGCCGTGGTCGCCGCCCGCCGGATCGAGGAGATCCTCGCGCTGCGCGCCACCGTCACCGAGCCCGACGAGCCCGAGCCCGTCCCGGCGCGCGGCGCGCTGACCGCCGATGGCGTCGTCGTCCGGCACGGCGGCCGCGATGTCCTCGGCCCGCTCGACCTGACCGTCGCGCCCGGCGAGTTCGTCGCCGTGACCGGTCCCACCGGGTCGGGCAAGTCGTCGCTGCTGCGGCTGCTCGGCCGGCTGGACGACCCGGACGCGGGCGCCGTCCGCTGGGGCGGCACCGACGTCCGCCGCCTCGGCCTGGACGAGCTGCGGACGGCCGTCGCCCTGGTGCCGCAGCGGCCCGTCCTGCTGTCCGGCTCGGTCGCCGACAACCTGCGGCTCGGCCGCGACCTCGGCCAGGCCGACCTGGAGCGCGCCTGCCGCGACGCCTGCGTGCACGACGAGGTCATGGCGCTGCCGGACGGGTACGGCACCGTCCTCGGCGAGGGGGGATCCACCCTGTCCGGCGGGCAGGTGCAGCGCCTCGCGCTGGCCCGCGCCTTCCTGCTGCCCGCCTCGGTGCTGCTGCTCGACGACGTCACCTCGGCGCTCGACACCGGCACCGAGGAGCGCGTCCTGGCCGCCCTCGCCGCGCGCGGGCCCGGCACTTCCGTCGTGTTCGTCACCCACCGGGACGCCGTCCGCGCCGCCGCCGACCGGATCGTGGAGATCGGCGCGGAGATCGGCGCGGAGGCCGGTGCGGACGTCCCGGCCCGGCAGGGAGGAGACCGCCGTGGCTGAGACCGCGATGCTCGCCGAGCGGGCGCCCGAGGCCCGCGTCTTCCGGCGGACGCTGCCCTACCTGCGCCCGCACCGCGCCATGCTGGCCGGGGCCCTGCTGGTCGTCCTCGGCTGCGCGGCGGCCGTCGCCGCGACGCCGCCGCTGATCGGCCGCGCCGCCGACGCGATCGTCGACCGCGACCGGGGCGCGCTCGCGGCCGCCGTCGCCGCGCTCGCCGTCGTGGCCGTCGCCCAGATCGCGCTGGCGCGGTGGAGCGAACTGCTGCTCATGCGGGCCGGGGAACGCGTCGTCCGCGACCTGCGGGACCGGTCCGTGGAGCGCCTCACCCACGCGCCGCTGCGCTTCCTGGAGGCCCACCGCACCGGGGACCTGCTGCGCCGCACCACCAGCGAGTCCGCCGAGCTCGCACAGTTCGTCCGGCGGGACCTGCCCAACCTCGTGGTCATCACCGCGACGCTGCTGCTCACCACGGCCACCCTCGTCGTGTACTCCTGGCTGCTGACGCTGGTCGTCGCGGTCGTGTTCGTCCCGCCCGCCCTGCTGGCGCTGCGCGGCTTCCGGCGCGGGGCGGAGGAGGCGTTCGGCGGCCAGGCAGCCGCCGAGGCCACCGTCGCCGCGACGCTCAGCGAGACCCTCACCGCCCGGGAGCTGCTGCGGACGGGCGGGGCGCTGCCCGGCTGGCTGGCCCGGGCCCGGGGCGAGAACCGCGCCGTGGTCGCCGCCGCGCGCAGGACCGCGCGGGTCGAGGTCAACATCGAGCTGGTCAGCCTGATCGAAGGGGCGGCGACCGCCGTGCTCCTCGGGCTCGGCGCGTGGCTCGCGGCCGAGGGGCGCCTGAGCGTCGGTGCGGTCGTGGTGTTCGTGCTGGCCAGCCGCGCCCTGTTCGAGGGCCTCGGCGACGGCTCCCAGCTCATCGGCGAGCTGCAGCTCGCCCGCACCGGCCTCGCCCGCCTGGTCGACCTGCTGGAGTCGCCCGGCGGCCGGCCCATCACCGGCTCGTCCGGCGGCGACGGGCTCCCCGCCCGCGGCGAGCTGACCGTGGAGGGCGCCGCGTACGCCTACCTGGACGGCACCCCCGTCCTGGACGGCGTGGACCTGCGCTTCCCGCCCGGCGACCGGGTCGCGATCGTCGGCCCGACCGGCTCCGGCAAGACCACCCTGGGCAAGATCCTCGCGGGCCTGTACCCGCCCGACCAGGGCCGGGTCGCCTACTGCGGCACCGACCTGCGGGAGCTGTCCGGCACGGCGCTCAGCCGGCTCGTCGCGCTGGTCCCGCAGGAGGTCCACATCCTCACCGGCACCGTCGCCGACAACCTCGCGCTGGTGCCCGGCGGGCCCGGCCGCGCGGAGATCGCCGCCGCCGTCGAGCGGCTCGGCCTGCGCACCTGGATCGAGGGCCTGCCGGACGGCCTGGACACCCCGGTCGGGATGCGCGGCGAGCGGCTGTCGGCGGGGGAGCGGCAGCTCATCGGGCTCGCCCGCGCCGGCCTCATCGATCCCGCGGTCCTCGTCCTGGACGAGGCCACCGCCGACATCGACCCCGTCACCGCCGGATGGGCCGAACGGGCGCTCGGCGAGCTGTGCGCCGAACGCACCCTCATCGTCATCGCGCACCGCCCGGCGACCGTCGGCCTGCTCGCGCGGACCGTCCGCGTCACCGGCGGGACGGTCGCCGAGGAGGCCGCGACGGCACCGACAGCATCCATGGAAAGGCCCTGACATGTCCCTCACCGACCGCCGTGTCCGCATCGTCGAGCACCCGCTCACCCCGCGCCTGACCCAGGTGCGGCGGGTCGAGCGGCTCACCCCGGCGATGGTCCGGGTGACCCTCGGCGGCCCCGCCCTGGACGGCTTCCGGGAGATGGCCCCCGCCGACCACGTGAAGCTCTACTTCGCGCAGGGCGACGACCCGGTCCCGGTCGCGCCGATCATCCGCGACGACCGCTGGGAGGACCCGCCCCCCGGGGCCCCCGACCCGGTCCTGCGCGACTACACCGTCCGCTACCACCGGCCCGGCCTGCGGGAGCTTGACATCGACATGGTGCTGCACGGCGACGGGCCCGGCTCCTCGTTCGCGGCCCGTGCCAGGCCCGGCGACCTGGTCGGCGTCCTCGGCCCGCGCGGCTCGGAGATCGTCCCCCTGGTGTTCGACTGGTACCTGCTCGGCTGCGACGAGACCGGCCTGCCCGCCCTCGGCCGCTGGCTGGAGGCCCTCCCGGCGGGTGCCCGCGCGTTCGCCTACTGCGAGGTCGCGGGCGCCGAGGAGCGGCAGGCGCTCGGATCCGACGCCGACGCCGAGGTCACCTGGCTCCACCGCGACGGCGCCGCGCCCGGGCGCAGCGACGTCCTCGCACGGGCCGTGCGCGCGTTCGCCCCGCCCGGCGGCGACGGGTACGCCTGGTTCGGGGGCGAGGCCACCGCCCTCAAGCCGGTCCGCCGCCATCTGCGGAACGAGCTGGGGATGCCTAAGGAGCGCGTCGACGTCGACGGGTACTGGAAGGTCGGGGTCGCCGACCACGATCACCACGACCGCGACGACCACGACGGCGGACTCGGCTGATGCCGGGCCGATCCCGCGCGACCGGGGTGGCCGTCCTGATCCTGCTGCTGGCCGGGGTGACCGTCCTCAGCTTCGCCGTGGGCGCGAAATCCATCGCGCCCGGCCAGGTCTGGCACGTCCTGCTGCACCGGGACGGCTCCGATGACGCCATCGTGGTCTGGGACCGGCGCCTACCCCGCACGCTGCTCGGCCTCGCCGGGGGCGCCGCCCTGGGCCTCGCCGGCGCGCTCATGCAGGCGCTCAGCCGCAACCCGCTCGCCGACCCCGGGCTGCTCGGCGTCAACGCCGGCGCGGCCGCCGCCGTCGTCGCGGCCGGGACCGTGCTGCCCGCCGCCGGGCTCGGCACCACGATCTGGTTCGCCTTCGCCGGCGCCGCCCTCGCCACCGCGATCGTCTACGCGCTGGGACGGGGCGGCGGCGCCCGCCGGGCCACCCCCGTCCGGCTGGTGCTGGCCGGGATGGCGACCTCGGCGGTGCTGGCCTCCTTCACCGCCGCGCTCACCCTGGTCGACGACGACTCGGCCGACCGGCTGCGGTTCTGGATGGTGGGGTCGCTGGCGGCGGCGCAGGGCGGGGAGGTCGTCCGCGTCGTCCCGTTCATCGCCGTGGCCGCCGCCGTCGGCGTCGCGCTCAGCTCGCAGCTCAACGCGCTCGCCCTCGGCGACGAGGCCGGACGGGCGCTCGGCGTCGACCCCGGCCGGCTCCGGATCGCCGCGCTCGCCGTCGTGACCGTCCTGTGCGGGGCGGCGACCGCGGCGATCGGGCCGATCACCTTCGTCGGGCTGATGGTGCCGCACGCCGTCCGCCTCGTCACCGGCCCCGACCAGCGGTGGGTCCTGCCGTTCTCGATGCTGCTGGCCCCGGTGGTGCTGCTCGGCTCCGACATCGTCGGGCGCGTCGCGGCCCGTCCCGGCGAGCTGGAGGCCGGTGTCGTGACGGCGTTCCTCGGCGCGCCCCTGTTCATCCTGCTCGTGCGCGGCCGGAAGGTGGCCGACCTGTGAGCGCCGACCTGTGAGCGCGCCCCCAGCGACGCGGCTCCCCGCCGCGCCCCGCTC
>NZ_SMKU01000217.1 GCF_004349215.1 Actinomadura rubrisoli | reverse complement strand
GTGGGGTTAGCTCCACCATGGGGTGTGGGACTGGCCTCCCTGAAGAGGGTGGCTGGGACCAGTGCCCGGCGAACTGTCAGTGGCGAGGGTTGTCATAGGACGGTACACCGGCACGGAGGACAGCATGGCGAACGATGTGATCCGCATCCGCGGGGGGTGGGCGCTGCGGTCGGCGCGGCCGTTGGCGACCGAGGTGGCGCTGTTGCTGGTGCTGTTCTCGTTCTACAAGTGGGGGCGGACGCTCTTCGAGAGCGGGCCGGGTGAGGCGCTCGCGAACGCGAAGGCGCTGTGGGGGTTCGAGCGGTCGTGGCTGCCGAACGAGATGAGCCTGCAGCATTGGGCGCTCGGGTGGGACCACACGGCGTTCCTGGCGAACCTGTACTACGTGTCCGTGCACTTTCCGGGGACGGCGCTGCTGCTGATCTGGTTGTACGCGCGGCACCGCGGCTCCTATCGGCGGGTGCGGAACGAGCTGGTGCTGCTCACGGCGGCCGGGCTGGCCGTCCACGTGATGTTCCCGCTGGCGCCGCCCCGGCTGGCCGGGCTGGGGGCCGTCGACACGATGCTGACCGTGGGGCCGTCGGCCTACCCGGCGGCGGCGGACGGGGTCGCCAACCAGTACGCGGCGATGCCGTCGCTGCACATCGGGTGGGCGCTGCTGGTCGCGGTCACGGTGGTGCGGGTGTCGCGGAGCCGGTGGCGGTGGGTCGTCGCGCTGCACGCCCCGGTCACGGTGCTCGTGGTGGTCGTGACGGCGAACCACTACTGGACGGACGGGCTGGTCGCCGCCGGGCTGCTGGCGGGCGCGATGCTGCTGGTGAGGTGGCAGGGTGGGCGGCATGCTTCCCCTGAACACCAGCCGCGAGGAGCCGGACGTCCCGGTGGCGGTGCTGCCGGTCGGCAGCCACGAGCAGCACGGGCCCTTCCTGCCGCTGGCGACGGACACGATCATCGCCTGCACGATCGCGCGGGAGGTCGCGGCCTGCCATCCGGTGCGGCTGCTGCCGCCGGTGACGATCTCGTGCTCGCACGAGCACGCGGACTGGCCCGGGACGGTGAGCATCTCGGCGGTGACGCTGGCCGCGGTCGTGACGGACGTCGCGGGGTCGCTGCGGCGTGCCGGTGTGCCGAGGCTGGTGCTGGTGAACGGGCACGGGGGCAACTATGTGCTCGGGAACGTCGTCCAGGAGGCCGGAGGGAGCATGGCGCTGTTCCCGGGCCCCGGTGACTGGGACGCGGCGCGGGACGCGGCGGGCATCGAGACCACGGCCGACGGCGACATGCACGCCGGGGAGCTGGAGACCTCGATCCTGCTGCACGCCCGCCCCGAGGTGGTGCGGGACGGGTACGCCGGCGCCGACCATCTCGCCGACGACCGGCGGCACCTGCTCACGGTGGGAATGGGGCCCTACACGCGGTCGGGGGTCGTCGGGCGGCCGTCACTGGCCTCGGCCGGCAAGGGCCGGGACGTCCTGGCGAGCCTCGTCGGGTCGTTCGGGGACTGCCTGGCCGTCCTTCAGCAGCAGGGTCGCGGCGCCGGGGAGGCTCGCGACGAAGGTGAGCACCCCGTACACGACGGAGACGGTCAGGCCCTGCGCTGAGCCGAGGCCCGCGGCGCCGAACGCCAGGGACAGGACGGCCTCGCGGGGCCCCCAGCCGCCGACGTTCAGCGGCAGCGCCATGACCAGCAGCGCGAGCAGGACGAGCGGGACGAGGTCGGCGAGCGGGGCGGTGGCGCCCGCGAGGCGCGCCGCGATCAGGAACAGGGTGACGTGCCCGGCCAGCGCCCCGGCGGACAGGGACGCCAGGGACGGCCAGGCGTCCAGGACGGGCCTGAGGTCCAGGGTGCGGCGGCGGACGAGGACGAGCGCGCCCGCCAGCAGGCTCAGCACGACCGTGGCGGGGATCAGCGCGGGGGTGAGGGCCGGCAGGAGCGCGGGACGGGTGAGCAGGACCACCAGCCCGGCGGCGATGAGGACGGCCTGGCCCGCGGCGCGTTCGAGCACGACGGCGCGGACGCCGCGTCCGACGTCGCCGGAGCGGTGGCCGTGGCTCACCGCGCGGTGGACGTCGCCGAGGACGCCGGCGGGCAGCACGGCGTTGAGGAACTGCGAGCGGTAGTAGTCGGTGACGGCCTTGCCGAGGGAGAGCCGGAGGCCGAGGCGGCGCGCCACGACACGCCACCGGGCGGCGCTCAGGACGGTGGTCAGCAGGCCGATCGCGAGGGCGGCCGACAGCGACGGGCCGTCGACGGCGCGGAGGGCGTCCGCGAACGCGGCGGTGCTGTGCCACCACAGGAGCGCGGCGAGGATGCCGAGCCCGATGAGCAGGCGCAGCCAGGGCCAGGGCTTGCGGGTCACATGCTCTCCCCGGGAAGTGCGAGCAGGTCGGCGTGGGCGACTTCGACGTGCAGGTCGGCGATGTGCAGGTCGCCCGCGCGGCGGCGGAGGTAGCCGTCGGCGGCGGGCCCGAGGTCGGGGCGCTGCTCGACGGCGGCGGCGACCCAGCCGTGCAGCCACGCGGCGGTCAGCGCGGGCCGGTCGGGGCCGAGCCGCCAGGGGCTGGGACGGGTCCGGACGTCGGCGCCGCGCCGTCCGAACGCCTCGGACGCGGCGGCGACGGCGTCGGGGCCGAGGAGGCCGCCGCGGCGCTGGTGGGCGTCGAAGGCGGCGGCGAGGTCGGCGTCGAGGGGGTCGGGCGGGGACAGCCGGACGCGGCCGGTGACGGACAGGGTCAGCAGGGCCGGGAGGCGCGCGGCGGTGATCGCGGCGGCGAGGCCGTCCACCCGTGCGGGCGTGAGGACGTCGAGGAGCGCGGACGCGGTGACGAGGGAGGCGCCCGCGAGGTCGGCGGCGCGGAGGGCGGCGAGGTCGCCCGCGCGGGTCTCGAAGGACGCGGGGACGCGGGCCTTGGCGAGGAGGGCCGGGTCGTCGTCGTACAGGATCCAGTGCTGCGGGTTCGGCAGGCGGGGGGCCAGCCAGCGGCCGAGGGAGCCGGTGCCGCAGCCGAGGTCCCAGATGATCAGCGGCCCCCGGGCGGGCAGCGCCTCCTGGAGCGGGGCGAGGAGGTCGGCGGCACGGGCCTCGGCGTCGGCGCTCTCGCGCAGCTCCAGCCATTCCGGGTCGAATCCGGTCATCGCGCCTCCCGGCGGAGCCCGTCGAGGACGGCGGCCACGCCGCGCGCGGTCGCGTCCCAGCCGCCGAGCGCGCCGCGCCGCCGCCGAGCGGCCGCGCGCAGGCGGCTGCGGAGATCGGGTTCGACCAGCCAGCGCCGGAGCGCGGCCGCGAGCGCGGCGGGGTCGCCGGGCGGGACGAGGAGGCCCGCGTCGCGCCCCAGGGTGTCCGGGACGCCGTCCACGGCCGTCGCCAGGACGGGGACGCCGCGCGCGAGCGCCTCGGTGACGACCATGCCGTAGGTCTCGGCGCGGGACGGCAGGACGAGGAGGTCGGCGGCGGCGTAGGAGGCGGCGAGGCGCCCGCCGGTCTTGGGGCCGTCGAGGTGGACGCGGTCGCCGATGCGGTGCCGTCCGAGCAGCCGGCGCACGCGGGTGACGTGGGCGGGGTCGCGGTCGAGGGGGCCGGCGCACTCGCAGGTCCAGGGCAGATGGGCGACGGCGGCGAGCGCCTCGGCGAGCAGGTCGTGGCCTTTGCGCGGGGTCACCGACGCCACGCACAGCAGGCGGGACGCCCCGTCGGTGCCGGACGCGAGGGGCGCCGGATCGGTTCCCGGCGTGACGGCGTGGACGCGGCCCGAGGGGAGGCCGTGGTGGTCGATGAGGCGTCGCCTGGCCCACGGGCTCGTCGCCACGACGGCGCCTGCGGCGTGGAGCGTCGCCCGCTCGCGCGCGTCGAGGTCCGCGGCCGTCTCCGGCGCCAGACCCGTCTCGTCCGCCAGCGGGAGGTGAACGAGGACCGCGAGCCTCAACCGCCCGGCATGCGGGACGACGATCTCCGGGACGCCGCAGGCCACGAGCCCGTCCAGGAGGACGACGGCGCCGTCGGGCAGCCCGGCGAGGGCGCGGCCGAGCCCGGTCCGGGCGGAGGCGCCCGGGCGCGGCCAGGTCCCCGGCACGGCCAGTTCGCGGACGGGCCGTCCCGCCGCCGCGAGCCCCTGGCACAGCCGCCGATCGTAGACGTTGCCGCCGCTGGGGGCCGACACGTCGTCGATGTCACCGGGCACGACGAAGCACACCTCGTCCACAGCCGCCCCGCCCTCGGCCATGTCGCCCGCAGCGGCGGCGGACGCGGCCTGGGGGTTCAGGGGGGTCATAGGGGGCGCTCGTAGCTTGCCCAGGCGACGTGCGACTCGTGCAGTGTCACGGTGAGCTCCGACAGGCCGCGTGCGTTGTCGCCTAGGGCGCCGGCGTGGATCCGGTCGGCGAGGCGGTCGGCGATGACCTTCGCGAGGTATTCGGTCGAGGTGTTGGTCCCGGCGAACGCGGGTTCGTCGTCCAGGTTGCGGTAGTTCAGCCCGGCCAGGACCTCGCCCAGCTCGCGGGTGGCCAGGCCGATGTCCACGACGATGTTGTCGGCGTCGAGCTCGGCGCGGCGGAACGTGGCGTCCACGACGAAGGTGGCGCCGTGCAGGCGCTGCGCCGGGCCGAAGACCTCCCCGCGGAAGCTGTGCGCGATCATGACGTGGTCGCGGACGGTGATGCCGAACACTCCGGGTCCTCCTCAGTAGGCGATGCGGTGGCACAGGGCGGGCAGGTCCCCGTCCGCGAGGCGGGGCATGACGCGCGGCAGCTCCTCGAAGGGGCTCTCCCCGGTGATCAGCGCGTCGAACGCGGGGTCGGCGAGCAGGCGGAGCGCGAGGGCGATCCGGTCGGCGAAGGTGCGCCGTCCCCGGCGGGGCGAGATCGTGCCGACCTGGCTGGCGCGGATGGCGAGGCGCCGCGAGTGGAAGCCCTCCCCCAGCGGGACGGCGATCCGCCGGTCGCCGTACCAGCTCAGCTCGATGACCTCCCCCTCCGGCGCGAGCAGCTCCAGGGAGCGCGCCAGGCCCGCCTCGGTGGCGCTGGCGTGGATCACCAGGTCGCGGTCGGCCTCGGCCTGGTCCGGGGAGGCGAAGGCGACGCCGAGCGTCCGGGCGATGCGGGCGCGGGCCGGGTCGGTGTCGACGAGCTGGACGGACGTCCCGGGCAACCCGGCCAGGACCCCGGCGACGGCGCAGCCGACCATCCCGGCGCCGACCACGGCGACGCGGTCGCCGACGAGGGGCGCCGCGTCCCACAGGGCGTTCACCGCGGTCTCGACCGTCCCGGCCAGGACGGCGCGCTCCGGCGGCACCCCGTCCGGGACGGGGCTGACCGCGCTCGCGGGGACGACGTACCGGGTCTGGTGCGGGTAGAGGCAGAAGACCGGACGGCCGAGCAGGCCGGACGGGCCGTGCTCGACGACGCCCACGTTCAGGTAGCCGTACTTGACCGGCCCGGGGAAGGCCCCCGCCTGGAACGGGGCGCGCATCACCTCGTGCTGGCTCGCGGGGACACGGCCGCGGAACACCAGCGCCTCCGTCCCCCGGCTGACGCCGGAGCAGACCGTCCTGACCAGGACCTCGCCCGGGCCCGGCTCGGGCAGCTCCTCCGAGCGGATCTCCCCCTCACCTGGTGACCGGATCCAGAACGCGCGGGCGTCGCGCTCCATCGGCCCTCCTCCCCTGCGGGTTCCCCCGCCGTAGCGCGGCCAGCCAGACGATGTCACGCCCGAACGACCACGCGAGCAGGCCCAGCGCCGCCGCGACCGCGAGCTCCGCGTGCGGGACGACCTCCGCGGCGGCCACGGCCAGGACGACCCCCTGCACCACCGCGACGGTCTTGCGGGCGAGGCTGTCCGGCAGCGGCGCGCGCAGCCACGGCGCCGTCCAGGACGCGGCGGCGAACGCGTAGCGCATCCCGCCGATCGCCAGGACCCACGGCCCGGCGGACGCGGCGACCTGCACGCTCAGCACCAGGATCAGGAAGGCGTCCACCTCCATGTCGAACCGGGCGCCGGCCTCGGACGCCGTACCGGTGCGGCGGGCGACGCGGCCGTCCACCCCGTCCAGGACGAGCGCCGCGGCGGCGGTCGCGACGAGCACCGCGACCGGGCCGCCGCCCGTCGCCAGGTGACCGGCCACCAGGGCCGTCACGCCGCCGACCAGGACGACCCGGACCAGCGTGACGTGGTCGGCGGGCCCGAGCACGCGGCGGTGCCGGAAGGCCGCCGTGAGAACGCTCCAAGCCAGGGCCGCGAAGACGGCCCCGGCCGCCCAGCCCGGCGGTCCCGGCCGCAGCGCCGCCAGCAGCGCGGCCTGCGCGGCGAGCGCCAGGCCCAGTTCCCGGGCCGTGGTCATCCGGGCACCTCGTCCATGCGGCGCGCGGCGGCCTCGCCGACCTGCGGCAGGTCGTGGCCGAGCCGGTCGCGCTTGGCGGTGAGGTACCGGAGGTTGTCGTCGCTGACCGGGACGAGCAGGGGGATCCGCTCCGCGACGTCGATCCCGTACGACTCCAGGGCGCTGACCTTGGCCGGGTTGTTCGACATCAGCCGCACCGACCGGACCCGGAGGTGGCGCAGGACGCGCGCGGCCGGGCCGTAGTCCCGCACGTCGACGGGGAGGCCGATCACGGTGGCGGAGTCCACGGTGTCCAGGCCCTGGTCGTCCTGGAGGACGTGGGTGCGGATCTTGGCGACCAGGCCGATCCCGCGCCCCTCGTGCCCGCGCAGGTACACCAGCACCCCGGCGCCCTCGCGGACGATCGCGTCCAGCGCCGCGCCGAGCTGGTCCCCGCACTCGCAGCGCGTCGCGCCGAAGATGTCGCCCGTCATGCACTCGGAGTGCGTGCGGACGAGGACGCCCTCGCGGCCCCCGACGTCCCCCCGGACCAGGGCCATGTGCTCGTGCCCGTCCACCGGGTCCCGGAACGCGACGGCGCGGAAGACGCCGCGCCGCGTCCTCAGGTCGGCCTCCGCGATGTCGTCGTGATCGATGCCCTGCTCGCGCATCGCTCCCCTTCCTCGGCTGGGCGGTCACCCCTGGTACGTAGGGACCGGGCCGCCCGGTTGCGTTCGAAATCACTCTATCTTCGAATCATTCGAGTCGTGAATGATAGTGGCCGGATGTGTCACCGGTGAACACGGAGGAGGGCCCCCGAAGGGTTCAGAAGATCGCGACCGGACGGTCGCTGTCCGGATCCGGACGGTGACGGCGGCATCAGAACCGCGGCCCGGCGCCCTCCATCTCAGTGGGTACCCGGGGCGCCCCGGCCCAGCCCGGAGACGAGACCTGGCGCCCCCCGGCCATGGTGAGGGAGACACTCATGGCACCTCCGCAACGGACGCAGCAGCAGGCATCGGGGCCTGTGGCGCTGGCGATGCTCGGCGCCGTCTGCTGTTCGATCATCAGCACGCTGGCGACCAAGCGGCTGACCGCCTCGCCCGAACTGGCACTCGCGGCGGCCGCGGCGGGAGCGGCAATCGCCCCGCTCATCAGCGTCGCCGGACGGCACCAGCCGCTGCGCGTGAGCGTGGGCGTGCTGGTGACCGTCATGGCCCTCGCCGTCACCTACGGCGGGTTCACGGTCGTGGACGTCACCACCGACGGCAAGCCGCACTTCCCCCTTCCCGGCGACGTCGGCGGCGGGAGCGGCGGGAGCGGCGACGACCCCCCGCCCGCCGCGTCCGGCCCCGCGATCCGCGTGGTGCCCGCGTCCGTCGCCCTGGACTGCCCGGAGCGGGAGGACCGCTGCGCCCGGGAGGTGCGCGTCATCAGCACCGGCTCCGCCCCGCTGGTGATCGGCGCGATCGAGTTCGCGGGCGGCCCCGCCGCGGGCCTCGCGCACGACGCGGGCGACTGCGAGCGGAAGCGGCTGGCCGGCACCGAGGACGGCTGCACGATCTCCGTCTGGAAGGAGTCGCCGGACGGCCCCGGCGGGACGGCCCGTCTCGTCATCCACCAGAACCTGCCGGGCCTGCCGACGTTCGTCCGGGTGAAGGCCCCGGCCGGGCCGCCGCCCACCGACCCGCCCACCGACCCGCCGACGGACGGCCCCACGGACGGCCCGAGCGACGGCCTGCCCGCCGAAGGCTGATCGGCGTCCGGCCTGGGCCCGCGGAAGGGGCCCCGACCATTGACCGCACGGCGTTCCATGATCACACAATGATCGACATGACGACGTACGACGACACGCCGGACGCCGCGGCCCCCGCCGCGGCGGAGGCGCCCCCCGACAACAGGGGGGACGCGCGGAGCACGAGACGGCTCGCGGCGCTGCTGCTGTCCCCCACCCTGCTCGTCCTCGCGCTGGTGATCGGCTATCCGGTGCTCGCCGGGTTCCGCGAGTCGCTGTTCACGCGCGGCCAGGGTCTGGACGCCGACGGGTTCGTGGTGGAGGGCGAGCGGTTCGCCGGCCTCGACAACTACACCGCGATCTTCACCGGGGACCGGTCCGACGCGTTCTGGAACGCCTTCGCCAACACCACGTTCTTCACCGTGACCACGGTCGTGCTGGAGACGGTGATCGGCGTGGGCATGGCGCTGATCATGCATCAGGCGTTCCGGGGGCGGGCGCTGGTGCGGGCGAGCATCCTCGTCCCGTGGGCGATCCCGACGGCGGTCTCCGGCCTGCTGTGGCGGTGGGTCTTCCAGGCGGACGGCGCCGCGAACGCGCTGCTGCGCCAGGAGATCCTGTGGACCGCGGGCGGCTTCCCCGCCAAGGCGGCCGTGATCATCGCCGAGGTGTGGAAGACCTCCCCGTTCATCGGCCTGCTTGTGCTGGCCGGGCTGCAGATGATCCCCCGCGACGTGCACGAGGCGGCGCGGGTGGACGGCGCCGGCGCCGTCCAGCGGTTCTGGTGGATCACGCTGCCGCTGGTCAAGCCCGCGCTGCTGGTGGCGGTGCTGTTCCGCATGCTGGACGTGCTGCGGATGTTCGACCTGCCCGCCGTGCTGATCGGCGTGAACCAGCGGTCTGTGGAGACCCTCACGATGGTCGCGTGGTTCGAGGCGTCCAACCTGCGGTACGGGTCCGCCGCGGCGTACGCGACGGTGCTGTTCCTCTACATCGCCCTGATCGCCTACCTGTTCGTCAAGCTGCTCGGCGCCGACATCATCGGCGAGGCCCGCCGGCAGGCCGGGCGTCCGCGCGGGAAGCGCAAGGGGGTGGCCGCATGACCGGGTCCACGACGCGGCGCGCGCTGTCCTACCTGGGCGTCGCGGCGGTGGCGGCGTACTGCCTCGCGCCGTTCTACTGGATGGCGATCTCGGCGTTCCGGCGCCCGCAGGACCAGTTCGACAACTCGCCGCTCCCGTCGCGGTGGTCGTGGGAGAACTTCTCCGCGGTCTTCTCCGGCGACAGCGGCTTCGGGCGCGCCCTGCTCAACAGCGTCGTCGTGGCGGGCTGCACGACCGTCCTGACGCTGGTCATCGGGATCTTCACCGCCTACGCGCTGGCGCGGCTGGACTTCCCGTTCAAGAACGCGGTGCTCGGGCTGATCGTCGCGACCTCGATGTTCCCGGGGATCTCCCAGCTCGTCCCGCTGCTGAAGCTGTTCACCGACCTCAAGTGGATCAACACCTACCAGGCGATGGTCCTGCCCAGCCTCGGCTTCGCGCTGCCGCTGTCGGTGTGGCTGCTCACCGCGTTCTTCCGGCAGCTCCCGTTCGAGCTGGAGCATGCCGCCATGGTGGACGGCTGCACCCGCGGCCAGGCGTTCCGCAAGGTCATCGTGCCGCTGGCGGCGCCCGGGGTGTTCACCACGGCGATCCTCACCTTCATCGCCGCGTGGAACGAGTACCTCATCGCGCTGTCGATGGTGAACAAGAGGGAGATGCAGACCGCCACCGTGGCCATCTCCAAGTTCACCGGCGTGTCCGGCTTCGACCAGCCGTTCGGCACGCAGATGGCGGCCGGCGTGGTCGTCACCGTCCCGCTGATCGCCGTCGTGCTGGCCTTCCAGCGCCGAATCGTCGCCGGGCTCACCGCGGGCGGGGTGAAATAGTCCCTGACAGCTCCCGACAACGAAGGACGTTCATGACGCAGGACATCCTCGCCGTGCCCGCAGACACCGGACCCGCGGGCGAGGCCGCCCGCTGGTGGCGCGACGCCGTCATCTACCAGGTGTACGTGCGCAGCTTCGCCGACTCGGGCGGGGACGGCGTCGGCGACCTGCCGGGCATCAGGTCCCGGCTGCCCTACCTCGCCGGGCTCGGCGTGGACGCGCTGTGGCTGACGCCGTTCTATGTGTCGCCGATGGCCGACTTCGGGTACGACGTGGCCGACCACCGCGACGTCGACCCGATGTTCGGCACCCTCGACGACGCGCGGGGGCTGATCGGGGACGCCCACGCACGCGGCCTGCGCGTCATCGTGGACGTGGTCCCCAACCACACCTCCGACCGGCACGCCTGGTTCCAGGCCGCGCTGGCGGCGCCGCCCGGGTCCCCCGAGCGCGCCCGGTACGTCTTCCGGGACGGGCAGGGCCCGGACGGCGCCGAGCCGCCGAACGACTGGGAGTCGGTGTTCGGCGGCCCCGCCTGGACGCGGCTGCCGGACGGCCAGTGGTACCTGCACCTGTTCGCCGCCGAGCAGCCCGACCTGGACTGGGAGAACCCCGAGGTCCGCGCCGAGTTCGACGGCATCCTGAGGTTCTGGCTCGACCTCGGCGTGGACGGCTTCCGCGTGGACGTCGCGCACGGCCTGGTGAAAGCCCCGGGCCTGCCGGACGTCGGCCACGCCGACCAGGTCGAGATGCTCGGGACGGCCGTCCTGCCGTACTTCGACCAGGACGCCGTCCACGACGTCCACCGCGAGTGGCGGCGGCTCCTCGACTCCTACGGCGGGGAGCGGATCGCCGTCGCCGAGGCGTGGGCGCCCACCCTCGAACGGCTCGCGCTCTACACCCGTCCCGACGAGCTGCACCAGGCGTTCAACTTCCACTACCTCACCGCGCCGTGGGACGCGTCCGGGATGCGGGCGGTGATCGAGGAGTCGCTGCGCTCGGCGGAGTCCGTCGGCGCGCCCGCCACGTGGGTGCTGTCCAACCACGACGTGAAGCGGCACGTCACCCGGTACGGCGGCGGCGAGGCGGGCCTGCGCCGCGCCCGCGCGGCGGCGCTGCTGACGCTCGCGCTGCCCGGGTCGGCGTACATCTACCAGGGCGAGGAGCTGGGCCTGCCCGAGGTCCTCGACCTGCCGGAGGAGTTCCTCCAGGACCCGCAGCACGCCCGCGGCGCCGGCTCCGGACGGGACGGCTGCCGCGTCCCGCTGCCGTGGGAGGGCGAGGAGCCGCCGTTCGGGTTCGGGTCGGGCGCCGCGTCCTGGCTGCCCATCCCCCCGTCCTGGCGGGACCTCACCGTCGCGGCGCAGTCCGCCGACCCGGGTTCGATGCTCGCGCTGTACCGCGAGGCGCTGCGCGTCCGCCGCGGGCATCCCGCGCTCGGCGACGGCGGCCTGCGCTGGCTCGTCGGGCCGCCCGGCACGCTGTTCTTCGTCCGGGAGACCACCGCCGGCGGCGGCGCCCGCCGGTCCGTCGCGTGCGCGGTGAACATGAGCGGCCGCACCGTCCGCGTCCCCACGTACGGCACGACGCTGCTCGCGAGCGGCCCGGTGCGCGCCGATGGCGACTGCGTCGCGCTGCCCCCGGACACCGCGCTGTGGTGGGACGTCGAGGACAGATGACGTAACGCCCGAGGACGGCGCGCCGTCCTCGGGCTCGTCCGCGGGCCCTCCGCACACCGGGCCCGCGGACGAGCGGACGGCGGCGCCGGCGCCGGCGAGAGGGAGCGGCCGGCGCCGCCGTCACGTCAGGCGGCCCGCGCGGCCAGGCCGTCCAGCCGTGCGATCACCGCGCGCCAGTCGCGGGGCACCTCGCAGCGGGACGCGCTCCGGCCCCGGTAGGTGAGGGTGTAGGTGAAGTGGTCGGCGACGCGGCAGCCGCCCGCGGACGACCTCGGGGTGCCGATCCGCGCCAGATCCCGGCGCAGCTCCCGGAGCTCCCGGGGGGTCAGCGCGAAGCGGGCGGCCTTGACCTCGGCCATTCCCGCCTTGTCCACGGTCACCCGGTCATTCACTCCGGCGAGACCTCCCGTACGCTGATATTCGACGAGAACCTGCGGCGCCGCGACCGTTCCGGAAAGCGCCATTGTGGCCGCCAATATGGTGGCGATCATGTAATCCTCCTTTTTGAGCAGGCCGCCGGCCGGGCCCCGCCGCCCGGTCCAGCGGCCCGCGGTTCATGAGGCGTTCAGAAAAGAATTCCGCCGGTGTCCCTGCTGGCGATGCACTTGTTGGGATAGGTCCGCGCGAAGTGGCGCGGACGGCCGCGCCAGGTGCCGTCCGCGGTCACGCGGACGGGCGCCAGCGCCAGCGTGCACGGTCCCGTCCGCGCCGGGATCCGCCGGACCTCGCCGGAGGCCGATGCCAGCTGATCACAGGCCCGGGACGCGCTGACATGCGTCCCTCCGGCGGGACCGCACCACAGGGTCGCCGCGCTGATCGGGCCGTCGTTCGGCACCATCATGAGCAGGTAGGCGCCGATGGGCTCGCGGGGCGCCGGTTCCGCGGCGGCGGGCACTGCCGGCAGCATCGCCGCCATTCCCGCCAGGGCCGCGGCCCATCGGACGCGTACACGCGAGACATGCATGATTCCTCCCTGAATTGCCTGGTCGCGATCTGCGGCCATGGCCGCCGGGGCGCCGATTTGTGGTGGACGCCCCGTGCGATTCAGACGTTAGGTGCCACAAAGGAGCATAACAACCCGGGATAATGTCCCCATCCGGCCATTCGCCCCTGGACCGAGTCAATTTTGTCGATATATGCAAAGTTAAGTGAAGCTTAGAGTAAATCGCCGTGAATGCGTAGAAGAACCCCACATCGATATCCGATGGATGAGACCGGCGTCTTAGCAGGTGAGATCAGCGCGCTCAGAGGCAGCCCTCGAACCCCGGTGCGCCGTTCGTTCCCTCCGGCGACATTCCGGAGCCTCGATTGCGAGAATCGCTCCTGTCCGGAACTTGACCGAGACGGCGCGGTCGAGGACGAGGCCGGCGGCGCCGTGAACCGTGGAGGCCCCTTCGCCCAACAACCAGTGCTCATTCGAGACGAAGGGAAGCCATGACCCACCGACACACGGGCTCGCCGTGACCGCCGCGGCGATCGACCCGAGCGCGGCGGAGCTGCTCGACGACGCGGGCCTGATCCGCCGGTCGCTGACCGAGCCGGAATGGTTCTCGGCGCTCTTCGAGCGCTACGGGCGCCGGATCTACGACTACGCGGCGCGGCGGCTGGGGGCCCAGGCCGCCGAGGACATCGTCGCCGAGACGTTCTTCGTCGCGTTCCGCCGCCGCGACTCCTACGACATGACGCGGCCCTTGGCGCGGCCGTGGCTGTACGGGATCGCGACCAACATCATCGCGGGGCATCGGCGCACCGAGGAGAAGTACTACCGGACCCTGCGGCGGACCGGGCTCGACCCGCTGCCCGAGCCGCTGGCCGAGACCGTCGTCCGGCGGGTCACCGCCGAAGTCGAGGAGCGCCGCCTGGCGGGGGCGATGGCGGCCCTGCACCGGCGCGACCGCGACGTGCTGCTGCTGGTCGCCTGGGCCGAGCTGAGCTACGAGGAGATCGCGGACGCGCTCGGCGTGCCGGTCGGCACCGTGCGCTCGCGGCTCCACCGGGCCCGGCGCAAGATCCGCGCGGCGCTCGGCGACACCGATCCCACGGCAACCGATCCCACGGCAGAGGAGAAGTGACGGGATGGACGATCTCACGATGGTCAGGGAGATGCGGAGCTCGATGCCGGGGATGCCGGCCGAAACCGAGGACGCGATCCAGCGCCGCCTGCGGGAGCTGGCCGCCGCCGACGCGCCCGCGCCGCGTCCGGTCGCCCGGCTCGGGGCGTACCGGCCCGCCCGGCTCGCCGACCGGCTCGGCGGGAGGCGGGTGATGGTGCGGGCCGGGCTGCCCGCCGCGCTCGCGGCGGTGGCCGCCGCGGGGGTCATCGTCGCGCAGGGCTCGGGCGGTTCCGAACCCGCGGCGCCTCCCGTGGCCGGGTCCGGGACGGGAACCCCCTCGGGCGGCCCGCTGCCCGAGGTGCGGCTCGCCAGCGCCGTCGAACTCGGCGACCGGGCCGCGCAGGCCGCCGAGCGGCAGCCGTACAAGCGGCCGGGGCCGAAGCAGTGGGTCTACGACCGCACGGTGATCGCGGCCGGGTTCGACATGAACACCTGGTGGAAGGGCATCGACGTCAACAAGCGCGAGACCGTTGAGAACTGGACGCGTGTGGACGGAACGGCCCACGCCACATACTTCGGCGGCAAGCTGCGGGTGATGGACTACTTGAAGCCCCCGCCAGGCGACAGTTACTCTCAGGTCGGGGGAAAGCCGTTGTTCCATCTGGGGAACTACGACACGCTCCCCACGGACCCGGACGCGCTGCTGCGCCACATCTTCAAGTCGAGGTACCCCACCCAGGCCGGCGCCACCAGCCCGCAGAGCGTCTTCGAGACCATGAGCAGCATCCTGAAGGACCCCTCGCCCCCCAAGCTCCGCGCCGCGATCTACCGGGCGCTCCCGAAGATCCGCGGAGTGGTCCTGCAACGCGGCGTGCAGGACGCGGCCGGCCGGCGCGGCGTGGCGTTCGCCCGGGTGGACGAATACGGAGAGCGGGCCAGCATCATCCTGGACCCCGCCACGTACCGCTACCTCGGCAGCAGGGAGGAGACCGTGCGCGCACGGAAGTTGTACAAGGGCATCACCACCAAGCCCGGCACCGTCCTCGGCTGGTCCGCCAACGTGGACCAGAAGATCGTGAACGAACCCGGCCGGCGCTCCTAGCCCACGCGCTCACGGCTCGCGCCGCATCGTCCCCTGGCCCTGCCGTCAGGGGACGATGTAGCGGGTGTCGCGGGCGTCGGTGATCGCCATGTGGCCGGGGGCGTGCCCGATGGCGAGCTTCGGCCGGGACGCCATCACGGCGGCCTGCGGCGTCACCCCGCACGCCCAGAACATCGGGACCTCGTCCACGCGGACCTCGACCGGGTCGCCGAAGTCGGGCTCGGCGAGGTCGGCGATGCCGAGTTCCAGCGGGTCGCCGACGTGGACGGGAGCGCCGTGGACGGACGGGTAGCGGGACGTCACCCGGACCGCGTCCGCCACCTGCGCGGCGGGGACCGGGCGCATCGACACCACCAGCGGGCCGCCGAAGTCCCCGGCGCGGCGGCACGGCCGGTTCGTCCGGTACATCGGGACGTTGACGCCCTGGTCGATGTGCCGGACGGGCACGCCCGCCTCGCGGAGCGCGTCCTCGAAGGTGAAGCTGCATCCGAGGAGGAAGCAGACCAGGTCGTCCCGCCAGAAGTCGGTCACGTCGGGCACCTCGGCGACCGGCTCGCCCCGCTCGTACACGACATAGCCCGGCAGGTCGGTGCGCAGGTCGCCGCCGAACAGCGACGCCGACACCTCGCCGGGCTCGGTCACGTCCAGGACGGGGCACGGCTTGGGGTTGCGCTGCGCGAACAGCAGCAGGTCATAAGCCTGCTCGCGCGGGACGGCGATCAGGTTCGCCTGCGTCCAGCCCGCGCACCACCCGGCGGTGGTGACGCGGAGCCCGGCGCGGAACAGCGCCCTGGCCTGGTCCGGTGACAGGACGCGCGGGTCGATGGGATCGGTCATGTCTTCCCCTCCTTCTCGGCGGTTCCGATGGCGTGCAGGTCGGGCGGGGGCGG
>NZ_SMKU01000216.1 GCF_004349215.1 Actinomadura rubrisoli | reverse complement strand
GTGCGGGGCTGGGGCGGTATGTCGGGCGGTGCGAGGTTCGGGGTGGAGACGGCCTCGTCGAGCATCGCCAGCCACTTCTTGGTGGGCAGGACGGGCAGCAGTTCGATCAAGACGGTGACGACGTCGTCCACGTAACCGAGGGCCAGTTGATGGTGGAGCCTTCCGCCGAGGTCGTCGTCGGAGAGACGCTCCTCCAGCATTCGGAAGATCTTCGGCCAGCCCGTCAGCCGGTCGACCGGACGGTCTGCCAGCGCCCTGAGCAGCAGGAAGCGCACGAACGGCATCATCGCCGCCTCGCCGCGGACGCTGCGGGCCGACCACAGCGTGGTGGAGGTGAACAGCACCAGCTCGGCGTTGACCCGGTCGCCCAGCAGCGGCGCGAGGACCCGCGCCTCCTTCTGGTCACGCGCGGCGGCGATCGTGATCAGGTCGTCGCGGAGCCGTTCGTCGATATGACCCCGCGGTGTCAGCTCCGCGGCGACCCGTTCGAGCAGGTACCGCTCCAGCGTGCCCTCCCGGTCTCCGACCTGGCTTCTCAGCACCTGGTCAAGGTCGTCGACCTGCGCCGGCTGATCCTCCAGCCGGTTCAACAGCAGGCCGGTGGCCTCGGCATGCCCGCCGGTGAGCCTGTGGATCCTCTTGGCGATGTCGCTGCTGCCCAGCGATCCCGGCCATCGCTTGGACCGCGCCAGCTGCTGGACGTCCTCGACCGCGAGCCCGTCCAGGCCGACACGCACCGCCGCCGGACGCCGGCCACAGATCTCTTCGGAGCCGAGGCGCTCCAGCTCGGACTCGGACCACCCCGGGTCATGCCTCGATGCCTCGGCCGCGGCGTGCCCGGAGCGTCCCCCGCTCGTCGTGATGACGACCAGCGGGTCGTCCGGTATCCCCTTGTGCCGCAGCTCGTTGCGCACCCCGACCAGGGACCGCACGAACTCCCGTGCCGAAGGGGCGTCGCCGTTGTCCAGCAGGACGACGGCGTTGGAGTGGCGGTTCAGGGTGCGGTCCAGGCTCTCGCGCAGGTCCGCCAGCAGCCCCGCCAGCAGCAGATGGTCGACGTCCTGCCGTACGGTGACCCTCTCCTGCCTGGCCTGGACGCTGAGCGTGATCAGCGCGTCGACGGGCTTGTGCCGGAAGTCCTGGTCCTGATGGCCGAACCACTCCAGCGGCTCGTCCCAGACCAGCTTCGCCCGCAGGCGAGACCACTTGAGCCTCTGGGTCAGCTCCTCGGCGGCCACCGGGACCAGGTCTTGGACGCCGGGCACCGGGATGTAGGTGGCACCCAGGGTGAACAGCCCGGTGATCAGCCTCTGCACCGCCCCGCGATCCCGGTAGCCGTTGATCCGTTCCACCATGGCACGGCGCCGGGCGGCAGCGTCGGCGCCCTCGATCGGGCCCTCCATCGCGATGTTGGCCAGCACCACCCTGGGAAAGGAGACGGCGAAGTCCGGCACCTCGGTGGTCAGCCCGAGCATCACCGCGGCCAGCACCTCCCGCATGGAGTGGGGATCGCCCTCGACCGCGAGCGGATCGATCCTCGCCGTCGGCGTCCTCCCGCCCCACTTCCGCCAGGTGTGGTCCAGCACTTCCGAACGTCCCGCCCCACCGACTCCTTCAAGCACCAGAATCGGACGGACGGTGCCCGCCGTCACCTGATGGCCGCCGTTCACCTCGATCAACTGCTCGATCAGAGACAGCAGACTCGACCGTCCCGAGAAAGCCACCCGAACCTCCGCCCCGGTAGTGAGGTACGCGCGCCGACCTGCCCAATCAGCAGGTTCCATGCAAGTGTTCGCACGGTAACAGAACAATGACCAGTGCGCTCCATGGACCGATTGTGCACGGGCCTGAAAGGTTTCGCGCAGCGCGACCGTAATCCAGGCTTCCTGAATCTACACACAGAACAAAAATCGGTTGCATGGAAGGGCCGGAAGCGGCCACCTACAGGCGGCGTTGGAACGTTTTCGGGACAAGGTACGACAGCCGCTGCACACCATCCTGGGCCCCCGTCGCATGCGTTGGCCAGACGATCATGCCGTTCCTTCTTGATCCAGCGCACCTATAGATCACGACGATCAAGAAGGGGGGCGCCTCCTCCGCGTCCCGCTGGTACCTGCGGGCGGAGCCCTGTGCTCATTTATTGTCGGCGCTTCGCTTAGCCTTGGACCGGACTAATGCGGCGCCGTCGTTCTCGTCGCGGCGTTACTGAGCTTGAATGCGTGATGTTGTCGCGCGCTCAGGTCCGTCGTCCCAAACCAACACAACGCCGCCGGTCGGGCCCGGCGCCGGCCTCTGCGTCGCACCGACCGCACACCGCCCGCAACTGCCCGACGATGACCAGGCTGCCCGCGCCGTGGACGACCTGCTAGGCGGCCCGCAACCGCGACCATTCGCTGAACCGACGGCGCCGGCCCGCCTCGCGGATACCCCGCCCCCTGCCGTCGGCCGCCGAGCCACCCGGCGAGGCAGGGAACGTCTCTGCCTCGCCCGCCACCGGAACACGCCGGGCTCCAAGGTCCATCCGGCCGCGTTCGACGTCGATCTGGCCGGTCCGCACCGAACGGCCGTACCGAGCACCAGCACTTCGCCATTTCCGGCACATCACACTAGTGACTGGCGTCATACATGGCGATGATGCTTGCGGGCAGCCGGCCTCGGTCGTTGACCCGGAGACCGGCATCTTTGGCCCATTCCCGTATGGTCTCGATACGTTCGGACACCTCTTCGCTGGAGCGGTCTGGGGGAGCGGGATCATGCAGTGGCCAGAACCTCGCCACATACAGCTCAGTGCCCGCGGCCTGCTCCCATTCATCGTCGCCTGGAGCGACGCCACGGGCATACAGGTCCTTTTCTATGGCGGCCATGCTGCTACGGCGGTAGCCGAGCAGGTGTAGGTGATACTGGCCGGGCGGCAGTTCGAACACACCGGGCTCCGCCCCCGCGGCAATCGCCATCAACCCTATGGAGCCCTCCGTCACCCGGAACTTCAGCTGTGCCTGCACCTCAGGCTCGTTTCCCGCATCGGTGACATCACGGGGAGGGCCGTTGTTCCAGAGTTCGAAGCGTATGCCCGGTGACGGAAGCTCGCATGCGGGATAGACATGCACCGCCCCAGTGGTCGCGGCAAAGCAGCCTTGGGCATGCTTCGGTTCCGGGTAGTCGCCCTCCTCGTCGTAGAAGCCGAACATGCCGTAACCGGTCATGGCGATCATACTGGCATCAGACAGCATCCTGATATCCATCGGTTCCTACTTTCAAGGTCGGTCGTCTCTCCAGGGTGGAAAGGCATCGAGCAGGGACGAATGCAGTTGCGCACACGCGCCCGCTGACCCATCATGCTGGGCTACACCCCGCCGCCGCTACTCGACCTTGCAGCGGACGACGCCCGTAAATGAATAGGGACACCCGAGACCACGCCCAAGGCGCTTTGCAAGGCGCGCGATCCCCCTGGCAAGGCCGCCGCATTTCTCTCTCGGTGGATAGATCCTCCGGAGCACCTCAAGCAGGTCCTCGTGAGGCGGCGGCGTCCGTCGGAAGCCGGGTAGTCGCCGTTCGCAGAGACGCTCGCAAGCGGCGCTCTTCCATCCCGTCCGCGCGATCCGGCCGAGAGCTCCGCGTCGGCCATCCGAAGGCCGTCCGCGTCCGCCAGGCGCTCGCGGACGGGCAGGCTGGTATCGCACAGGAGGTCAGCGCGTGGGGCAGTTCGTGAGCGCCTGACCTTGAGGAGAGCCCGCCCCGGCATGGTCCGGGAGGCGGGCTCTCGTACGTCCAGCGGTCATTCAGCCGTTCTTGCTCGCCGAGCAGGCCGGGCAGGGAGATTGTCCGCCGTCCTGCGCCAGCACGACTCCGGCGCCGTAGCAGACCCGGCAGACCGAGGTCGAGGTGAGTGGGGATGTGGGCACCGGACCGTGGACGGCCTCGTCGTACTCCTCCCCGTCCTCGGGGATCTTGTAGCCGCGGGCGTCGTAGCGGGGCGGGGGCGGGTCGGCCAGGCCGGTGCCCCGGCAGTCCTCGCACTGGACACCGATCCAGGCCCCGCCCCGGCGGCCGGTCATGATGATCTCGCCCTTGCCACGGCACGCCGGGCACGCCGGGCCTTCGTGCGGGTCGGGATCGGTCATTTGTGGCCCTTCCCGTTGCAGTCCATGCACTTGATCCAGCGTTTCGGCTTGGCGACGTCCGGCTGGCCGTTGCCGTACTCCCACCAGCCGGCCTGTCCTCGGCAGGTGTTGCAGGGGTCGGGCTTTGCCTCGTCCTTGCCCATGGCGCCGATGGTGACACGGCGAGAGGGACGGGGCTATGACCGGTCGGCTACTTCCTGTCCTTGCGATCATAGGGCCGCCGGGGATCGTGTCCGATAGAGCGCAATAACCTGCTCCTGGAGTTCCCAAAGCCTCGCGGAGGGTTTCCGGGTTAAGCACGTGCTGGGCTGACTCCGATAGAACTCGACTTTCGTAGAAGCGGAATCGGCGTCCCGACAAATGTCAGCGAGTCCGGACTGTGTCCGCAATGCCTGGGGCAGGGCGAGGTGGTCAGCCTCGCTGCGGGTGGATCTACGCGTGGTTCCTGGCCCCACCCGATGAGCTTGGGTTCTAAAGGTGGTCGCAACACCTGACCCCGTGGGGTGTTGCCATGACCAAGGTGCGTCGCGCAGGGCGGATTCTAGAATTTGTCGCAACACGCGATCATTCGACTGTTGCGACGAGCTTAGCGAAGAGATCGGCGGGGGTTTGCCAGTCGAGGATCTTGCGTGGACGGTTGTTGAGCTCGGCGGCGACGGCGGTGAGGTCCTCGGCGGTGTGGACGGACAGGTCGGTGCCCTTCGGAAAGTACTGGCGTAGCAGGCCGTTCGTGTTCTCGTTCGAGCCGCGTTGCCAGGGGCTGGCCGGTTCGCAGAAGTAGACCGGGATGCCGCTGGCGCGGGAGAACTCATCATGACGGCACATCTCGCTGCCCTGATCCCAGGTCAGCGAGCGGGTGAGCTCGGCGGGCAGGTCGGCGAAGGCGTGCAGGAGCGCATCGCGGACGTGTTCGGCGGTGCGTCCTTCGGGCAGGTGCAGCAGCTTGACGTACCGGGTGGTGCGGTCGACCAGCGTGCCGATCGCGGACCGGTTGCCCCGGCCAACGACCAGGTCACCCTCCCAGTGGCCCGGCACCTGGCGGTCGTCGACATCGGCGGGTCGCTGGCCGATCAGCGTGCCGGGGTCGATGAATCGGGTGGCGCGCTGGTCGACGCGCCGGCGTCGGCGGCGGGCCTGGCGGCCGGTGCGCAACGTGTCGGCCCTGCGCTCTAGGCCGCCGCGGTGCGGAAGGTAGATCGCCTGGTAGATGGTCTCGTGCGCCAGGTGCCGGTCGGGCTCGTCGGGGAAGGTGGTTCGCAGGGCTTGGCTGATCTGTTCCGGGCTCCATCGCCGGTCGAGGTGGTCCTGGATGAACTCTTTCAGCTCTGGGTCGCGTCGGATCTTGCCCTGCTTGGAGCGCGCCCGCCGCACGGCCGCGCGCCGCTGGGCGTGGAAGGGCCGGTACCTGCCGGTCCGCGGATCGCGGTTGCGGCGCACCTCGCGGCTGATGGTGGAGGGAGCGCGGCCGAGCTCCTTGGCGATCGTGCGCAGCGAGCCTCCCGCTTGGAGCATCTCGGCGATCACGATCCGCTCGTCCTCCGACAGGAACCGCGCCGAGATGGCACCGTCGTCGGGCTGCTCGGTGATCGGTGCATAGACGCGCTCGCGCCCGGTCCGGTCGATCTCCTTGCGTCCGTACCTCCAGCGAGTGCCGGTCCTGCGGTTGATCCCGACCTCACGGCACGCGGCCGAGTTGCTCATCCCCTGCGCCATCAGGCGAAGGTATTGGTCACGCTTGTCCGCCAACGGCGCGGGTCCACGCTTCTTAGCTGCGCGACGCACCTTGGTCATGGCAACACCCCACGGGGTCAGGTGTTGCGACCACCTTTAGAACCCAAGCTCGAATCTGGAGCCAGTTCACGTTCGCCGAATCACTGCGGGGATGCGCGGGCGGGCACCGTGCCCGCAGTGCAAGCCCGGTTCTGGAGTGCCCTGACGCACTTCGGCCTCGCGCCGTAGCCTGGGGGTTGTCGAGACCAACCAGGAAGAGGTGCGAGGCCGATGCATGATGAGATTACCATCGGGGCCCGACTCCGGATCCTGCGTCGCTGGCGCGGACTGTCCCTCACGACGCTCGCCGACATGGCCGGCCTGTCGCAGGGGTTCCTGTCGAAGGTGGAGAACGGCAAGCTGCCGCTCGATCGCCGCTCGCACATCGCCGCCGTGGCCACTGCCCTAAGGGTGTCGGAGAAGGACCTGGTGGGTGGACCCCACTTGACCCAGGACCCCGTGCAGTCCAGCGCTCACACGACTGTTCCGGCACTTCGGATAGCGCTCACCGCCAACACCCTGGACGATGCTGCGGCCGACTTCGCTCGCCCCCTCGCCGAGCTAGCCGCTGAGCTGGACGGCCCGGTCCACCGGGCTGAGAAGGGCGCTGACTACGCCACGCGCGGCGGGCTTCTCGCCCCCATCCTGGATGAGCTGCATGTCCACACCGCGGGCGGGACCGAGGCCGACCAGTTGCGAGCCCTCTCGCTTCTAGTTCAAGCCTGCTACGGCACCGCGATGACACTGCGGTTCCTCGGGTACGACGACCTTGCTCTCATGGCTGCCAGCAGGGCGCTAGAGGCGGCACAGCGCTTGGAGGATCCCTTGATCCTCGGCCGGGCCGCGTGGGTGCGGGTGCAGACGCTGCCTCGTGGCGTGGGCGCCAATGTCCGGATCGCAACGAAGGCGGCCGATCGACTTCAGGGGGCAGACGGAACGGCTGAGCTGGACACCTATGGCATGCTGCACCTATCGGCAGCGATGGGCGCCGCAGCCGCCAACGATCTGGACGCCGCCGACCGGCACCTTGCCGAGGCGGCCGAGGCGGCCGATCGGGTCGGAGACCGGCCGGATGCGTGGGGCGACTTCGGCCCGACGAACGTGGGCGTCTGGGGCGTGGCCGTGGCTACCGAGGTCGGCGACTATGAGGGGGCGGTCAGGGGCGCCGAGACGGTCGACCCCGAGCGGCTGGTCAATCGAGAGCGCCAAGCGATGTTCCACGCAGACATCGGTCGTGCCTTGGCCCACCTGCCCGGTCGTCAGCGCGACGCGGTATCGGCGCTGGTAACCGCCGAGCGCATCGCGCCACAGCGCATCCGCAACAGCAGTCCGGCGCGGCACGCCATCGAGGTCATGCTGGAGCAGGCGAAGGCCGCTGCTGTAGGCCGGGAGCTACGGGGGATGGCCGCCCGGATGGGTGTACCGCACTAGCCTTTCCGCTCGGCATAACTCTGCGTCGCAGGGTGATTACCGTCCTGCCTCATGAACGCGACTGCGGAGACGACCGCACACTTAGAGCGGCTCGCGGCCGAACTCAGGGGCCGGGGCTGGGAGGCCAAGGTCCGCATGCCCAGGGGCCGTAAGCAGGTCGTGCACGTGCGGAACCCGCGCGACCCCGGCATGAACGGCGACGTCGCCGTCGATGACGCCGCGTACAGATGGGCGTGGAGCGAGCAGGTCATCGGCCCGCTGACCGAGACGCCCGGCGTCGCCGACCGTGTCCAGCACGTCCTGCGCGAGGTGAGGTCATGACCTCACTCTTTGGCGGACCGGACGAAGTCTCCGCGACCGCATACCGCGACAACGAAGACATCAAGGCCCAGCTCCGCGCGGAGTTCCCGCGCTGGTCGATCGTCCACACCACCGATACAAACCGCTGGTGGGCGATCCGCACCCCCGGACGCGCTCGGCTGGATGGCCGCCCTCTCAGTTCGCGGGTGCCGACCGAGCTGGACGCCGACACCGCGGACGAGTTGCGCGCGAAGTTGCGTGCGGTCGCCGAGGCCGAGGCGGGTGCGCGGTGAGTGGGCCGGAGACGCAGTGCGGCCTGATGAAGGAGTTCCCTGGCTGGCTGGTGGAGGTCAAGGACGTGCTGGGTGGCGTCGGGTGGCACGCTTGGCGGCCGGGTCCGCCGGGGCGGGGTGGGTTCTTCGGTGTCCAGGCCGATGAGCTCGGGCTGCTGCGCGAGCTGCTGGAGGAGGCGGACGAGGTCGAGGCCCGGCTGGCGTTGCGGGATCTGGCGGTCGAGTTGCGCGAGTGTGGGGTCACCGCCACGGCGTATGATACGACGCTGACGGCGACGGGTTCGGGTGGGCGTACTCGGCTGGTGACCTGTCGGCGGGGGATGTTCCGCTGGCTGGATGGTGACCGGGTGATCGGCCCGATCGGGGACCCGCTGTTCACCGTCGACGCCGTCCTGGCGTCGTTCGAGGATCAATTGTGAACCGGCCGGCGGACACCGTGGTCGACCTGCCGCCCGTCCGGGACGCGCCACCTGCGATCCCCGCCGGGATCACCACGTGGTGGGGAGAGGCTACGAAAATGTGGTGGGCGATCGTCCCGCCGCTGCACGGCCCGCGTCTGGTCGAGGCGCCGACCGCGGACGCACTGGCCGTCACCGTCGACTGGTATCTGCGGCGGGCGGCGATCTAGATGCCCTGGTTTCTCAAGCCGGGACGGCGCGACGCATCACGCCCCCGCGTCGCGCCGTCCCCAGCGGGCGCGGGAGGTTCCGTGCGGGCGGCCTCCCGCGCCCGCCTGTTCCTCGCGGGACTGATCGCCCGGCATTCCACGGCCTGGCGGGGAGTCCTGCGTCCTGGCGCGGCGGCCGGGGAAGGGGCAGGAGTCCCCGGCCGCCGCGCCGCCCTGCCGGTGACCGCGAGCGATCACCTGGACGCCCTCGCTCGTGCACTGACCGCCGCCGGCTGGTCGGTTTCTCCGCGCTACGACGAGCGCCCCGCGCTGTTGCGGGTGGTCGCGCCCGAAGTGCCGTGCTTCGGCGAGAGTGTCTGGGTGAAGCCGGGTGTGGGCGGGGTTCCGTGGTTCATCTCCTCGACTGGGGATCCGCTGGCGCCCTGCCACGACCTGCCCAGAGCGGTCACCGAGATCGGTGCCCGGTTGGCGCCGCTCGCCATAGCGGCGGCCGCCCGGCGTCCGGCGGGCGCAGAGCAGGGCGCCCTCTCACGCTGCCTGGTCAGCAGTATCTGGACCTTCATCCGCAACGAGGTGAGGAATTCTCATGTCAATTGACAAGCCCCGCGGGTTTGATGAATCCCGTGGTGCAAGGGCGGAGACGTTCGGGCCAGTGAACGCCGGGTACGTCGAGCTGCGCGCTCACGCCCCGGGGGTCGCCGCAAGCTGGCATGAGCGAGCTCTGCGAGCCTGCTGTCCAGTCGCAGCTGCGCGTCAGTTACCGGGCAGAACCGACACGGATCATCAAGTGGGACAAGGGAGCGCAGTGCTACGTGTGGGTCGGCGGACCCAATGATGGCGCCGGGCTAAACCGGGAGCCGCGGCAGGTGGCCGAACGGATCGCGGAGGCGCTCGGTGCGCCGACCGGCTATCCGGAGGGGTTCTCCTGGTTTGGAGCCACTGGCCTGACGACGAACGTGCCGCGTCCGACTACGGCGCGCACGAGTCCCTCGTCTTTCAGGAGCTGGAGGGCCCGCTGCACGGTCGGCAGCGCGAGTCCGAACTCGCGGGCCGGAGTCGGGCCGGAGGGCACGCGCCGCTCATAGGTGCCGTCCTGGATGCGGGCCCGCACGATCGCCGCCATCTGTTCATAGAGCGGCTCCGGTGCGTCCAGGTCGATACCCATGATCAAACCGTATTCGAGACCGGCGCCGAGGCGCCGTCGTGGCTGGCGACCCGGCCGACAACGTGAACCGGGACGCCGCCTTCACCGTGGCGCGCGCCGGCGACCCGAGCGGACTGGGCCTGATGCTCAGCGGGCTCCGCTGTCGCGAAGTTGAACGAGGGACGGGCGATGACCTTCTGACGGGGTAAACCCGCACGATCACGTGCCGTTCTCGTTCGGACGGTGGCGGGCGCCTGTGGTACTGCGCCAGTTGGACGAGCCGATCGCCGAGGCGGAGTAGGTCATCGACGCGGCCGTGGTCATCGCGGGGTCTCTACGCGCCACGCGGTGGACGCGTGGATGATAGAGCCATGAGCGGCCTGTGGGTCTACCGGTATCCGGACCCGCAAGAGGTTCCTCCACAAGTACGCATCCGGAAAACCCGGCGATGCTGCCGGGCCTCGCGGTCGTCCGGCGGCTGATCGCCTGAATATGCTCTGCGGTCACGGCACGGGTACTGCGTGATGGAGAGGTGGGGATGGTGTCGGAGATCGATGGGACTGCGGGGATCGACACGACTGTGCCGCATTCTGCGCGGATCTGGAACTACTGGCTGGGCGGCAAGGACAACTACCAGGCCGACCGGGAGGCCGGTGACCGGATCGCGGCGATGATCCCGGAGATCGTCGCCAATGCCCGCGCCGACCGGGCTTTCCTCGCCCGAGCCGTGCGGTATGTGATCGGCCGGGGGATCGCCCAGTTCCTCGACATCGGCACCGGCTTGCCGACCGCCGACAACACCCATGAGGTCGCCCAGCGGCTCGCGCCGGCGTCACGCATCGTCTACGTCGACAACGATCCCCTCGTCCTGGCGCATGCCCGCGCGTTGCTCACCAGCTCGGCCGAAGGCGTCACCGACTACATCCAGGCCGACGTCGGCGACCCGGCCGGGATCTTGACGCAGGCTGCTCGCACCCTGGATCTGGACCGGCCTGTGGCGATCATGCTGCTGGGCATCATGTGGCACATCACCGATGACGGCGAGGCGGCCGCGATCGTGCGCCGGCTCATGGACGCCGTCCCCACGGGCAGTTGCCTGGTGCTGGCCGACATGACGATCGAGGCCACCGGCGAGCGGATGGCCGCCGCGATCGAGGAGTGGAATCGGCACGGCCGCCCGCCTGGCACCTGGCGGGTGCCCGACCGGATCCGCGAGCTGTTCTTCGGTGGGCTGGAGGTGGTGGAGCCCGGGATCGTCTCCTGCACGCGTTGGCGCCCGGATCCTGCCACCGGCGAGCCTGCCCCCGATGTCGATCGCTACTGCGGCGTCGGGCTCAAACTCTGAGACCCGGCTCAGCAGATGTGTCCAGCCGCGAGGACAACGCTGTGCTCTCCGGACGTTGAATGTTAATGGGAATAGAAAAGGCATCAACATTGACCTTGTCGTTGAGCCGGAATTAGCCTTAGGGAGGATTTTCGGGGCCGTATAGGTCACTGTGACCGCGCCTTCTCCCGGTACGGTTCCCCCTTCGCCTCACCCGGAAGGCTGCCATGAAGAACTCCGGACGCGCGGCGACCGCTGCTCTGGGCGCCCTCGTCTTGATTCCCGTCCCTGCCTCCGCGGCTTCGGCCGGTCCGCCGCCCAAGAGTGTCGTCGTCGAACTGGCGACCCAGGAAGGCTCGGGCTGCCGGTGGGGGACCGTGGCGGTCACCAACGACGCCGACTCCTTCAACGTCACCTACAGCACCTACATGGCGCAGGTCGGCGGGGGCAGCGCTCCAAGGGACGCTCAGAAGAGCTGCCGGCTCGGTCTGAAGATCACGCATCCGCCCGAGTTCACCTACGCGCTCCAATCGGCCGACCACCGGGGCTTCGCCTCGCTGGAACCCGGCTCGTCCGGCTCGCTGAGATCGTTCACCGTCCCCCCGGGCTTCCCGGAGGGCCGCGGGTTGCTGCACAAGCTCAAGGGTGCCTACTACGACACCTGGAGCTTCCACGAGAGCAGCGACATCGAGGCGCCCTTCAAACGGTGTGACGCGAACGGCCTCTTCACCCTCAAGACCGAGCTTCAGGTCGACCTGGGCGCGTCCGACCCGTCCAAAGTCAGCTTCGTGGACCTCGGCAGTGTGGACGGCGGCACCCGCACCACGTACAACCTCATCTGGAAACAATGCCCGTGATGGTTGCGGCGCGGGCGTGACGATTGGGGTGGCGACGTCGGCAAGGCCCTGGGTGTCGAACCTCCTGATCGGCTGGCGTGGGGGCGGAGGTTTATGCCGGACGTGGCCAAACCTCTGCAAATTGTTCGGGTTGGGGGAGTTCCGCCGATCGGTGACGGGTAGCACGTACCTGTTCGCACCGGGGGAGGGAACATGCCCGATACGCCATTCGGGCGGTACTCCGGCGGCCTGCCCGGCAGGCGCGTCGGCCGCCCTGCGCCACGGCCCTGGCAGCGGTCGTTCCGCTGCCCTTCCACGGCGCGCAGGCGCCCGGCGGCGGAGGCTCAGGCCAAGCGGTACCAGGACTTCGTCGCGCTGCATGAGGAGATCTCGGCCGGGTCGGATCCGGTCCTGCGCCCGCTGTGGTGGACGGGCCTGGCCTGCGCGCTGGTCGCGGCGGCCCTGGCGTTCGCCGTCGTCCTGGGGGTGCGGGGGGTGTTCGGCGTCCTGGTGCCGGTGTTCGCCGGGCGGCACACGAGCGCGGAGGCCGCGGCGACGAGCTATGCGCTGTGCGCTCTCGCGGGAACCGTGCAGGCCACGGCGCTGATGCATCTGCTCGTCGCTACGGCGGCGCGGCCGGTGCGGGCGTTCGCGTGGATCGGCGGGACCGGGGTCGGGGCGGTGGCGCTGCTGCCGCTGGCGCTGCGCGGGCCGCGGGACGCCGCGCTGGTCACGGCGGCCATGAACGTGGCGGGCGGGACGGCGGTGGTGGGGCTGATCGCCGCGGTGGTGGCGTCGGCGGAGGCCGGAGGGTCGTTCAGGCGCGGCCGACCGTGATCGTCAGCGGGTCGGGGGCGGCGCTGGACAGCACGCGGACGTGGCGGAGCCGCCGCCGGACCTGGACTTCCACCGGGTCTTGCGGGGCCAGCACGCACAGCTCGCGGTGCATGCCGGAGAAGCCGAGGCAGAGGGAGACGTCCCAGGTGCCGCGGGGGAGCGGGTCGTCGACGAACGCGCGCGTGACCGGCACCGCGGCGGTGTAGCAGAGCCCGGACGGACGTTCCTCCAGCATCGCGATGACCGTGTAGGACTGGCGGGTGTGGCGTTCCAGCAGGTTCAGGGTGCCGGAGACGGGCATCGGGATCCGCTCGATGTCGATGTGGCCGCTGACGACGACCTCCTCGTCGTCCTCGTTCCAGGCGAGCCGGTCCGCGGGGGTGGATCCGGCGACGTGGGAACGGCCGCCGACGTCGATGGCGAGGGTGCCCTGCGCGGTGAAGTAGGCGGCGACCGTGGTGGAGTCCGGCAGGAACCGCCGCTGCGGGGAGGCGTCGAGGCCGGGAGCGCGGCCGAGGGGCAGGACGAGGTCCTGCAGCGGCCAGTCGATGGCGACGTCCACGTCCCAGAGGCCGCCGGGGAGCGGAAGGCCGCCCTCGACGGACGCGACGTCGATGCGGGCCTCGAACGTCCCGTCCTCGGCGGTGGCTCCGGGGATGCGCAGCAGGCCGCCGCCGTCGCGCTCGCGCAGGTGCAACTCGACCTCGGGGACGGCGCCGCTCCGCTCGATCCGGCCGGTCAGCCGCAGGGCGGAGCCCGCCCAGCCGATCTCCGTCAGGAACGTCCCGGTTTCCATGCGGGGGATCTCCCCTCGATCGCGGCGCCGAATCCGGTCACGGCACCACGGTCACCGGCCATTTGCCCGCCCTGACCAGCTTGACCGCCACCGATCCGATCAGCCGGTGCCCGGCCTGCGCGGACGCGCCGACGACGACGGCGTCCGCGCGGGACTCGTCGGCGACGCGGGCGAGGACGGTGTACGGGTCGCCCTGCTCGGTGACGACGTCGTAGCGGACGCCGACGCGTTCGGCGGCCTGCTCCAGCTCCCGCCGCAGCTCCGCGAGGACCTCGTCGGACGCCTCGCGCATGACCGCGGCGCCGCCGGGGGTGAGCGTGGACAGGGACGCGGCCGGCGCGACGTGGACGAGGACGAGCCGGGCGCCGCCGCGGCGGGCGAGGCCCCAGGCGTAGGCGCCCGCGCGCAGCGAGGTATCGGATCCGTCCACGCCGACGACGATCACCTTCGGCCCGTCGACGCCGTACTCGAAGGTCATGCGCCCACCCTAGGGATCCACGTTCCGTCGCGCGAGAGGCGCCCTAGCCGGGGACGAAGCGGGCCAGCAGGTCGTCCAGGCGCAGGGAGCCGGTGGTGAGCGCGCCGTACATCTCGTCGATCTCGCCGTAGCCCAGGGCGCGGGCGACGGCGAGGGAGTCGCCGCGGGCCTCGGCGGCGAGCAGGTCGACGCTCCGCCCGGCCAGCGCGCGGACGAGGCGGCGGCGGCCCGAGGCGGCGGCGTCTTCGGCGCGCCGCCGGGACACGCCCTGCTGGATGTGGACGCGGGCGGGGACGGTCACGGCGAACTCCAGCCAGTCCTCGGACGGGGCGCCGGCCGGGTCGGTGAGGATCTCCACGACGTTCCCGCTGCGGACCTGCACCGACATCGGGGCGAGCCGCCCGTTGACGACGGCGCCGATGCAGCGGTCGCCGGTGGCCGGGTCCAGGGCGTAGGCGAAGTCGAGGGCGGTCGCGCCGGCGGGCAGCGGGACGATCTCGCCGTCCGGGGTGAAGGCGGCGACGTTGCCCGCGGCGAGGTCGGCGCGCAGGCCGTCCAGGAAGTCGGCGGACGGCGTGCCGGACTGCCAGGCCAGCAGCCGGCTCAGCCAGACCAGGTCGCGGCGCCCGGCCACGGCGTCGGCGGTGGCGGCGTCGTCGCCGGCGTCGCGGATGTGGGCGACGATGCCGTACTCGGCGACCGGGTGCATGGCGACGGTGCGGACGATGACCTCGAACGGGTCGCCGTCCGGGCTGATCACCCGCGTGTGCAGCGACCGGTACATGTTGTCCTTGGGCGTCGCGATGAAGTCGCGGACCTGCCCGGCGACGGGGTGCAGCGCGGCGTGCACCGCGCCGAGCGCGATGTAGCAGTCGCGGTCAGCGCCGTCCACGAGCAGGAGGAGGCGCGCGGCCTCGCACGGCCGCAGCCCGGCCAGCTCGCCGCCGAACGACTGGTGCACCGCGTACAGGTGCGAGGGCCTGATCTCGATCCGGGCCCGGACGCCGTGATCGGCGAGGGAGTCGCGGAGCCTTTCCATGGCGGGGCCGAACGCCCGGCCGGCGTCGCGCAGCGCGGCCCGGACGGCGTGCCCGGTCGCCGCGTGCGCCTCGGGGGAGCGGGCGGCGAAGGCCAGGTCGTCCATCTCCCGCTTGAGGACGTGGATGCCCAGCCGCTCGGCGAACGGGACGAGCAGCTCGTGGGACGCCTTGGCGTAGCGGGCGCGCTTGTGCTCGGGCTGGTAGCGCAGCGTCCGCAGGTTGTGCAGCCGGTCCGCGAGCTTGATCACCAGGACGCGCAGGTCGTCGGACGCGGACAGCACGATCTTGCGGAACGTCTCGGCCTCGGCGCGGTCGCCCCAGCGGCCCCCGTCGAGCTTGGTGACGCCGTCCACCAGCACCGCGATCTCCTCGCCGAAGTCGGTGCGCAGCTCGCCCAGGGTGTAGGGGGTGTCCTCCACGGTGTCGTGCAGGAGCGCGGCGACGAGGGTGGTGGTGTCCATCCCCATGCCCGCCAGGATCATCGCGACGGCGAGCGGATGGGTGATGTAGGGGGCGCCCGACTTGCGGAGCTGGCCGCGGTGGAGCCGCTCGGCGACCTCGTATCCGCGCAGCAGCTCCGCCTCGTCGCCGCCGGGGTAGGCGGAGCGGTGCGCGTCCAGCAGCGGCGCGAGGGCGGCGCGGACGACGCCGTCGCCCAGGGCCGCCTCGCGGCGGCGCAGCGGCATCCGGAACCGCCCGGGAGAGGGCAGCCGGACGGGGAGGCGGGACGGGAGCCGGGACGGGACTG
>NZ_SMKU01000215.1 GCF_004349215.1 Actinomadura rubrisoli | reverse complement strand
GCCCGACCCTCATCCCGTTCCCCTCCCGAAGTCGACGCGACCGAGTTTCATGGAACGCTCCAAACCTGTCAATAGTATGTCCTGACATACGGACTTAACAACCTGGCCAACCGGTCGCGCTATTCTCGGCGCGACCGACGGGAAGGACTCCTGACGTGCACGGACCTAGGGTGACGCTGGACCGCGGCAGCCCCGTCCCGCTCTACTTCCAGGTCGCCCGGCAGCTTGAGGACGCGATTCGCGCGGGCGAGCTGCCGCCCGGCACCCGGCTGGAGAACGAGCTGGAGCTCGCGGCGCGCTACCGGCTGTCGCGGCCGACCATACGCCAGGCGATCCAGCATCTGGTCGACCAAGGGCTGCTCGTCCGCAAGCGGGGCGTGGGCACCCAGGTCGTCCAGTCGCAGGTGCGGCGCCCGATCGAGCTGTCGAGCCTGTACGACGACCTGGCCGAGGCGGGGCGGGAGCCGCGCACGCGGGTCCTTGAGCTCGGCGCCGTCCCCGCCGAGGGCGAGGCGGCCGAGCGGCTCGGCGTGCGCGCGGGCGCGGAGGTGGTGCGGCTGCGCCGGCTGCGGCTCACGGGCGGCGAGCCGCTCGCCCTGATGACCAACGTCCTGCCCGCCGGGCTCCTGGAGGTCACCGCCGCCCACCTGGAGGAGCACGGCCTGTACGAGACGCTCCGCGCGGCGGGCGTCAACATCAGGATCGCGCACCAGGAGATCGGGGCGCGGGCGGCCACCGCCGCCGAGGCCCGGCTGCTGGACGAGCGCCGCGGCACTCCCCTGCTCACCATGACCCGCACGGCGTTCGACGACCAGGGCGCCGCGGTCGAGTTCGGCACCCACGCCTACCGCGCCGATCGCTACTCGTTCTCGCACACGCTCGTCGGCAAGTAGATCCATAAGAAGCGCCCTGAGGCCGCCGCCGCACCGGGCGGGCTCGCGCCCGGTGCGGCGGCGGGTCACGTCAGCCGGACAGCCGGGCGACGCTGCTCGCCGTGCCCCCCTTCTTCGCCTCGAAGGCGACGGCGAGGACGCCGCTCGCGCCCGGCACGGTGACGGTCTGGACGCCGGCGCGCCTGATCTCGACCTTCTTGGTACCGAGGACCTTGCCGTCCCACACGTGGACGTGCGCGGTGCCCGGCCCGGTCGCCAGCAGCCTGACGGTCGTGGCGCCGCCGGAGACCTTGGGCCTGCCGATGATGCGCGCCGTGTCCGACCAGGGCGCGGCGGGACCCGCGGCCAGCGGGACGCCGGTCCGCACCGCCTGGAGGATCGACTCGGGCGAGCTGACCGAGTCGGCGGCGTCGGTCGGCATGACCGGCGCCGGCGGCGTGGTCGGCATGCCGGCCGGCGGGGTGTGGCCGGGCAGCGCGACCTGGCCCCAGCGGTACGGGTCGCCCTGCACGCCGCCCCAGGTGGACCAGCCGATCCGGGTCTGGCCCGTCTTGTCCTGGGTGTCGGAGTCGTAGACGAAGACGTTCAGGCCCATCCGCGCCGGGTCGACGGCGGTCGGCAGCGCCTTGAAGGGGATCTTCGCCTCGATGACGTAGCCGTCGTAGGGCTGCGCCACCGTCGAGGCGACCTGCATGCCGGGCGCCGTCTCGGGCCCGCCCTGGTGGGCGTCGGCGTCGCGCTCGAAGCACGGCTTCCCGTCGGACATGCGCGGGAAGATGCCGGTCTTGAACGTGGTGGAGGTGTTCTCGGAGTCGCCGCGCGGGTCGACGGCGATCTCGACGGAGTCGGTGCGCCAGTGCCGCTTGCAGTCGTCCGCGCCCAGGGTGGTGCCCTGCTTGTCGTCGCGGACCTTGACCAGCACGTGGAGCGCCTCGTCGGTCCAGGTCACCTTGCCGGTGGCCGAGCAGTCGGCGGCGTTCTCGCAGGCCGTGCCCTCCCACAGGCGCGACAGGTCCAGCTCCTTGCCGGGGTACTCGCCGGGCGACTCCTTGCCGTCCACCGCCGGGGCGGCCGACGCCTTCGGCAGCGTGGCGACCGGGACGAGCTCCAGGCCGCCCTTCTGCACGTCGGGCGTGCCCGAGCCGGAGGACGTGGTGACGGTCATGTCGTAGTCGCCGCCGGTGCCGCCCTGGTTGGAGGTGGGCAGCGAGGCGTCGGTGTTGGTGACGGTGAACGTGGCCGAGCCCTTCGCCCCGGCCGCGAGCGTGTAGGGCTTGGACGCCTCGTCGGCGGCGAAGCCCTTCGGCAGGTCCAGCTTGACCGTGCCCGACTGGGCGGACGCGGTGGTGTTGGCCAGGTCCACGCGCACCTTGCGCGACTTGCCGGAGCCGAGCGTGAGCACCCGCTTCATCCGGCCGCTCAGCGCGGGGACGCCGTTCTTCTCCGCCCAGGCGTCGAAGTCGGCGACGCGCGGCAGCGGCTCCTGCACGCCGGTGACGGCGGGCCGGACCTCCACGAGCGCGGCCGTCTGCCCGGACGCCCTGCCCGCGGTGAGGGTCGCCGCGATCCGGGCGCGCCCGAGCGAGGCGCCCGCCGACGGCTTGACGGTGAACGTCGCGGTCCGCTCCTTCGAGCCGACCTTGCCCAGGTCACCGGAACCTGTAACGGTCCAACCCGACGGCACCGCGAGCGCGGCCCGCGCGCCCTTCAGCGTCTTCGGGGAGCTCGCGTGCGCCGTCACCTTGAAGGCGCGCCCGGGGGTCACCCCGAAGGAGTCCGTCGTCAGGGACAGCTGCGCGCCGAGCGGCAGGCCGCCCTTGGCGGGCGTCAGCGCGCCCTCCAGCATCGCGGCCGGGTCGCTGTTGCCGAGCGTGAACGGCACCCGGCTGTGCACCTGCGTGAAGTAGTCGCAGCCGATCTTGGACGGGTCGGACGGCGCGTCGGGGAAGCCGCCCCAGCCCTGGCTGACGTAGGTCCGCTGCGCCTCGCGCTCGACCTGCGCCCACGTCTTGCCGCCGTTGCGGGCGGACGCGCGCCCGCCCCAGACGCCGTAGGACACGGTGCCCGGGCTGGACGTGGCCGGGTTCACCGCGCACGCGGACCCGGTGGGCCCGGACGCGCCGCCCGTGCTGAACAGCCGTCCCGGTGCCCAGGTGCGCAGCCCCTCCTTGCTCAGCTGCCCGGGGTAGGCCCGGGGGTCGGCGGCGGCCAGGTACGCCTCGGTGGCCAGCCGCGCCGCGTCCTGGTGGTTGCCGTGCTGGCCGGGCAGCGGCGCGGGCTCCATGGTGACGATCACCTTGGGCCGCGTCTGGCGGACGAGCCGGACGACCTTCTCCAGCGTCGCCTTCTGGTCCCAGGTCTCGGCGGTGAGCGGCGCGCTCACCGTGTAGAAGAAGTCGACCTTGTCCAGGTAGTGGATGTCGGTGACGCCCGCCTTGCCGACGGCGCGCCGTTCCTCGTTCTCGCGGAGCAGGCCGAGCGGCGGCCCCTCCTCGGTGCCGGAGGCGTTGCCGCCGCCCTCGCCGCGCGTGACGGTGAGGACGCCGGTCTTCGCGCCACCGGATTTTCCGACGCCGAACTCGTTCCATTGGCCGAGCGTCGACAGCGTGCCGGCCTCGTCGTCGGGGTGCGCCCCGACGAACAGCACGTCCAGCCCGCCCTGGGTGGACGGCCCGCCGTGTCCGGGCGGCGATGCCGCCCGCTCCTGCGCCTGGGCCGGCGGACCGGCCAGCGCCACGGCCGCCAGCGCGGCCGACAGGACGGCGGGTAGGGCGAGTCTTCGCATGAACTCTCCTGTTCGATTGCGTGCCGTCCGGGGCCGCCGAGCGGCCCCGGACTCCCTACTCCTTGATGGCCCCCGAGAGCATTCCTGCGATGAACTGCCGTTGCAGGAAGACATAGACGATCACGATGGGCGCGGCGATGATCAGCGCGCCCGCCATGAGCAGTGAGTAGTCGGTCTTGTGCGCGCCCTGGAAGAAGGACAGGCCGAGCGGCGCGGTGCGCAGCCCCTCGTCCGAGTTGATGATCACCAGGGGCAGCAGGAACTCGTTCCAGGTCCACATGGTGGTCAGCACGACCATGGTGAGGATGGCCGGGCGGCCGATCGGCACCAGCACCCGCCACAGCGTCGTCCAGCTGGACGCGCCGTCGATGCGGGCCGCCTCCAGCAGCGCCGGCGGGACGCTGCGGAAGTAGGCGCGCATCCAGAACGTGCCGAACGCGACCGACATCGCGACCTGCGGCAGGATCAGCCCGGCGTAGGAGTTGTCGAGCCCGACCGACCGCAGGTCGAAGTAGAGCGGCACCACGATGGTCTCGGTCGGGATGGTCAGCCCCGCCAGGAACAGCAGGAAGACGACCTGGGCGCCGCGGAACCGCATGGCGCCGAGCGCGTACCCCGCCATGATCGACAGCGTGGTGGCGACGAGGACGGTGATCGTGGTGACGATGAGGCTGTTGCGCAGGTAGGTGCCGAAGTGCCCCTCGCGCCAGGCCGTCCCGAAGGAGGAGAAATCCAGCCCGCCGGGCAGGCTCAGCGCCTGCGTCACGATTCCGATCATCGGGAACACCGCGATCACCGCGAAGACGGCCAGGATCGCGTGGTTGAGGAACCGCTCGTTCCGCGTGCTCATGCGCTCCTGCCTTCCACGAGCCGGCCGATGCCGGCTGTCAGGGCGAAGGCGAGCACGGCCAGCGTGATGCCGATGGCGCAGCCGAGGCCGACCTCGCCGGTGTTGAACGTGCGGTTGTAGACCTCGTACGCCGGGACCTTCGTCGAGTCGCCGGGGCCGCCGCCGGTGGCCATGTAGATCAGGTCGAAGTTGCGGATCGCCATGATCGAGGTCAGGGTCAGCGCCACCGCCAGCTCCCGCCGCAGCCCCGGCAGCGTCACGCTGAGGAACTCGCGGACGGGTCCGGCGCCGTCGATCCGCGCCGCCTCGTACAGCTCCTTCGGGATCTTCTGGACGCCGGCGAGGAACAGCACCAGCGCCAGCCCGATCCCGACCCAGGTGCCGACCAGGCCCACGGCGGGCAGGGCGAAGGTGAAGTCGCCGAGCCAGCCGTGCCGCCAGTCGGGCAGGCCGAGGTCGTGCAGCCAGCCGAGGACGGTGTTGACCGGCCCGTCGGCGGAGTACACCCACTGCCACGCCACGGCCACCGCGACCATCGCGACGACCTGCGGCAGGAACAGCACCGTGCGGAAGAACGTCAGGCCGCGGATCTTCGTCCGGGACATCGCGCCGACCAGCACGAACGCGATGCAGCACGGCAGGACGGCGTAGAACACGAGGAGGATCAGCAGGTGGCCGAAGGCGCCGCGCAGCGTCGGATCCGACCAGGTGCTGGTGTAGTTGTCCAGGCCCGCCCACGTCGATGTGCCCAGGCCGTCCCAGTGGTACAGGGAGAACTGCGCTCCGCGCACCAGCGGCCACAGCAGGAACGCGCCGTACACCAGCAGGGCGGGCAGGACGTACAGCCACCCGACCCGGCGCGGCTCCCCGGGCGGCCGGGACCTCTCCCGGCCGCCCGGCGGCCGCGTCCGGGCGGGGCCGGGCGTCGTGCGCCCCGTCCCCGGGGTCTTGCGCCGCGCGACGGTCGTCATGTGCGGGCTCCCTTGCTTTCCCGTCGTCAGCCCTTGTCCCGTCGCCGGCCGCCCTGTGGGCGGCCCTCCGGCCTGTGCGGCGCGGTCGGCGCGCGGTCGGCGCGGCCGGCGACGGAGCTGATCGTTACTTCTTCTTCTGGAAGGCGGTGTAGTCGTCCTGCGCCGTCTTCATGGCCTGCTGGGCGGTCGCCTTCCCCGCGACGAGCCGCTGGAGCTGCCCGCCGAACACGTCGGTGAAGGTGGGCGTGGCGTAGTCGATGTACGGGGTGGTGCCGTCGTTCTTGCTGAGCACCGTCCACGCGGCCGCCACCTCCTTCAGCAGCGCGCCCTCGGGCTCCTTGGACGCGGGCAGCACCGGCAGGCTGCCGGTCTCCACCGCGACGTCCATCGCCTGGGGCGAGGTGATGAAGTTGATGTAGGCCGCCGCCACGTCCGGGTGCTTGGACTTGGAGGTGATCGACCACGGCAGGCTCTCCCCGCCCATGGTCGCCGACGCCGCCCCGGCCTGCGAGGGGGGCGGCAGCATGAAGCCGACCTTGTCCTTCATCCGCTTGTCCAGGTCCGGCGCCCACCAGGTGCCGCCGAACATGAACACGCCCTGCCCCTTGGCGAAGTTCACCGGCGTGTCGTCCCACTTGACGGAGTTGGCGCCGCTGGTGAAGTAGCCCTGCTTGGACCAGTCGGCCAGCTTCTGCGCCGCCTGGACGTTCGGGGCGTCGGTCCAGGAGCCGCCGCTGCCGAACACGAGCTTGCGGACGGTCTCCTTGTCGGTCAGGCCGTCCTGGAGGATGCCGTAGAGCTGCATCGCGGGCAGCTTCTCCACGTTGCCGAACGCGATCGGCACCTCGCCCTTGCCCTTCGCGGTGGCGAGGGCCTGGTCGAACTCCGCCCAGGTCTTGGGCGGCTGGATGCCCAGCTTGGCGAGCTTCTCCTTGTTGTAGTACAGCCCGACGATCTCACCGTTGAGCGAGACGCCGTACAGCTTGCCCGAGCCGATCAGCTTCCCGTCGTCGGTGACGCTGTTGAGGTCCATCAGGCCCTTCGGGTAGCGCTTCTTCCACCCGTACACCTGGTCGTAGGAGTCGAGCGGGAGCAGCATCCCGGCCTTGACGTACTGCGCCATGGACGCGTAGCCCTGGTTGGCCTCCACCACGTCGGGCGGGTCGCCGCCCGACAGCGCCAGCCGCAGCGTCTTCTGCAGGTCGCTGAACGACCGCGACACCCGCTTGATCTTCACGTTCGGGTACTTGGCCTGGAACTGCCCGTTGAGCTTCTCGATCTGCTCCTTCAGGCCGCCCTGGACCTCCTGGTCCCAGACGGTCAGCGTGACGTTCCCGGCCTTGGCGACGTCGGTGCTGACCGCCTCCGGGGCCTTGCTGTCGGGCTTGTCGTTGGACGAGCCCGGAGAGCAGGCGGCGGCGAGCGCGGTCACGAGGGCCGCGGCCACGGCGACCGCCCCACGCCTCTTGAGTGTCGGCATTGCGGCTCCTTTCTGCGTGCGGGGATGGTAGAGGGTCACGACGAGTGCTGAAGATCGGCCCTCAGCGTGGGCTCGGCCCGGACGACCGTGTCGGTCGCCGAGTCGGGGATGTAGTCGACCACGAACGCGTACTGTTCCAGCACCGGCTCGGGCACCTCGCCGGACTCGCCGAACGCGGCGATCTCGCCCCAGCACGGCGCGCCGAGCGAGCCGCTGCGGTGCCGGACCGACAGGCCCGCGCACAGGTTCGCGAACTTCAGCCGCTCGGCCAGCGGCAGGCCCGCCAGCGTCCCGAACAGGAACCCGGCGGCGAACACGTCCCCGGCGCCGGTGGCGTCGAGCGCCTCCACCGGCAGCGCGTCGGTCTCGGCGACCTCGCCGGTGGTGGAGTCGATCGCGATGGCGCCGGCGCCGCCGCGCTTGACGACCACGACCGGGACCCGCTCGGACAGGGCGCGCGCCGCGTCCTCGGGCGAGCCGGTCCGGGTGTAGGCCATGGCCTCCACCGCGTTCGGCAGGAACACGTCCACGTGCTCCAGCCGGTCGAGGACCTCGCTGGACCACAGCTCCGTCGCGTCCCAGCCGAGGTCGGCGAACACCAGGGCCCCCGCCCGGCGCATCTCCCTGGCCCAGCCGGGCACCGGGCGCTCGATGTCGACGAAGCAGGCCCGCGCCGACGGCGGCCGGGAGCCGAGGACCTCCTCGCCACCGGCGCCACCGTCCCCCGCGGCGGCGTCCGGCGCCGTGCCCTCCGGCGCCGTGCCCTCCGGCGCGGTGCCCTCCGGCGCCGTGCCCTCCCGTGCCGGACCGCCCCCGCCGAGGTCCGGCACGGGCTTGGCGTAGGTGACCATGCTGCGGTCGGAGTCGTAGGCCAGCGACACCGTGACGGGCGTCGGCCAGCCGTTCACCTTGCGGGAGTGCCCGAGGTCGACGCCCTCCTGCTCGGCGAGCGTCCGCCACAGGTAGGCCCCGAACAGATCGTCCCCGAACGGGGCGGCGAGGCCGACGCGCAGGCCGAGCCGGCTCATCGCCACCGCGATGTTCGCGATGCCGCCGGGCGCCGAGCCGAGCCCGTCGGTGAACAGCTCCGTGCCGGGCGGCGGCAGCCCCGGCAGCCCGGTGAAGATCATGTCCATGAAGACCTGGCCGCTCAGGAACACGTCCAGGTCGGGGATCGCGCCGGCGTCGCCGGGCTCCCGGTCGCGGCGGAGCCGCTCGCGGGCGAGACCGCGCTCGGCGCAGGGGTCGGCCAGCGACGGCTCGGGCGGCCGCCCGGGCTCGGTGGCCCCGTCCCCGGCCGAGCCGGCGGCCTGGGTCCCGCCGAGGGTCTCTGCGGTCATGTCGCCTCCTCACGAGGGCCGTCAATGACGACGTAGATCGTTACTTTGACTGGATGTCAGGACAATTGGTGATCGGAAGGGCCGGCCGGAGGGACGGCGGGACGGTGCGGTCAGAGGACGGCGGTCAGCAGCGAGACCGCCGACTCCTGGCGTGCGATATCCGCGCGGTCGAACGGCCCGGCCCAGCTCAGGCCGTACTGGTCGCGGCCGTCGCGGGCCCGGGTGTACAGGGACGCGGCCTGCGCGCGCAGGTAGCCGCGGTACGGATGGCCCGGCACGACCCGGTCCAGCTCGGCGAGATTGCGGGCGAAGATCCCCTTGAACGACGCCTGGTCGGCGTTGCAGGTGCCGGCCGGCTCGCAGGGCTCGGTCAGGATCCCGCGCGGCGACAGCGCCGGGCTCTTGACCACGGCGTCGGCGATGCGGCGCGCGGACACCAGCAGGCTCCGGTCGCCGGTCGCCCGGTACAACTCGGCCAGCCCGCCGAGGACGACGCCCTGGTTGTAGGTCCAGGTCGTCCCGTGATTGCTGGCGCAGCCGCCGCCCTGGGTGTCCAGGCCGTCGTCGACCAGGTGCTCGCCGTTGATCATGCCGCTGTTCGCGAACCACCGCCACGCCTGTTTGGCACGTGCCAAATAGACGCGGTCGCCGGGGATGCGGTTGTGCAGGGAAGCAAGGAGCTTGAAGTACAGCTCAAGGCTGATCGCGTTCTTGTAGGACTTGCCGGGGATGTCCCACCAGACGCCGCCGCCGCAGGTGTCGTCCCAGTACTTGCGGATGTACGCCTCGTCGGTCTTGGCGATGCCCAGGTACTGCCGGTCGCGCGTGATGTCGTACATGCGGACCATGGCCAGCGCCCACCAGCCGGTGTCGTCGGTGGAGTCGGCGCGGAACTCGCCGCCGCCCTCCGGCCACCACGGCAGCGGCTTGCGCTGGAGCTCGATGGTGTTCTTCACCGCGCCCATGTAGCGGTTCGAGCGCGTCTTGGCCATGTAGTCGAGCAGGGCCTGCAGCGCGTTCCCCGACTGCCACCACGGGGACTCGGGCTGCCAGCGCCCCGACCCGCGGTCGTAGAACCGCATCATCGCGTCCACGGCGGCGGTCGCCCTGGCCCGCGCGCCCGCCCCGCCGTGCCCTCCCCGGCCGTCGGCGACGGCGGGCTGGGCGGGCAGCAGGCCCACGAGCAGCGCCATCACCGTGCCGCCGATGAGAGAGCCCGCCAGGACGCGGGCCCGTAGCCTTCTGGTCATACCGTGCGCTCCTGTCGGGGGGTCACGGACGGTCGCCGCCCGCGAAGACCGCCGCCACCTCGGGGATGCGGTCGATGTAGCCGTCGAGCAGCTCGCGGCCGACCGATACCGAGTCGACCAGGGGGTGCAGCCCGAACGCCTTGACGGCCTCGGTCCGCGAGCCGGTGAGGGCGGCGCTGATCGTCAGCCGCTCCACCGCCTTGACCTGCTGCATCAGGCCCGTCTGGTGCAGGTCGGGCTGCGCCGTCGCGAGCGGGTGGACGCCGCCCGCGTCGACCATGACGGGCACCTCCACCACCGCGTCCTCGGGCAGCGCCGTGAGGGTGGAGCCGTTGCGCACGTTGAGGATCATCGTGGCGTGCTCGTTGCGGCTGATCGCGCCCATCACGCTCAGCGCGACCCCGGCGTACCCCTCGTCCACCGGGTCGACCGCGGCGTGGCCGTCGAGGGCCTCGCCGGTCTCGGCGCCCTTCATCTCGGCCATGTAGCTGGCGCTGCGGGACGCGACCGTCTCGCGCCACAGCCCCATCGCCGCGTCGCCGGAGGCCGCCGCGACCCGCTCGTAGAAGGCGGCCTGCTGCTTGACGAGGAACTCGCCGCGCGTCTGCGGGGCGTCCAGCGTGGCCCGCACCGCCTCGCGGTTGAAGTAGTAGTAGTACAGGTACTCGTTGGGGATCAACCCGAGGTCGCGCAGCCACTCGCGGCCGAAGACGACGCCCTCCTCCAGCGAGCCGAGCAGCGCGTCGTCGGCGAGCAGCGCGGGCAGCACGTCCACGCCGTCGTGCATGATGCGGCGCATCCAGCCGAGGTGGTTGAGCCCCACGTAGTCGAGCTGGACGCGGCCGGGGTCGAGGCCGAGGGCCGCGGCCACCCGCATCCCGAGGCCGGACGGGGTGTCGCAGATGCCGAGCACCCGGTCGCCGAGCACGGCCTGCATCGCCTCGGTGATCATCCCGGCGGGGTTGGTGAAGTTGATGACGTAGGCGTTCGGCGCCAGCGCCTTGACGCGGCGCGCGACGTCCATCATGACCGGGATGGTGCGCAGCCCGTAGGCCAGTCCGCCGGGGCCGGTGGTCTCCTGCCCGAGGACGTTCAGGTCCAGGGCGACCCGCTCGTCGCACACCCGTCCCGCCAGGCCGCCGACCCGGATGGCGGCGAACACGAAGTCGGCGCCCTCCAGCGCCCTGTCGAGCACGGTGGTCGTGAAGACCTTCGGCGCGTCCGGCGCGCCGTCGGCGTAGGTCGCGAGCACGGCCCGCATGGCGTCCAGGCGGCCGGCGTCGGAGTCCTGCAGCCAGACCTCCTCGATCCGCCGGGAGCTCTGGTCCTGGAGCAGGGCCTGGTACACGAACGGCACCCGGAACCCGCCACCCCCGAGAATGGCCAGCTTCATGCGATGAACACCTTCCCGCCCGCCTGACGGCAGAGCTCGAGAGTCTGGGGATCGGCACCGGCCGTCGTGATGAGCGTGTCGATCTGCGCGAGGGAGCACACGCGCAGCGAGCCGGTGCCGGGGAACTTGGCCTCGGAGGCGACCAGCACCACCTGGTCGGCCGCCTCGATCATGGCCTGCTTGATCAGCGTCTCGACCTCCATGTCGTCCACGACATGGCCGTTCGGCCGGACGCCCGTGCAGCTGAGGAACACGAGGTCGGCGCTGACCTGGCGGAGCGCGGCCTCGGTGAGCGAGCCGACGAGCGTCAGGTAGTTGCGCCGCACCACGCCGCCGAGCAGGCACAGCCGGACGGCGTCGTCGTCGCGCAGCTCGTCCAGCACGGCCAGGTTGGCGGTGATCACGGTGACGGGCCTGCCCCGCAGCCGCCGCGCGATCAGCCGGGTGCTGGTGCCGATGTCGAGCACGACGACCATGTCGTCCTCGACCATCGCGGCGGCCCGCTCGGCCACCGCCTCCTTCTCCGCGCTGTCGCGCGCGGCCGAGACCTCGAAGGAGATCTCCGGCGCCGCCGCCTGAGGCGACAGCGCCGCGCCCCCGTAGGTGCGGAGCAGCTCGCCGTTGCGGTCGAGCAGGTCCAGGTCGCGCCGGATCGTCGACTCGCTCACCTGAAGGCTCTCGGCCAGCTCCCGGACGGACGCCGCACCCTTCGTACGCAGCGAGGACACGATCTGCGCACGCCGCTTGCTTGATGTCACGCAGGGGAACGTAGCACCCGTGCGCGACTTCAGTCATTAGTCGGGAGAAGTTTGCTCGATCCCGGTCAAACATCCATCTGACGTGCACATAGTCCGTCAGCCCGGGTCCGGAGTCAGTCACGCGAGTCAAGGTATGGACCGTTCCATCTCCGAGCGCCCCACCCCTCGGCCCGCCACGCGGCCGGACCCGCGCCGGGCGCCCTGCGGACGATGTCAGAGCCCGACGTCAATCCGGAGGCGCCCGGCCGCCGAAAATTTCTTCCGGCGGAGGCGAAGAAATCCATCCACGCGGCCGTGACCTGCGCGATCCCGATGGACGGGAGGGGGTGCGGACGGGGGTTGCGGGACCGGTTACCCTACCAAACAGTTGTTAGAAACACGGGAGACGCGGGTGGCGACCCGCTGGCCGGGGAGAGTGCCCAGAGCATGAAGGCGGCATCGGATGGATCTTGACTTCGACCCGGCGGACGAGGAGTTCCGCGCCGAGGTGCGGGCGTGGCTGCGCGCGCACGTCCCCGCCGAGCCGCTCCCGTCGCTGGAGACCGGCGAGGGCTTCGCGGCGCACCGCGAGTGGGAGCGGACGCTCGGCGAGGCGCGGCTGGGCGCGGTGTCCTGGCCCGTGGAGTACGGCGGGCGCGGCCTGCCGGTCCTGCGGTGGCTGATCTTCGAGGAGGAGTACTACGCGGCGGGCGCGCCGGGCCGCGTCAGCCAGAACGGCATCAACCTGCTGGCGCCCACCCTGCTCAAGCACGGCACGCCGGAGCAGCTCCGGCGGATCCTGCCGCCGATGGCCGCCGGGGAGGTGGTCTGGGCGCAGGCGTGGTCGGAGCCGGGCGCGGGCAGCGACCTGGCGGCGCTGCGCGCGACCGCCACCCGCGCCGACGGCGGCTGGCTGCTGGACGGGCAGAAGACGTGGAGCTCCCGGGCCGCCTTCGCCGACCGGGGTTTCGGGCTGTTCCGCTCCGATCCCGAATCGGCGCGCCACAAGGGCCTGACCTACCTGATGTTCCCCCTCGACGCCGAGGGCGTGACGGTGCGTCCCATCGGGCGGCTGGACGGCAAGCCCGCGTTCGCCGAACTGTTCCTCGACCGGGTGTTCGTGCCCGACGAGGACGTCATCGGGACGCCCGGGGACGGCTGGCGCGTCGCGATGAGCACGGCGGGCAACGAGCGCGGGCTGACCCTGCGCAGCCCGGGACGGTTCACGGCGGCGGCCGAGCGGCTGGTGGAGCTGTGGAGGGAGCGGGCCGACCCGTCCGACACGGCGCTCCGCGACCGCGTCGCCGACGCCTGGATCAGGTCCCGCGCCTACCGGCTCAAGGGCTTCGAGACCATCTCGCGGAGCGAGGACATAGGTGCCGAGTCCAGCCTCAACAAGGTCTTCTGGTCGGAACTGGACGTGGCGCTGCACGAGACGGCGCTCGACGTGCTCGGCCCGGACGGCGAACTGGACTCGGAATGGCTGGAGGGCTACGTGTTCTCCCTCGCCGGCCCGATCTACGCGGGCACCAACGAGATCCAGCTGAACGTGATCGCCGAGCGGCTGCTCGGCCTGCCGAGGGGGTCGCGGTGAAGTTCGTCCTTTCCGCCGAGCAGCGGATGTTCGGGGAGACGCTGCGCGCGCTGCTGTCGGAGGCGGGCACGGCCAAGGCCGCGCGGGCCTGGGCCGCCGGGGACGGCGCGCCGGGACGGGCGCTGTGGGCCTCCGTCGCCGAGGCCGGGGTGTTCGCGGTGGCCGTCCCGGAGGAGCACGGCGGCGCCGGGCTCCTGCCCGTGGAACTGGTCGTCGCGATGGAGGAGCTGGGCCGGTCGGCGGCGCCCGGCCCGTACGTGGAGACCCTCGCGGCGGCGGAGCTGCTCGGCCGCACCGGCGACGCCACCTGGCTTCCCCGGATCGCGGAGGGCGCGGCGGTCGTCTCGCTCGCCGTCCCGTACGCGCTGGACGCGGACGCCGCCGACCTGGTGCTCGCGGTGGACGGCTCCCCCCTACCTTTGCCGGAGGAAGAGCGCGAAGTGGCCGGCGAGCCCGTCGCCTCCCTTGATCCGGCGCGCCGCCTTTTCCCGGTCTCCCCGGCACCGTCCGGCATCTCCGACTTCGGGGCGCTGCTGTGCGCGGCGCAGCAGACCGGGATCGGACGGGCGCTGCTGGAGGTGTCGGTCGAGTACGCCAGGACGCGGCGGCAGTTCGGCCGTCCGATCGGCGAGTACCAGGCGATCAAGCACCGCCTCGCGCGCGCCATGGTCGAGCTGGAGTTCGCCAGGCCGCTCGTCTACGGCGCGGCCCTGGCCTACGGCACCCCGGACTTCGCGCGGGACGTGTCCGCCGCCAAGGTCGCCGCGTCGGACGCCTCGTACGGGACCGCCAAGGCCGCCCTCCAGGTGCACGGCGCCATCGGCTACACCGACGAGTACGACCCGTCGCTGTGGATCCGCAAGGCGCGCGCCCTGCACTCGGCCTGGGGAACCCCGGCCGAGCACAGGGCCCGGGTCACGGCCGCCCTTTGAGGTCCGCCCGGCCGACATCGACTAGTCCCCTAGTTGATCGCGACGACGACGGTGACGTCGTCGTGGGTGTGGCCGCGCACCGTGTCGGTGGGCGGTTGCGGCTGCTTGCCGGGCAGGTAGTAGATGTCGTGGATCCCGCCCGGAGCCATGCCGTCGAACTGGGCGAGCTTGGCGTTGACCCTGTCCCGCAGGGTCGCCGCCCCGTCCCTGACCCGCCACACGAAACGGTCGCGGACGTTGTCGTGCAGGGCGCCGCCGTCGACGTACCACCCGTACTGCGGGACCGTGCACCGGATGCCGTTGCCGGTGGGGTACAGGTAGATCCAGTACTCCATCCAGATGTGGTAGTCGGTGTACGGCCAGGGGACCAGGGCCATGAGGTCCTGGTGCACCTTGAGGTAGGTCAGGTTCGGGTCGAGCGCGGTGTAGCGGGGGTCGGCGGGGAACATCTCCCACGTCAGGATCGGATCGAAGTCGCGGCGGATCGAGTCGCCCTTCATCTGGTCGATCATCGCGATCCAGTCCTGGAAGAACAGGTCCCGGTAGCTCAGCCTGACCTCCTTCGCGCCGCCGTTCGCGGTGCCGGTGAGCAGGTAGCTGTGCACCGCCCCCGTCACCCAGATGTCGCCCTGCACGGAGCCCTTGGGCCTTGTGAGCTGGACGAAGGGCCCGTTGAACTGGTCCTCCCAGAAGAAGGTCAGGCTGGTGTCCCGCACGCTCGAACTGAACAGCCGCGCCGAGTTGATCTGGCCGTAGAACCCGTCGTCCTGGAGGTTCTTGCCGTTCTCGTGGGTGTAGCGGTCGTTCTCGGTGAGGTAGATGTACATGCTCTCGCCGGCCTGGTTCGGCTCTTTGTAGAACACGCCGGTGGCGCTGACGGTCATGGTCAGCCCTCCTCGGTCTGGTCGGGACGGCCCGTGCGGCTGAGGTCGGCGACACGGTGGATGATCTCGCCGGTGATCCGGTCGTTGATGAGGGCGGTCATCTCCGGGTCGCGGCCGAGCTCGGTCAGGAGGACCTGGGTCTGCAGGAGCGTCTGCTGGTCGGGGTGGGCCAGGGCGCGGGCGATGATCGCGTCGATCAGCGCCCCCGGGTCGTCCTGGGCGGGGGCGTTGTCCTGGAGCCAGGCCGCGGCCTCGGCGCGGTGCTCGGCGCGCACCGGTTCGGACTTGGCGGTCGCGGCCTGCCGGGCGGCGAACGCGGTCGCCTCGTCCGGCCAGTCCAGGCCCGCGACGATCTCGCCGCGGGCGGGCGGACGGCCGGGCGGTGAGGTGGCGGACACCGCCTCCGTCGGGCTGGACCCGAATCCGGCGTCGAGTTGGGTGCTGTCCGGCACTGTCTGCCTCCTGTCGGGAACGGGCGAGGCTCCCTCGCCGTCGGGATCAGCCTTGGACGCCGGCGTTTCACCGGCCTCTCACCGGCCTCTCAAGCCCTCGCTGACTGTGCGGGTTCACACGGATACCGCCCGGCCCCCCGGTCGTGACACCGTGGTCGCTCAAGGCATGCGGGGTGTCCGTGAGAGCGGGGGGCGCGGGATGGACCGGCATCGGGG
>NZ_SMKU01000214.1 GCF_004349215.1 Actinomadura rubrisoli | reverse complement strand
AAGAGACAGCATCGGGGGAGGGCCGGGCTGCGGAGGGCCTGGCCGCGGGCGGATACTTGCGCTTTCCGTCGATCCGCGGCGGCGACGTCGTCTTCGTGTGCGAGGACGACCTGTGGACGGTGCCCGTCGACGGTGGCCGGGCGTACCGGTTGACCGCCGGGGTCGCGGAGGCCGCCTACCCCCGGCTCTCCCCCGACGGGCGGCTGCTGGCGTTCGTCGGGCGCGAGGAGGGGCCGGCGGAGGTGTACGTCATGCCCGCGGCGGGCGGCGCGGCGCGGCGGCTCACCTTCCATGGGACGTCGTGCACGATCACCGGCTGGGACCCGTCCAGCGGAATCGTCTACGCCTGCGACGTCCGCCAGCCGTTCCACCGCTACGACTGGCTGCACCGGATCGATCCCAGCGGCGCGAGTGTGCCCGTCCATCTGCCGTTCGGCCCGGCCACCAGCGCCTCCTACGGTCCGGACGGCGGCATCGTCATCGGCCGCAGCACCGCCGACCCCGCCCGGTGGAAGCGCTACCGCGGCGGGACGGCCGGGGACCTGTGGATCGACCCGGACGGCTCCGGCGGCTTCCGGCGGCTGATCTCCCTGGACGGCAACCTCGCCGCGCCCTGCTGGGTCGGCGGCCGGATCTACTTCCTCTCCGACCACGAGGGCATCGGCAACGTCTACTCCTGCCTCCCGGACGGTCGGGACCTGCGCCGGCACACCGCCCACGAGGACTACTACGCGCGCAACCTCGCCGACGACGGGCGGCGGCTCGTCTACCACGCCGCCGCCGACCTGTACGTCCTGGATCCGGACGATCCCGCCGGGCGGGGCCCGCGCCGGATCGACGTGCGGCTCGGCAGCTCGCGCACCCAGCGCAACCGGCGGTTCGTCCCGGCCGCCGACTACCTCGACTCCGCCACGGTGAACTCGGCGGGCGACGGCCTGGCGATCACGACGCGGGGCAAGGCGTACTCGTTCGGCGCCTGGGAGGGGCCCGTCCGGCAGCACGGCCGCCAGGACGGCGTCCGCTACCGGCTGCTGACCTGGTTCAACGACGACCGGCGGCTGATCGCGGCGGCGTCGGGGGAGGACGGGCGGGAGCGGCTGGTCGTGCTCACCGCGGACGGCGAGCGGGACGCGGCGCACGCCGAGACGGCCGGTGACGTCGGACGGGTGCTGGAGCTGGCGCCGTCCCCCGCCGCCGACCGGGTCGCCTTCACCAACCACCGCAACGAGCTGTACCTGCTCGACCTCACCGGCGGGCCGCTGGAACCGGTCCCGCTGGACGTCAGCCCGTACGGGGCGATCACCGGGCCGGCGTGGTCGCCCGGCGGGGAGTGGATCGCCTACGCCTGCCCCGACACCGCCCAGACCACGGCGATCAAGGTGTGCCACGCTGGCACGGGGCTGGCCATGCCGGTGACCCGACCGGTCCTGCACGACCGCGCCCCCGCCTGGGATCCGGACGGCCGGTACCTCTACTTCATCGGGCAGCGGGTGTTCAATCCGGTCGCCGACACGCTCCAGTTCGACCGCGGCTTCCCCCTCGGGGCCCGGCCGTACGCGATCACGCTGCGCCGCGACGTGGGCTCGCCGTTCGTCGCGGCGCCGCGTCCGCTGACGGGCGATGGGCCCTCGCCTGAGACACCCGGTGAGGACCCCGACCCGGCTGTCTCGCCTGAGGCACCTGGCGAGGACCCCGACCCGGCCCTGCGGCCGGGCGCCGAGGCGCGGCCGGCGATCGACTTCGACGGGATCGAGCGGCGGGTCGTCGCCCTCCCCGTCGGCGAGGGCCGGTACGGAAAGATCGCCGGGCTCAGGGGCAAGGTCCTGTACTCGGTCTTCCCCGTGCAGGGCGGGCGCGGTGACGAGCCCCCGCTCGGACGGGTCGACGTCTTCGACCTCGGCACCCAGCAGGCGCAGACGCGGCTACGCGAGGTCAGCGACTTCTGGCTGGCGCGAGACGGCGCGACCCTGCTCTACCGTTCGCGCTCGCGCCTCCGGCTCGTCTCGGCGGGCCGCGAGCAGCCCCAGGACGACAGGCCAGGGCGGCGCAGCGGCTGGGTCGACCTCGGCCGGGTCAAGGTGTCGGTCTGCCCGGCGGTCGAATGGCGGCAGATGCTGCGCGAGACGTGGGTGCTGCAGCGCGAGCACTTCTGGGACGAGGACATGGCCGGCATCGACTGGAATGCCGTCTACCGCCGGTACTTGCCGCTCGTCGACCGGGTCACGACCCGGGGCGAGTTCTCCGACCTGCTCTGGGAGATGCAGGGCGAGCTGGGCACGTCCCACGCGTACGAGAGCGGCGGCGAGTACCGTCGCCGTCCGAGGTACGACCAGGGGTTCCTCGGCGTGAACTGGACGATCGAGGACGGCGCGTTCGTCATCGAGCACATCGTCGGCGGCGACCCGTGGGACGTCACCGCCACGTCGCCGCTGAACCGCCCGGGGGTGGACGTCCGGCCGGGCGACGCCGTCGTGGCGATCAACGGCGAGCCGGTCGCGGCGGGCGGCGTCGTCCCGGGCGAGCGGCTGGTCAACCAGGCGGAGGCGGAGGTGCTGCTGACGATCCGGCGCGGCGCCGGGGAGCCGTTCACCGTCGTCGTCCGGACGCTCGCGGACGAGCGGGCCGGACGCTACCGCGACTGGGTCACCGCCAACCGCGCGCTCGTCCACGGGCGGACCGGCGGCCGGGTCGGCTACATCCATGTCCCGGACATGGGCGCGGACGGATTCGCCGAGTTCCACCGCGGCTTCCTCGCCGAGTACGACCGGGAGGCGCTGATCGTGGACGTCCGGTTCAACGGCGGAGGGAACGTCTCGGGGCTGCTGCTGCAGAAGCTGGCCCGGCGGCGGCTGGGCTACAACTTCCCGCGCTGGGGCGTGCCCACGCCGTACCCCAGGGAGTCGCCGCGCGGCCCGATGGTCGCGATCATCAACGAGCGGACCGGCTCGGACGGCGACCTGTTCAGCCACGCGTTCAAGCTGCTCGGGCTGGGGCCGCTCGTCGGGCGGCGGACGTGGGGAGGCGTGGTGGGGATCCGGCCGCGGCACCGCCTCGCGGACGGGACGGTCACGACGCAGCCGGAGTTCTCGTTCGCCTTCGACGACGTGGGATGGCGGGTCGAGAACTACGGGACCGACCCGGACATCGAGGTCGAGATCACGCCGCAGGACCACGCGAAGGGCGACGACACGCAACTGCTGCGGGCGGTGGAGGAGGCGCTGCGCCTGCTGGAGCGGTCTCCGGCGCACACGCCCGACCCGTCCGCCCGTCCGGAGGTCCGTTCGACGCTGCGGCTGCCCCCGCGCGAACCCTAGCCAAGGGCCGCATCCGGGCGATCGGATGCGGCCCGTGCCCGGTTGGCGGTCAGGGGAGGGCGGTCACCAGTTGTCCTCGGACTCGTCCATCTGGTCTGGGCGGTTCGCGCGGGCGTCGTCGTCGCGGCGAGCGTGCTTTCCGCCTCGGCGGGGCCGGTCGTCGTCCATGCCGGACGAGTACTGGTCGTCGTCCTGGTTGGAGAACCGGCCGCCCTCGGCGGTGTATCCGCCCTCGGAGTCGGACGTGCCGCCGCGCCCCGTCAAGCGCTCGTCCTCGTCCATCGAGGACGACACCTCGTCCCGGGACGAGTACTGGTCGTCCGGATCCTGATTCCGGTAGCGATCCTGCTCGTTCGTCATGTTTCCCCCGATGTCGACTTCGCTCCCGTTTTGGGGGCGATGCACGGGGGGTTATACCCATCTCACTTCTCGTAACAACTCTCAGGCATGCGAGCGCTCTTCGCCTCTATAAGGCTTTCTACGAATAATCCTAGAAATGCTTAGAGAAACCCAGAGGCAAGGCGAGGAGAATCTACAGCTCTCTACGATCAGTTCTAGAGAGCCGTATATTTTCCGGACGACGTGGTTCGATGCGTCTTTCTACCGCTCTCTAGCACCGCGGCTAGAGAGCTTTAGAGCGGTGTAGCGGTCAGGCGGGTTGGGAGCGGAGGAACTTGCCGAAGTGCGGCACGGTGAACGCGACCATGCCGCGCTCGGCGCTGTAGATCAGGCCCTTCTTGATGAGGCCGTCGCGGGCGGGCGAGAGGCTGGACGGCTTGCGCCCCAGCTCCTCGGCGACCGATGAGGTGGGAACTGGGTCGTCGCCGAGCCCGGCCATCGCGCGCATGTAGTCGCGCTCGGCCGGGGTCGCGCGCTCGTAGCGGCTGCCGAAGAAGCCGACGGCGAGCTCGCTCTCGGCCTCCGGCGCGGCGACCTTGATGTCGTCGGCGGTGATGGGCGTGTCGGGCGCGACGTCCCAGACGACCTTGGCGTACGCCTGGACGAAGTAGGGGTAGCCGTCGGCGGCGCCGTACAGCGCGTCGAGGGCGTCCTCGGTGAAGGTGACCTCCTCCCGCTCGGCGGGCGCCAGCAGCGCGACGTCGGCCGACTCGCGGTCGAGCCGATCGATGCGGGCGTAGCGGAACAGCCGCTCGGAGTAGGACTTGCTGGCCGACAGGACGGCCGGGAGGTGCGGCAGGCCGGCGCCCACCACGATCAGCGGCCCGCCGTTCTGCGACAGCTCGTGGCAGGCGGCGCACAGCGCGGACACGTCGTCGGCCGGGATGTCCTGCATCTCGTCGACGAACAGGGCGATGCCGGCGCCCACGTCCGTCGCGACGGACGCGGCGTCGACGAACAGCTCGGTGAGGTCGATCTCCAGGTCGCCGGAGTCGGCGCGGCCGCGCGAGGCGGGCACGTCGATGCCGGGCTGCCAGCGGTGCGCCCGCGCCTTGGCCCGGCCGGACGGCTCCTCCCCGGCCTGCGCGAACGCCTTGAGCACGCCGAGGAACCCCTCGATGCGGTCGGGCGCGCGGTGCCGGGGCGCCAGCTCCCGGACGGCCATGTGCAGGGCGGAGGCGACCGGGCGGCGGATCGACTGGTCGGGCCGCGCCTCGATCTTGCCGGTGCCCCACAGCCGTTGGATCGCCATCGAGCGGAATGCGTTGAGCAGGACGGTCTTGCCCACCCCGCGCAGCCCGGTGATGATCATGCTGCGCTCGGGGCGGCCCCGGGCCACCCGTTCGAGGACCACCTCGAACTGCTGGATCTCACGGTCGCGGCCGGCCAGCTCCGGGGGGCGCTGCCCGGCGCCAGGGGCATAGGGATTGCGCACGGGGTCCACGGTCTCGGACTCTATGAGGCGATATAGCTGTGGCCGTAGATTTGCGTAGAAACCGCTACGGCGTGTCGCGCGCGGCGGGCGGCGGCAGCGCGCCGCGCCTTCGAGGCCCCCCGCGGCCACCGTCGCCACCATGTCGCCTCCCGGGCGAGCGCGTTCATCGACCAAGCCAGTCGAATCTCTGTTCGACTACTCGAACACACTAGCGCATGCCCTCCCCTCCGTCACCCGAACCCGCCAACTTCCGCGGCACACCGCCGTGGAGGGTCAGGAGAGGGGCTCGTCGGCGGCCGAGCGGTGCGGGACCTTCTCCGCCGGGACCGTCCCCATGCGTCCGGCCTGGAAGTCCTCGAACGCCTGGACGATCTCGTCCCGGGTGTTCATCACGAACGGCCCGTACCGCGCGACCGGCTCCCGGATCGGCAGCCCGCCCAGAACGAGGATCTCCCACCCACCGGCGCTGGCCTGCGGCTGCGTGCCTGCGGCGCGGACGACCAGTCCGTCGCCCGAGCCCTTGTGGTGGGAGCCCGCGAAGACGCCGAGCTGTCCTTCGTCCAGCCCGGCCTCCTCGACGCCCGCCGTCCCGCGCCCGGAGAGCACGTACACCATGGCGTTGAACTCGCGCGGCCACGGCAGGGTCAGGCGCGCACCCGGCGCGACGGTCGCGTGCAGGTAGTTGATGGGCGTGTACGTGACGCCCGGCCCGTCGTATCCCCCGACCGACCCGGCGATGACGCGGACGAGCGACGAGCCGTCGTCGGCGGCCAGCAGCTTCACATCGCGCGCCCTGATGTCCTGGTAGCGCGGCGCGACCCACTTCTGGGCGCGGGGCAGATTTACCCACAGCTGGACGCCGTGGAACAGACCGCCCTTGGCGACGAGGTCCGGCGGCGGCTGCTCGATGTGCTGGATGCCGGACGCGGCCGTCATCCACTGAGTGCCGCCGTCGGCGATGAGGCCGCCCCCACCGGTGGTGTCCTGGTGCTCGAAGGCGCCGTCGATGATGTAGGTGACGGTCTCGAACCCGCGGTGCGGATGCCACGGGGTGCCCTTCGCCTCGCCCGGCGCGTACTCCACCGCGCCCATGTGGTCGAGGAGCAGGAACGGGTCGGCCAGGGACAGGTCCATGCCGGGGAACGGGCGCCGGACCTGGAAGCCCTCGCCCTCAAGGTGGCGCTTGGCGGTCACGACCTTCGCGACGCGGCGCCAGTCGGTGTCGTCCTCGGGAAGCAGCGGGAGGCGCGGCAGGGTCAGCGGGTCGGCCTTCACGGCGGGCATCGGTGTCTCCGATCGGTTCGGCGGTGCTCCGGGCTCGCCCTCCGGCTGGAGGGCGATGCCGGTGTAACGTAGTTGATTCTTCAACTATTTCCCCGTACGGACACCGCGTGTACCGTCCTGATACGGAGACGGTAGCCATGATTAGTTGAACATTCAACATGTGGCCTATACTCGTCCCATGAGCGAACCACGCTGGCTCGATGCCACCCAGCAGCGCGATTGGCGGGCCTACGTGGACGGCAGCGTCCGGATCACCGAGATCATGGACCGCGACCTCAAGACCAGGCACGGGCTGTCGGTGTCGGAGTACGAGATCCTCGTCCGGCTCTCGGAGGCGCCCGAGCGGCGCCTGCGGATGGCCGAGCTGGCCGAGAACGCCAGCCAGTCGCGCAGCCGCCTGTCGCACACCTGCTCGCGCCTGGAGTCCAAGGGCCTGGTCAAGAGGGACAGCTGCCCCAACGACAAGCGCGGCGTCTACGCCCATCTCACCGAGGAGGGCTTCGCCGCCCTCGAACGGGCCGCCCGTGACCACGTCGAGGTCGTCCGGACGTTCTTCATCGACGTGATCCAGCCCGAGGACCTCGAAGCCATCGGCCGCGCCTTCACCGCCGTGATGAAGCGCCTCGGCGCCGCGCCTACAGGGTGACGCTCACTCCCGTGAGGAAGCCCACGGAGACCAGCGTCAGGAACACCCAGGCGAGCATCATCCCGACGCCGACCGCACGCCACCGGCCGCCGACCTTCCACACCAGCAGCCCGCCGAGCCCGAACGCCAGGACGAGCAGGGTCACGAACTGGGGCAGCAGGCTCGGCCTCCGGCTCGTCATCAGCGGCGCGTACATCATCACGGCGTCGACGAACACGAACGTGACGAAGCCCGCCGCGGTCGCCCCGATGTCGCGGCCGCCGAGCGTCCGCGTCCGCTCGAAGAACTCCTGGACGCGTTCGGAACGCAGCAGCAGCCGCGGCCGCACCTCCGCCGCCTGCTCGACCTCCACGCTGTGCGCCACGGCGAAGATGTCGTCTTCGAGGCTCGGGAGATCCCTCTCCTGAGAATCCGACATGCCGGCTCCCTGGGCCGGTGGATGCCGGGGATGACATGCCCGGCGCCTAGACGACGTTTCCCGGCGCGTCCGCCCCGGCCCCGTCACGGCGTGCGCGCCCTCAACCGCACCGTAGCGAATCCAGGGTCCAACGCGAAGGGCACCCGGCGTGCGATCCTGCGGAGATGCCAGGCAGAGGGCCTTTCCGCACCGCGGCGTTCGTGGCCGCGTTCATCACCGTGACGACCGCCACGACCGGTTGCGGCCGTGGATCCGACGACGACTCCGGGAAGAGCGGATCGGCGACGCCCGCCACCCCGCCGTCCGGGGCGGCCTCGCCGTCCGCGAAGCCGCAGGGCTTCCAGGCGGAGATCAAGAGGGTGACGGCCAAGGACCTGCGGTACTCATGGCGCAAGGGCTGCCCCGTCGCGCCGTCCGGGCTCCGGATGATCGAGATGACCTTCTGGGGCATGGACCGCAAGCCGCATCCGGACGGAAGGCTGGTCGTCAACGCGAAGGCGGCCGAGGACCTCGTCAAGGTCTTCAGGAGGCTGTACGACATGCGCTACCCGATCAGGCGCATCGAGCCGGTCGACGTCTACAAGGGCAGCGACTTCGACTCGATCGAGGCCGGCAACACCTCGGCCTTCAACTGCCGCAACGCGACCGGGTCGAGCACCTGGTCCCAGCACGCCTACGGCCTCGCGGTCGACCTCAACACCTGCGAGAACCCCTACGTCAGCGCCAGCGGCAAGATCGAGCACAAGGACTGCGTGAAGTACGGGAACCGCAAGAACCGCGACCCCGGGGTCATCCACGCCGGCGACAGGGTCGTCAAGGCCTTCGCCTCGATCGGCTGGGGCTGGGGCGGCAACTGGAACGGCGTCAAGGACTACCAACACTTCTCCAGCACCGGCCGCTAAACAAGGTCGGGGGTGCGAGCGCAGGCTGCGGCGATCTGCAGGGCGCGCCGCCGGATCGCGGCGTACAGCGCGTCAGGGGGACCGCACGACCCGGCCTCCAGCCGGTCAGGCTCCCTCCATCAGGTCCGCCCCAGTGAGGTCCGGAGCCGGCTGATCAGGCCGCGTGGGGGCGCGTCCTTCTCGGCGCTGGCCGCGCGCCGAACGGCCGCCACGATGGCGTCCGGCGCGAGCCGCGCACCGATCTCCGCGACCGCCCGCGGAAGATCATGGCAAGGGGCCAGCGGATCGCCGGTGGAGTCGACGAACCAGGGCACCCCGCCCACGCCCGCCTTGACGCGGACACTCTCCCCGACCACGGGAAGACTGGGCGACAGCACATGCAACCGCTCAGGCGCCTGCTCGTAGCGAGGACGCACCGTCCACCCCTCGGTGGCCAGCGCCCGCGCGAGCAGATCGAGATAGTCGGCGGCGATCACAGAACGTCCCCTGGAGCCACGTCGCGGGGCACCAGATCCGCCGCAGCCGGACCACGGTCACAACCCTGGCCCCCAGGGACGTGTCGAAGCCGCGCCCGTCCACGCTCGCCCATGTCCGCGTCCACCAGCGGGGCGCGGGTGCGTAGCTCGACGTACACCGCGTCCACGGGCCCGTACATCTGCGCCCCTAGATCACAGAACTCATCGAGTCCGCGGGGCTTGTCGACTTGCATGAAAACTCCTCATCACGTTGCGGATGTGATGCGCGCCGCCGGCATCCGCGCTAGGAATCCGGGGCCGCGGCGATAGATGGGACGGCGCGGCCTACGCAGCGGTCAGTGCCTCGGCCGCGCCGTCCCAGCTCGATGGGCCGGCAGCCGCTCGACAATCTCCCGCCACGGCTCCGGCGTCTCCTGCCGCACCCACAACTCGCGGACGCCGCGCCTGGTGCTGGCGCGCCACCAGCCATCGCCCTCGGGGTAGAACGTCGCGAACGTCACGTCCCGGCACACCTGCTGATCTCATGCCGCTCGCCTCCGCGCGGCCAGGATCTGCTCGCCGAGCCGGGCGGGCGTCGGCGCCTCGACCAACCACGTGCGATCGACCAGCGCCCACCACGCGCAGGTGAAGATGCCCCACCACGCCACCACCCCATACCGGCGCTCAAGCTCGCGGGCCTCCGCCTCACAGATCGACGTGACGTCAATGGTCGCGGTGTCCTCGAACGGCCCCCGCATCACGACCGCCTCGTGCGCCAGCCGTCCAGGATCGCGACCTCAAGGAGCCACTCCCGGGGCATCTTGGCATCGCGGGCCGTGAGGGTGTGGATGCCGCCGTTCCAGCGCATCTCGTGCCGCCGCTGCGCACGCCACGGGATGGCGATTCCGCTCCGATGCCGGAAATGCCAGCTGTCGAACTCTGCGCGCAGCCGGGTGAGCGTCTCCAGAACCTCGGCTTCCTCGGGATCCGTGTGCATCATGTGACATAGAGTCACAGCGCCCGCAGCAAGGAGGGGACAGGATTCCTGTCCCCTATCTCAGATGAGCAGCCCGATCCGGTCGGCGAGATCCCGGGCTTCCTGCCGAAGCGTTGCCGGGCCTTCGTGCACGAGTTCCGTGGTCATGCGCCGGGCGTAGCCGTTGTATCGGATCGTCTCCGGCGCCGTCGTGTACGCCTTGCCCAGCGTGTTGAGCGTCTCACCCTTGTCCCCGGCGAGCTGCCATGCCCTCGCCGCCTCGATCAGATGCCGACTGCGCCGGGGCTGGGACGGGATGGCGGCACGCTCGGTCTTCCTGGCCTGCCTGCGCGCCTCACCGCCCTGCCGCAACTCGACCGCGATCGTGACCGCGTGAGCGCCCATGATGACCCGCGAAAACGACGTCATAGGGTCGTAGTGGCCGGACGGCAAGGACTGTGCGATCCGGTCGGCCTGATCCCACCAATGCCACGCCGTGCCGCTCTGTCCAGCCCGCGCAGCGGTATACGCAACCTCATGGTGGAGCGCTCCCCAGATGGCGCGCAGGTCATCGTCCGCATCGTCAAGACGGGGGCGGAGCAGTTCCAGGCCCTCGCGGTTGACGGCCTCGGCCGCGTCGAAGTCCCCCGCGTCCCGGTGCGCCTGGGCCGCCAGCCACACCGCGCCACCGAAAGCGCGCGGATCCTCGGACTCCTCCGCCGCCATGATGGACCGCTCAACGATGCGCCAGAGAAGATCGGCGGACGGCTGGTAGGCCACGAAGAACTGGGCGAGGTTGTAGACACCGGCGAGGATCGCCAGGGCACGCCGCCGGTCGGCGCCCTCGTACGTGCGGGCCGCGCGTTTGGCGTCCCGGATCATCTCGGGCAGCAGTGTGCCGAGGACCGTCCGGTGATCGGGGGCGGCGTGCCGGGCGCGCCATGCCGCGTCGAGCCGGGCCTGAAGATGCGCCAGCGGCGGGGGAGGCTCCGTCATCGACACAGCCACAACGTTGATCGCGTCCCGGACCGCGGGGAGCGCGGGATGGCCGAGACCGCGGAACATCTCAGTGGGGAGCGGCGGCCCGCCGACCAGCTTGGAGATATCGCGAAGCTTCAGGGCCTCGGCGATGGACAGCAGGATCGGGAGCTTGGGCTGCTGGATCTCGCCCCGTTCGACCGCCTTGACCCACCGGCCCTTCTTGCCGACGAGGCCGCCGAGGACGTCCCGGGACATGCCGCACCGGTCACGGTAATACTGAATCCGCTGCCCAACAGTGAGATCCGGGTCGGAGGGATCGATGCTACGGTCGTCCATAGGCCCTGCACCCTCCTGAGTCTCGACAACTCCAGGCTAGGCGCAGGGCTTTCGTGTTTCACAGCGGATAGGTGACCTGACCTCCGCAACGCTGCCCTCCAGAGCTAAGGTGCCACGCTGTTTCAGTAGTCGACCTTGTTCTTCAAGCACCACGTGTTAATCGCGCACGCAGCCGTCATCGCCCCGCCGGTCAGCCTTGCTGAGGACGCCCGACGCGAGCAGCGCGGGGAGCCGTCCCCGATGCTGGCAGCGATCCTCCAGCAGACCGCCCTCGCGCTCGCCCTAGACCATGCCGAGACCCGGTGCCACCGTGCCCTCGACGAGGCGCTCACGTTCGCTGTGACGGACGAGACCGCGGACGCCAGCGCCGGTCACGGTTCGTTCTGCACACCCGCCTACCTGGAGATGCAGCGCGGACGCTGCTGGGCCCAACTCGGCAAACCCGGCAAGGCCATTCCCGCATTCGAGAACGCGCTCGCGGCGCTCCCCGCCGCGTATCAGCGGGACCGCGGAGTTGCCTACGCTGGGCTTGCCGAGGCGCTCCTTGCCGATGACCAGGTCGAGCGGGCAGCCCAGGCGGTGGGCGAGGCCCTGACGATCGCCCAGGACAGCGGATCGGCCAGAATCGGCGGCATGGTCGCCGCCGTCGCTGATGGGCTCGAATCCCATCAGCGCTCCGAACCCGTCGCCGAGTTGTTCGCGCATCTGACCGGGGAAGCCTGATGCCCTCGCACGTCGAGCTGGCCGCGATGCGCCGCGCGATCGGTATCTCAGCGACCGGCCTTGGCCGGACAAGTCCCAACCCACCGGTCGGATGCGTCATCCTCGACCAGGAGGGCGCAGTCGTCGGCGAGGGTTACCACCTGCGGAAGGGCGAAGCGCACGCCGAGGTGAATGCCCTGGCCGCCGCAGGTGACCGCGCCCAAGGCGGCACCGCCGTTGTGACGCTGGAGCCCTGCAACCACCACGGGCGCACGCCACCGTGTCGTCAAGCCCTTCTCGACGCAGGTGTGCACCGCGTGCTGATCGCCGTCATGGACCCCACCTCACGCGGTGACGGTGGAGCCTCCGTCCTCCGCGACGCCGGCGTCACGGTCGAAACGGGCGTATTGGAAGACGAGGCGCTGACCGTGCTCGGCCCCTGGTTGACTGCTACCACCAGCGGACGCCCGGTGGTCACTTGGCCGTACCTGGTGGACGGCACGGCTGTCCGCGCTTTGCCTGACGAGTTGCTCGCCGCCGAGGTGCTCCGGCAGCACGCGGACGCCATCCTTCGCCCGGACGGCCGAGTCACCGAAGCGGTACCCGACTCGCACGGGCCCGGCATCCTGCACCTACGTGACATCAACCCCGCCGTAGAACTCCCGGCAGCCGCACTCAAGTCAATCCACGGCGGTGGGGTGCGATCACTCCTGCTATCCGGTCACGCCGACCTCGGCGAACGATTCGCGTCGGCCGGACTCGTCGACCGGATCGTGGCGTACCTCGCGCCGGTCACACCCTCGTCGGAAGGCTACTCGGGCCTCCCACTCCCAGGGCTCCCGCGAGGCTTCCGGATCACGGCAGCGGGGCGGGGGTCCAGCATGGTGCGCGTCGAAGCCGAACCGATCTAGCGCCGCGCCCGGCGGCTGGGGAAGGGGGCGGGATCTGGTGATCGAGGCTGAGGTGAAAGCCCGCGTTCGCGACCCTGGGGCCCTGCGCGAGCGGCTCCGCGGCCGCGCGCCCGAGGAGGTGAGTACGTACTGGGACATCTACTACGACCGTCCGGACGGCTCCCTCACGAGCGAGGGCCGGGAGTTGCGGTTGCGGGTCATCGACCGGTCCAGCACGCGCCGCGCTCTGCTGACCTACAAGGAGGCGGCCGTCGACTCCGCATCCGGGTCGAAGCCGGAGCACGAGACGAAGGTCGCGGACCCGGCCGTGATCGACGCCGTTCTGCGGGCGCTCGGCGCCGTCGAATACGTCCGCCTGACCAAGCACTGCGCGAACTACCGGTTCACCGCAGCTGGACGGGACATGCTTGCGACGGTGGTCACCGTCCCGGAACTCGACGGCACGTTCGTCGAGCTGGAGACCGTGGCCGCCGAGGACGATGTGGACGCCGCGCTCGCGGACGTCCGCGCCGTCCTGGCCGACCTTGGAATCGACCAGGACGATCTGACCACGGAGCAGTACACCGAGGCCGTCCTCCAGGCTCGCCGCTGAACGGTGGCCGGACGATCCGTTCGCATCCTGTGTCAGATCATCAGCAGGGCGGCCACGAGGATCGCTAGGAGGGCGACCACGGCGACGGCGCCGATGATGAGGCCGATGCTGGGGCCGGAGGATTTCTCGTTCTGGCCCTGGCTGGCGAAGGTCTGGAACTGGTGCGTCGTCCCGGCGGGATCATTCGGTGTCTGTGGCATGCGGAAGAGGGTAACGGACGAGGCGGGAGTTTCCTGGCGGAGAGTGTGGGATTCGAACCCACGAGGACTGTCCCCAGCCCTGGGCGCTTTCAAGGCGCCTGCACTAGTCCACTATGCGAACTCTCCAGGTGACCACGGACAACGATAGCGGGCACGGAAGGCTGCGATCGACCGCATATCGCATGTTCACGGGGGTTTCCGTGAAGCGCGGCCCTACGCTTCCGGGACGGCGTATCCCGGGATGGACGGCCATCGGACGGTCATGACGACCGACTCCTCCTCGGCGTGCCATGAGTGGTCGACGCCGCGTCCCCACACCACGTAGTCGCCCTGCTCGGTGAGCAGCACGTCCCGTCCGGGGAACTCCATCCGGAACCGGCCGCTGATCAGCACGAGCAGCGCGGTGCGCTTCTCACCGGTGGTCCACTGGGCGCGCCGCTCGCCCTTCGGGTGGACGCCCCACTTGATCTCGACCTCGTCGCTGTGCCGGACGTCGCCGGACGGCTTGAAGTGCCCCAGCAGCCAGCCCCGGTCCCCCGCGGCGTCCGGGGCCGCCTTACCCACGTACACGCTCTCGCTGTCCTCCACGGATCGCGACTCTAAGCGCCCTTCGTCCGGTCAGGACGGCTGGGGGCGCTGGAACGCGAATCCGTCACCGACCACGGCGGCCAGGTTCAGGTACGCCTCGCGTGTCGCGGGGGCGAGCTGCTCCAGTTCCAGCTCCGCGCCCTCCTCCAGGTGGTCGTCGTAGGGGATCCGGACGACCGCGCGGCAGCGGCTCTCGAAGTGCGCCTGGAGCTTGTCCAGGTCGACCTGGCTGCGCGTGCGGTTGCGGACCATCGACAGCACCACCACGCCGTTGCGGACGAGGTGGCCGTGGTCGTGCGCCTCCAGCCAGTCCAGGGTGGCGCTCGCGGACCGCGCACCGTCCACCGAAGGGGAACTCACCAGGACGAGCTGGTCGGCCAGGCTCAGCACCCCCGACATCGCCGAATGCAGCAGGCCGGTGCCGCAGTCGGTGATGCAGATCGAGTAGTACTGCTCCAGCACGACGGCCACGGCGGCGTAGTCCTCGGCGCTGAACGCCTCGCTGACCGCCGGGTCGCGGTCGGACGCGAGCACCTCAAGGCGCGCGACGTTCTGCGAGGTGAAGGCCCGCACGTCGGCGTACCGCTGGATCTTGTCGCGGTTGTTCAGCAGGTCGCGGACGGTCGCGGCCGTCTCCAGCTTGACCTTGTCCGACAGCGTGCCGCGGTCGGGGTTCGCGTCCACCGCGATGACCCGGTCGCCACGCAGCTGGCCCAGCATCGACCCGAGACCGGTCGTCGTGGTGGTCTTGCCCACGCCGCCCTTGAGCGACATGACCGCCACGCGGTGGTGCCCGCCGGCCACGACGGTCCGCGTCCGGGCGACCAGGTCCTTGCGGCGCAGCTCGCCCTGCGACTCGCCGGGGTGGATGTTGCCCGCGGTCGCCTTGTAGACCGCGCGCCGCCAGCCCGACGAGGGCGCGATGCGCCGCTCGCCCAGCAGGTTCTCCGAGCTGAGGCTCTCGGTGCTCTGCGGATCCTGCGGCGGCTGGCCGGGGTACTGCCCCTGCGGCGGGCCGACCGGCCGTCCAGGGGGCATCTGCTGGTACGCGCCGTGCGGCCCCTGCGGCGGCGGTCCGTATGCGTAACCCTGCTGCGGCGGTCTGACCTCCCCGCCGGGCCCCTGCTGGTAGGGCTGCCCGGTGTTCGGGTCGACGGGCGGATAGGGCTGCCCAGTGTTCGGGTCGATGGGCGGGTATGGCTGGCCGGTGTTGGGGTCCATCGGCGGGTACGGTTGTCCGCCCGCATTGGGACCTTGCGGCGGGTAGGGCTGTCCTGTGTTCGGATCCACCGGCGGGTAGGGCTGCTGACCGCCCGCGTTGGGATCCTGCGCGTACGGCTGGCCCGTGTTGGGGTTCATCGGCGGGCCTTGCGGGAAGGGCTGGCCGCCCGCGTTCGGATCCTGTGGATACGGCTGGCCGGTGTTCGGATCGACCGGCGGGTAGGGCTGCTGACCGCCCACGCTGGGGTCCTGGCCGTAAGGCTGACCCGTGTTGGGGTCCACCGGCGGGTACGGCTGGCCGCCCGCGTTCGGGTCCTGGCCGTATGGCTGGCCGGTGTTGGGGTCTTGGAGGAGGTACTGGTCCGAGAGGTACGGCGGGAGCTCGTCGAGGGGCGGGGCGGCCTCGCCGTTGGCGGTGGTCTCGTACTGCTGCGGCGGGGCGACCTCCCAGGGCTGCTGCTGGGAGTACGGCGACGGCTGCGGCTGGTACGGGGCCTGCGG
>NZ_SMKU01000213.1 GCF_004349215.1 Actinomadura rubrisoli | reverse complement strand
ACCCACCCCCACCGACACTCTCCCGACCCGACAGCCGTCACCCGGTGGTGACCTTTGCATAGTGGAAGACATCGGCAGGCAGCGGATGGGCCAGCTCCCAAACGATGCGCATTGGCCGCTCGCCCTCGTGCTCCACGTAGCTCATGGGACCGGCGTAGTTGTAGGCGTCTTCCTTGGTCTCGCGCAAGAAGAGATGCACTGTGGAGCCCAACGTCTCGTGGTTGATGTACCGCTGCCCAGTGGCGGACTGCTCGCGGGTACGTCCCTGGGACTCCCACTGGAAGCGCGTCCGGCTGATCGCGCGATCGTTGTACATGGTGGTGGGCGAGAACTGCCGCTCGTTCTTGCTGATCGTCACGAGAAACACGTCGGCCTGTTGGTCCGGCAACCACTGGACGCCAGCGACCATGGATCCAGAGACCTCCATCCCGAACGCCGCCAGGGCTTCGCCGCGGCTGTAACGAGCGTGGAGCCGGAGGGGAAGATGGACGATCTCCTCAACGACGGGAGTGAGGCGGTTGATCCTCCCGCGCAGAATCTCCGCCACTTCAAGGAGTTCCTCATGCCGTGCCGGATTTGCCCATAGCTTCGCCAGATGCCCCTCGACGGCCCTGGACGGCTGGCGGCTATCGAACGCGGTGTTCAGCATCGACAGCAGGAGCCGATGACGGAGGTCGGCCTCTAGGAGACTCGGCGGGCTTGGTTGTGTGAGGAGTTCGCGAAGGAACTGGAGCCGCTCGGGGTCATCGATGTGTAGTAGCCGGCTGATGGTCTTGCGTAGCCCGGAGTCTTGCTCCGCCGAAACAACCGGGCGTGGGTCGAGTCCCACCTCGCGGCGTAGCGCGGCCCAGCCTCCGCGGCTGCCGCGGTAGAGATCGTCAAGTTCCAGGCCCGTCTCGTTGAGGAAACCGGCGAGGTCGAGGTGGGGCTGGCCAGCCAATTCCGAGGCGAGATCGTTCCAGCGGATGTTGAGCGCTTGCCTGATGTTGGCGAGCACCAACTTGCTGACCTCGCGGTCGAGATCAATGGAGCATCCGGCCGGCAGGGTCGGGAAGCCTGCCTTGACCTCCTGCGCAAGCCGCCCTCGACGGATGCCGGTGAGCGCGGTGAACCGCTTATCGAAGCGAAATTCCTTGCGCTGGTGTCCAACAAAATCCAGGACGGTGAGACGGGCTTGTCCCTGGTCAGCCGAAGGCCGCGGCCAAGTTGTTGCAAGAAAACTGTGGCGCTCTCAGTGGGACGCAGGAAGAGAACAGTGTTGATGTCAGGGACATCCACACCTTCGTTGAACAGATCGACGGTGAAGACCGTTTTGATCTCGCCGTTTCGCAGCTTTTCAAGGGCGGTAGCGCGCTCTTCGGTGGTCATCTGCGATGTCACGGCAAGCGCAGGAATGCCGTGCGTTGTGAAGCGGTCGGCCATGAAAGAGGCGTGCTTGATGCTCACACAGAAGCCGACCGCCTTCATAACATTCGAGTCGCCTAGCTTTTCTGCTAGAGAGCGGATGATCATAGCGACTCGCGAATCGAGTCCGGTGTAGAGATTGGTGAGCTCGCTGATGTCGTAACCAGCGCCACGTCGCCACTTGACGTGGGAGAGATCGACATCGTCGTGAATCCCGAAATAGTGGAACGGTACGAGCATGCCGCGTTCCAGTGCTTCCCATAGTCGAAGTTCGACGGTTGGACGCCCCTCGTCGAACCAGTGAAGGATGTCTTCCCCATCGGTCCGCTCGGGGGTCGCCGTAAGACCGAGCAAGGCGATGGGAGTGACGTGGTCGAGAAGGGCACTGTAGGAGATAGCTGCCGCGTGATGAAACTCGTCGACGATCACCATATCGAATCGGTCGCGCGTCAAATTTGGGAGCTGGCTCACCGACTGGATGGACGCGAAGACATGACGCCATTGTGAGGGTCGATCTCCGTCCACTAGAAGCTCACCAAACGCACCGTTCTTCAACACAGTGCGGAACGTGCTCAGACTCTGTGTCAATATCTCCTTGCGATGCGCAACGAAGAGCAATGAGTCGACCTTACCCAGGTCGCGTAGCCGCTCGTAATCGAGGGCGGCCACGATAGTCTTGCCCGTTCCGGTCGCCATCACGACAAGATTGCGCCAGTGGCCATGAGTCTCCCGTGCGGCCTGGAGGGCATCAAGAACCTCCTGCTGGTACGGCCGCGGAGTGACGTCAATATTGGCCACATGAAGGGGAAGGTCTCGCGGCCCACTTCGCTCAGTGGCGAGTGCCTCCGCCAACCGCCCGTGATCTCGCGCAGAGTGGTATCGCTCGAAGGCCGGGTCATTCCAGTACTCGTCAAACGTGGCCGCGAAAGTATCAACCAGGTGCGGCTGCTCCGCACGTGCGAGCCGCACATTCCACTCGACTCCGTCCAGCATGGCGGCGCGTGAAAGGTTGGACGAGCCAACGTAGGCGGTGTCTAGCCCTGAGTTCCGATGGAACAGCCAAGCCTTCGCATGTAGCCGCGTCCGATGGGTGTCGTAGGAGATGGCGACCTCAGCACCCATCGAGGCTAGGTGCTCGACAGCGCGGAGTTCAGTAGCCCCCATGTAGGTCGTAGTGATGACCCGCAGGATGCCACCTCGGTCGAGGAAGTCTCGCAATGAAGCCTCGACCAATCGGAGTCCGTGCCACTTGACGAAGGCTATGAGTAGGTCGACACGGTCTGCCGAAGCGAGCTCCTTGACCACCTCTCGTCCGATCTGCGGCTGGTCTCGCCCGTTGACGAGAAGGGCGCTGGACGACAGGGGGATGTCGGGCCGTTCCGGGAAGCAAACTGTTCCATCAGGAAGGCGGCCTCTGGCAACGCCGAGCAACACATCATGGCTGGAGGCCAGCAGGTCGCCGGCGGCTGCCGCATCCGGAACGACGGACGCGATCGCTTCGCTGATCCGATTTGCCGCCTCTACCTGGTCGCCGACGCTCGCCTGACCACCCCCTGCGATCTTGAGGGCGCGCCGGACCAGCTCCGCCAGATGCCGAACGAGGAGCTCCTCGGTGTCGAGCGTCTCCAGGCCGTCACGGTGCACCAAATCACCCTCAACCGACTGCAGGCGCTGATGCAGTTCAGCGGTCACGATCTTCTCGTAGACCCCAGGAGCAAGCTCAGACATGGCCCAACCGTATGGCCCACCTACGTCCCCGGTGCCATGGATTGCTCACAAGAGTGCAAGGCGTGCGCGTCGTGGCCGTTCGAGCCAGCGGATCGAAGGGAACTCGGGTCCACACCGCGGTTCCTTGGAGCGACCCGGTACGCCGGCACGTCAAACGTCATGAACATTCCGACATGTCGGTCTGTCTGCGACGATCGTGTGCGCAGACTGACAGGGGGTTATCCGTGACCATCAACGTTCGGATCGATGGAGACTCTGCGGACGATGAGCTGCGTTCGCTCCACCAGTGGCTGCTCCGCGAGCCGGTCATCTACCAAGACATGGACCTGAAGCTCGTGTCGAAGCAGCCGGAGCAGGGCCAGATGGGCGCTGCGCTGGACCTGATCACCTTGACCGTGACGAGCACTCTTCAACTGCCGAGCGTGATCGATGCCATCAACGGCTGGCGCAGAACCCGGCGTCGCGAGACGCAGATCACCGTCGAGCGCGGAGATGTTAAGGTCACCATCACCGGCGCCGATCCAGAGGCGGTCATCAAGGCCCTGAGCCTCGCGGAGAAAGACGAATGACGCTTCCGGATCCACTCAGGTCGCGCGCTGTGCTCATCGGGACGAGTCGGTACACCTACTTGGAGCAACTGCCGGCGGTTGCCAACAATCTCACTGAGCTCGCCAGGTTGCTCACCGATGGGCAACTATGCGGTATCCCTGCCGAGCACTGTGAGGTCGTTTCTAATCCCGACTCCATCGCGGAGATGCTTGACCCGGTTGCGAAAGCGGCGCAGGAAGCGACCGATGTGCTGATCGTCTACTTTGCCGGGCATGGGCTAGTTCATTCGACGGGTAGCGACCTCTATCTGACTTTGGTGGGGTCAGATAATGGGCGCATGTACCGTTCCGTGGCGTACGACTACATTAGAACAGAACTGCGGATGAGCCGCGCAAAGCGTAAACTCGTCATCCTAGATTGCTGCTACTCTGGGCTTGCGGCCGGAGTGATGAGCGGCGGTGATTCGACGGGTGAGGTCGCGAACAGCGCTAATCTCTCTGGCGTCTACCTGATGGCATCAACTGCTGAAAATAAGACATCGCAATCAGGAGACACCTATACCGCGTTTAGTGGCGCGCTGTTTGATCTCATCAATACCGGCGTCCCTGACCATCCGGACCTTCTTGACGTTGACACTCTTTTTGAGGGTGTTCGGGAAGTCCTCCGCGATAAAGGTCTTCCCATCCCTCAGCGGAGGGAGAGAGACTACGGTGCAAGTCTTCGGTTGTTCCGTAACCAGGCCATGGGAGAGCGAAGCCTGGTGCCCGTCAAGGAGTTCTACGGGCCGATTTCTGGTGTCGAGCCTGGAGCACGATTTCCAAACCGTCAAGAACTGCGTCGAAGCCGTATCCATCGCCCTTTGCAGGCCGGCATCTGCGGGACTGCCGAAAAGGGCGGTGCCGAGTCGATCGTGGTCTCCGGTGGCTACAAAGATGACAAAGACTACGGCGACACGATCATCTACACGGGGCATGGTGGACGGGACCCGAATACCGGTGTACAAGTTAAGGATCAGTCTCCGATGCACACGGGCAATGCGGCTCTCATTAAGAGTCTGACGACAGGCTTGCCTGTCCGTGTCGTTCGCGGTTCTGGCGGCAATCGCGACTTCTCGCCCGAGGTCGGTTACAGCTATGACGGGTTGTTCAGGGTCACGGACTACTTCGTCCAGCCAAGTGTGGACGGGCCAAGCGTGCTTCTGTATCGACTCGAACGGATCGCAGACACGATCTCCGACAACACATCTCAGCACATGAGTCGAGATCTTTCCCCGGGACGGTTCGAGCGGCTCGCGCCTGGTGTTTATGCCTCGCGTGCCCGTGCTGAAGAACTCAAGCGACTTTACAACTATGAGTGCCAGGTCTGTGGCGTCGTCTTGGAGGCACCCGGAGACCAACCTTTCGCCTGGGTAGCATACGTCCGTGGCCTGGAGCCGCCGCATCGAGGCGCTGATGCTTTCAACAACATGCTGTGTCTATGCTCGAACCACCGCGACCTGTTCAGGTTTGGCTCGATCACCATCGAAGATGACTTTAGAGTTATCGACCAGGCTGATGGCGAGGAGATGGGGGAGCTCAACGTCAAGCATGAGATCTCCCTCGAAAGCATTCGCTACCACAGGGAGCATCACCGAGTCTCCGATGGAGAGTGAAGCTTCCCGACACTACGAGCAGCCCTCGAATTCGGGGATGGACTCGGTCAGTTTGAGGTTGCTTGGGCCGAACCACTTGTGGAGTAGTCGGCCGGCCGTCCCGTCCTGGTACATGACGGTGAGGGCCCGGTTGACGCCCTCGCAGCCATCGACGTCGTCCCGCCGGAGGCCCACGCCGTAGCGCTCGTCGGTGAACGGAGCGTTCATGATCTTCACTCGGGTCACGTAGCGGGTCGCGAAGCCGGCCAGGACCAGGTCGCCGGTCGAGACCACGTCCACGGCGCCGTTGAGCAGCTTGGTGACACACTCGCTGTAAGAAGGTGACTGTACGAGCCGTGGCTGGATGCCCAACCCCTTTGTGATCCGGTCGGTGGACACCGATCCGCTCGCTTGGCACATCCTTCGTCCGGCCAGATCGCGTACGCCTCGTACCCGGTTTTCGGTCGCGCGGACCATGATGTCTTGGTGGGCGACGTAATAGGGGCCACCGAAAGTGACGAGCTTGGCACGGTCCGGCGTAATCGAGTACGAGGCCAGGACCAGATCGACCGTGTGGTTGTTCAGCAGGCGTTCCCGGTCATCGGACGTCACCGTCTTGAACGTGACACGGGATGCCCCCATTTGCCGGGCGATGTACGTGCCCACATCGACCTCGAAGCCGCGGAAAGTGCCGTTCCGGTCCTTGAATCCGAGTCCGGGCTGGTCGGCCTTCACCCCGATCACCATCGTGCTCTTGTCAGAGATCGACGCGGTAGCGGCAGTACACCCCGTAAGCCCCAGACTCACCACCGCGATCGCACGAAGAAACGCTGTGTTCACACAGCCACAGTTACCAACCGAAGACAACCATGAGGTGAACGGCCGAAGGCGCTCAGGAGCACATTCCTCCGCCGGAAACCAGCCGCTTATGCAGCGTATACAGAAGGATGCTTACTGTATGGAATTATGCGCTCACGGGTGTGCTTTCCCTGGGTACGGGTCGTGTCTGGGTTACTTGGGTGCCTTGCGGCGTTGCTTCACCGGGGCCGCCCGTCCCTCGGCGACGAAGCGCTCGTGTTGTTGCCAGCCCTGGAGCCACTTCCATCCGGCGCCGAGAGCGGCCGTCATTGCCGCGACCATGAACGTGGTGACCTGGTTCTCGTCCAGGTGAGCCCCAGGGACGATCTGCGCGACCACCCCGGCCAGCCACCCGGCCGCCACGGCGAACACCGGAGTGAACAGCGCGACGCCCCGCCCCAACCATGATCCTTCGCTTTGCTGTGCCCCTTGGGCGGCCACGTCCTCAGCGGATTCCGACATCAATACCCACCTGTCCCTTGGCTGGGAGCTCCACAGTCGGTTAACACTCGCTTCCTAACGGTGATACGTCAACCGATCTTCTGTTCGAAGACGTCCACTATCGGTCACCCTGAAATGGAGGTGGAGGACGACTGCAGCCGGCGGTCGAGCGGTTGAGCAGTAGCAACGGGTACATGGGCGTGGGGTCGGGTGTGGGGATCTAGGGGCAGGTCGTGGCGATCGCTCAGTCAGTGTGCGCGCCGAGGTGCTGAGCGGCTACGGCGTGGAGATCACCGTGTTCGACATCGCCGGGACGAAGACGGAGCCGCCCGTGGTGATCGCGGTCCAGGAGTTCCATCTCAACGCCCGGATCGTCCGGGGAGATCAAACATATCTTGACCGCTCACCCTGGCCGGGCGCCCGTCCACGTGCTCCTGCACTGCCGCGCCTCTAAGTGCGGCCTGGTGGACATTGAACCCTTCCGGTCGCGCCGGACCGGCGGCATCGAGGTCCGGCGCGATCGGTGGAGCCTCAACCTTTATGGGTCTGTCGGCGCTTTCCAGGTGACCTTTAGGTGGAGTGCGGTCGGGCAGCGGAAGATGGGATTGGGTAGGTAGGTGATTTCCGGCGTTGCCGGCTCGAAATGAGCGGTGTTGGCCAGGAAGGTGTGAATGAGCAGTCGGCCCTGCAGCCGTACGAGGGTTGAGCCGAGGCAGGTGTGTGTGCCGCGGCCGAAGGTGAGGTGGTTGGCGGCGTCGGCGCGCTGCGGGTCGAAGGTGTCGGGGTCGGGCCACTCTGCGGGGTCCTGGTTGGCCGATCCGAAGAGCACAAGGATGCGGGTGCCTTCGGGGAGGGGGACACCGCCGAGTTCGCAGTCGCGGGTCGTCATCCGGTACATGCCTTGCAGGGGGTTTTCCAGCCGGAGGGTCTCCTCGACGAATCCGGCTATGTCCGTGGGATGGGCGCGCAACTGGTCGGCGAGCTCGGGCGCGCGGGCGAGGATGTGCATGGCGCTGGTCAGATAGGCGGTGGTGGTGAAGTTCCCGGCCACGAGGAGGTCGATGACGAAGCGGGCGGCATCGGCGGGTGGGATGCCGGATTCGTGGATGAGGGGCAGAACGCCGTTGCGTGCGCTGTTGAGGCGCTGGGCGATTCGTGCGGCGAGGGGGCGTCCTGGCGGGACGATCTGCTCGGGGTCGAATTCCCGCACGCCAACCGTGGCGCGGACGAGTTCTTGGGACCATCGCAGCAGGTCGGGCCGGTCTTCTTCGGGCAGGCCGAGGACGTGCATGATGGCGGAGATCGGCAGGGGGATCGCGACATCGTTGACGAAGTCGACGCTGTCCTGATGCCGGAGCGCGTTCACCAGCCGGTGGCAGATGCCGGTGACGGCCGCTTCATGCCCGGCGATGCGTCTGGGGGTGAACGCTCGGTTGACGATCGATCGGCGGCGGGCGTGCTCTGGGTCGGTGGAGGTCAGCAGGTAAGGCAGGTAGTTGGACATCTCGCTGTCGGGCCCTGGCGCCGGAGCGCCCAGTGCGTTGGAGGACGAGAAGGTCCGCGCGTCCAGAATGACGCGGAGCACGTCGTGGTGAGAGCTGACCACATAGGCGTTCATCGCCTCGGAGAAGTGGACACCCTGTTGGCGGGTCTGGTGGTAGGCCGCCGCGGGACAGGACAGGGCAGCGGGATTGCCGCTCAGGACGTCGTCCATTATCCGCTCTCTTCCTGCAGGATGTTCATCCGGTACATCAGCCTTTCGTGCGGGAAGTAGTCGGCGACGGCGTAGTGCTGCAGGCAGCGGTTGTCCCAGATGAGGAGATCGTTGGTGTGCCATCGATGCCGGTAGATGAACTCGTTGGTCTCGATGTGCCGGTAGAGGAAGTCGAGTATGGCCTGGCTCTCCGCCGCCGACAGGCCGTCGATGCCCGTGACGTAGGGCTCCGAGATGTAGAGAGCGTTCTTCTTCGTCTCCGGATGGGTTCTGACGAGAGGATGGTGCACGGCCTTGCCGCCGCCGAACCTGTCGTTGACCTCGATGGCCTTCTTCTTGAGCATCTCGCCCAGTTCGGGGTAGTCGGCGCCGAACGCCTTCTTGGCGTCGTGGGTCGCCGTCAGTTGGCCGAGCATCTCCCGCATCGGCGCGGACAGCGCCTCGTAGGCCAGGTACATGTTGGAGAAGAGGGTGTCACCGCCGACCCTGGGTGTCGTCTTCGCGTAGAGGACGGTGCCGAGAGGCGGATCGGGCCAGCCGCTGTTGTCGGTGTGCCAGGCGTTGAGGCCGGGCGGGTTGTTCTCGTCATTGTGCAGTCGCATGCACTCCGGATGGCCCTCCACCGTCATCGGCAGCAGGTGGTCGTGTACCAGTAGGTCGCCGAATCGGCGGCAGAATCTCTTCTGGTCCTCGACCGTGAGCTCCTGTCCGGGGAAGACGAGCAGGCTGTGCCGCTGGAATGCCTGCTTGATCGCTTCCCAGTGGTGCGCGGGCAGGTCGTCGGAAAGGTAGACGCCGGTCACCTGAGCGCCAACGGCGGCGCTGGCCGGTTCAATGGTGAGCATCTTCGGCTCCGTTCTCAGAGGTGTCGTTCAGCACGCCCAGCAGCTTGTGGAGGTCGATCGTGGCGCCGCTGATAATGGCGCACGGGTGCCTCCACTGATAGGCGTTGGCGTATTTGCATGCCGCAGCGAGGGCGGCCGCCCCGGCACCTTCGGCCAGCATTTTGTCGTTGAGTAGAAGCGAGCCCAGCGCTTCGGCGACCTCCTGCGGGGTCACGGTGAGGACACCGGCGATGACGTCCTTGACCCGGTGGAACTGCTGCGGGAGGACGAAGCTGGCCCCTATGCCGTCCACGAAGGAGGGGCTGTATTCCACTTCGACAGGTTCTCCCGCCCGCAGCGAGGCGGACAGGGGTGCGCCGGTGGTGATTTCGACGGCGAAGACGCCGACGTCATGCCCGGCGAACACGGTGGCGAGGCTATAGGTCAGGTTGCCGCCGCCATAGGGAACCAGGACGGCGTCGACCGCGGGGAGGTCCTGGAGTATCTCCAGTCCTATCGTGCCGTTGCCCTGCGTCACGTAGTCGTCCGTCTCGCAGGAGAGGAAGAAGCCCGGGAAATCAGGATGCGCTCCCGTCAGCATCGTGTCCCGCCACGTTTCATAGGGGACACGGACGATTCGCGCGAGTGGATTGTGCCCGGTGATGCCGGCCATCTTGGCGGGCGTTATCTGATCGGGCACGATGACGGTGTAGTCCACCGCCAGGCGACCCGTCGCGTACGCCAGCGCCTGGGCGAAGTTCCCCGAGCTGCAGGTCACCACCCCGTGCTTCCTGATGTGCGACCACACGTCTGGCCGGAAGCGCTTGTAGCTGAGAAGGCCGCTCAGCGCTCCGCGCAGCTTGAACGATCCGGTGAGCTGAAGATTTTCGCATTTGAGGAAGACGTCGTTCCGTTTCTTCGACCTCACGAGAGGCGTCCGCCGGATGTGGGGCGAGATCAGCTCATGCGCGTTGGCCACGGACGCGGATACCGGTGTGTGTACGGTCATGAGCTCAGCACCGCCACGTCATAGCGGAAGTCCGTCGCCAGACCGATCCGGTTCGCCACGGCGACGCTCGCCTCGTTGTCGGCCTGGCAGGACAAGACCGGGCGCAGGCCATGTTTTGCGCCGTACCTGATGATCTGGGAGCTCATGGCGGTGTACAGGTTCCGGTGCCGGTATCGCGGATGGGTGAAGCCGCCCAGTTCGACCAGCCCACCTCCCACGACCCCGTGCCCTTCCGCCGCGACCCGTCCATCGCGGACCAGGCAGAATCCGTAGCCGTTCATCAGGTAATTGGCGGCCGACCCGAAGATGGAAAGGACCATGTCCCGCCAGTTCAGCTTCTCGAACAGCCGCGCATCGGTTCTCTGCAGATCGAACTCTTCGGCCGGCGTGAACGCGTTCCCGCCAGGCTCGGCGCGGCTGAACTGGATGCGCTCGGACTTGCGAAAACCGTGTTGCGGGATGACTTCAGTGCCCGGCGGAAAAATCAGCCTGACGGGCGGCCTGTCGCGCAGCAGGGCAAAGATCTCGTCCACGAGATCGGTTGTGATCGCTCCGGCGGCGAAGCAGAAGGGCGACTGCGTGGCGATGAGGCACGCCGAAACGTCGTCGCCTTCCTGCTGTGCCCATGCTTTCGCGGGGATCTTTCCCTCAAGGGCCGCGTGGACGAACGCGAGGTTGGGATACGAGGGCCCGAACAGCGAGGCGAGTTTCGCGTACCGGACCGGGGTCACCGCGTTCAGCATCGGGCCTCCCCATCGACCGTCGCCGGCGTTGCCGTTCGTGTCATGACGCCTCCTTCGGCGGCCTCGGCCGTCCTGTCGCAGTGTGACGACATGAACACGCAAGGCGGTGCTTGCGGCTTTGCGGGCGGATCTTGTTCGTGCTCTCCGGGTCCGGATGCGGTTTGAGGCGGCAGCGGGGCAGGTTTTGGTAGGTCACGCGAGCAACCTAAAAGCCGCTGTCCTGGCCTGGTCCTGGTCTGGTCCTGGCCTGCTCCTCACCCGCCCTCCGCGGATCCCGACGCGCGGAGAGGCGCGAATGCCCTGTTCAAACCATTGATGTCACATTAGGTATTCATGCGACCACACCTTCGTTATTTTCGGCCCGCCCGTTGGATGACGATGCGGGTGGCCACGTTCGGCAAGCCTCCGAAACGGTGAGTTACTTGCGGACGGAGTTGCCGCAGTGTGGGGTGGAAAATCAGAACGATCCCGAATCGGGGCGAAGTCAATGAATTTTAAGATCCTGGGGCCGCTGGAAATCTGGGGAGCCGACAAGCGGCTGCACCCCGGGACGGCGCGTCATCAGAAAGTGCTGTCCGCTTTACTGCTGGCCGCCGATCAAGTGGTTCCGGTGAGTCGCCTGATCAATGCGGCCTGGGATGAGGACCCGCCCGCCACCGCGACGAAGCAGGCCCGCAACGTCGTCTCCGATTTACGTCGGGTGCTGAACGGCACCGGCGCCGCCGATCTGGTAACGGCGGGTCAAGGCGGTTACCGGCTGTCGGTCGGTCCCGGCGCGCTCGACGCTTTCGTTTTCGACGACCAGGTCACCCGGGCCCGCAAGCATGCCGTTGATCAACGGATCGATGCAGCTGTCGGCGAGTTCCGCGCCGCCCTGGCGTTGTGGCGTGGGCCGACCCTGGCCGGCTTGGACAGCCCCGCACTGGCCCCGCAGCGAATCGCGCTGGACGAGAAGCGTCTCGCCGTGCTGGAGGAATGCACCCACCTGGAACTGACTCTCGGCCGGCATCACGCGCTTTCCGCCGAGTTGGTGTCATGGGTGGCCGAATTTCCGCTGCGGGAGCGGCTCGTCGGCCTCTACATGCGGGCGTTGTACCAGTCCGGTCGGCAGGCCGAAGCGCTCCGGGCCTTCCAGGAGGCCCGGCGGGTCCTGATCGAGCAACTCGGGATCGAACCTGGAAAGGAGCTCCAGCATGTGCACCAACAGATCCTCACAGGTGATGCCGAAATAGTCTCGCCGTCGAACTCCCCCGCGGAGGCCCGTCATTTCCTGCCCCGCGATATCGCCGATTTCACTGGTCGCACCGCCGAGCTGGAGCGCCTTTTCTCAGCGCTGCCGGCGGACGGGGAACCGGCGAGGGCCGTGGTGATCAGCGCGATCGACGGGATGGCCGGGATCGGCAAGACCACCCTGGCCGTCCACGCCGCCCACCACCTGGCCGATCGCTACCCGGACGCTCAGCTGTTCGTCGATCTCCATGCTCATAGCGCCGAGCAGGACCCCGTCAGCGCGTCGACCGCGCTGGACACGCTATTGCGCGCATTGGGAGTCCCCGGAGAGAGAATTCCGGAGGGTGTTGAGAAACGGGCCGGGTTGTGGCGTGCCCAACTCGCCGGGCGCCGCGCCGTGGTCGTCCTCGACAATGCCGCCGGCGCCGCACAAGTGCGGCCGTTGCTGCCCGGCACCCCTGAATGCGCGGTGCTGATCACCAGCCGCCGCCGGCTCGTCGACCTGGAGGCCGCCCATCCGCTGTCCCTTGACGTCCTACCCTCGGACGACGCGACCGCGCTGTTCACCCGGGTCATCGGCGATACCCGCGCCCTCGCCGACTCGCAGGACGTCCAGGAGGTCGTGCGGCTGTGCGGGTACCTGCCCTTGGCGATACGCGTCGCGGCCGCGCGGCTGCGCACGCGGCCCGCTTGGGGTGTCGCCCATCTGATCGAGCGGCTACGGCACGAGCAACGGCGGCTGGGGGAGCTCGCCGCCGGAGACCGCGGCGTCGCCGCCGCCTTCGCCCTGTCTTACCGGTACCTCACCGGTGACCAGCAGCGTCTTTTCCGGCTGCTCGGGCTGCACCCCGGCGCCGACTTCGACACGCACACCGCCGCCGCGTTGGCCGACGTGACGCTGGAACAGGCGGATCGGTTGATGGAGCAACTCGTCGACGTGCACCTGCTCCAGCAGCCCACCGCCGACCGGTACCGCTTCCATCAGCTTCTCCGCCTGCACGCCGTCCATCTCGCGGACATCGAGGAGGGCGAGGCGGAACGGCGCGCGGCCCTGACCCGGGCGTTCGACCACTACCGGCACACCACCGGCCTCGCCATGAACGCGGCCGTCTGCTACAACCAGCCCTATTCGCCCAGCATGCCCGCCTCCACGACCCCGGCACCGCACTTCGCCGACTTCGACCAGGCCGTCGCCTGGCTGGAGACCGAATGGCCCAATCTGGTCACCGCCGCCACGTATGCCGCCGAACACGGCTGGCCCCTCCATGTCGCCGATCTCGCCAACAGGCTGTGGTGCTATATCGAGCACCGGTGCAGCTATGACGAGGCCGTCGTCCTCTACACGAGTGCGCTCCAATCCGCTCGCGACAACGGCGACCGCGAACACGAAAGCCAGGCGCTGCACTACCTCGGCTTGTTCCACCGCCGCCGAGGACGGGGAGACCAGGCCCTCGCCCACTACGGGCAGGCCCTCACCCTGGCGCGGGACACCGGCAATCGCATCCTCCAGGCCCGAATCCTCGGCAACCTCGGCCCCGCGCTGCGGTACCTGGGGCGCGCTGACGACGCGCTCGTCCACTACGGGCAGGCGCTGACGCTGGCACGTGACATCGGCGATCTCGCCCTCCAGTGCGGCGTCTTGAAGGGCCTCGGTTCCGTTTACCGGCAGCAGGGACGCTATGACCAGGCCGTCACTTATTACAAGCAGTCCCTGGCCCTGACACGGGATGTCGGCAACCACCGGCACGAGCCCGTTGTCCTGTGCGAACTCGGTGGCGTCTACGGCCGAATAGGACGCTTTGACGAGGCGCTCGTGCACCTCCACGAAGCGCTCGACATGGCCCGCGCCAGCGCCAGCCGCCTTCTCGAAGGCTCCGCGCTGTGCGAACTCGGTGGTGTGTACGGCCGGACGGGACGCCATGACGAGGCGCTGAGCCACCTCCACGAAGCGCTGGACCTGGCCCGCGCCACCGCCAACAGCCTTCTCGAAGGCTCCGCACTGTGCGAGATCGGCGACGTCTGCGGACGGACGGGACGCTATGACGAAGCACTGAGCCACCTCGGCCAGGCCGTCGACCTGGCCTGCGGCACCGCCAACCGTCCGCTGGAGAACGAGGTGCTGAACAGGCTGGGGGAGACCGTACGCCGCACCGGCGACCCGAACCGCGCCCGCGCCCACCACCAGGAGGCGCTGGCCATCGCCGGTGAGATCGGTGACCGCTACGAGCAGGCCCGCGCCCACGACGGCCTCGCGCACGCCCACCACGATCTCGGCCACCACCGTCAGGCGCGCGAGCACCGGCGGCAGGCCCTGGCCGGATACACCGACCTCGGCGTTCCCGACGCCGGCAAGATCCGCGCCCTGCCGGAGACGCCGCGACCGGGCGCGAGCCAAGGCGTCCCCTGACCGGGTGAGGGCGCCGGGGTCGCCCATCGGGGAAGTACGCTTGGCCGGTGTTCTCGCCTCAAGGCCCCTCTGTCCGTGAACTGGTGGTTCAGGCGTTGTCGTCGGTCGAGCACGGCTACGACCTGCTCGCCCCCAAGTTCGATCACACGCCGTTTCGGACTCCTGACGGCCTTCTCTGCGCGACCGCCGATGCGCTGCGCCCGTTCGGACCGTTCGGGGACGGTCTGGACGTGTGCTGCGGTACCGGCGCGGGCATGCGGGTGCTGAAACCGCTGTGCCGAGGCCGGACCACGGGCGTCGACTTCAGCGCCGGCATGCTCGCGCAGGCTCGCAGGACTCACCCGGATGCCGAGTGGGAACGGGCCGACGTGCGGGACTTGCCCTTCACCGGGGCATTCGACCTGGCGGTCAGTTTCGGTGCGCTCGGACATTTCCTGCCCGCCGAGCGGCCCGCGCTGTTCGCCGGGGTGTTCCGCGCGTTGCGTCCCGGCGGGTTGTTCGCCTTTCCGATCGGCGCGCCGCCGCCCATCACGTCGACCTGGTACTGGGCGCTGCTGGGATTCGACGCGGTGATGCGGGTGCGGAACGCGGTGTGGCGCCCGTCCTTCGTCATGTACTACCGCACCTGCCCGTTGCAGGCGGTGCGCGATGACCTGGCGGCAGCCGGATTCACCGTGACGACGACCCCCTTGACGGACCTGGGGCAGCGCGCGGACGGCAGCCCGCGGGGCCGGCTGGTGCTCGCGCGCAGGCCCTCGTGAATCCGGTACGCCGCACTGAGCGATCGGCGGTCAGGCGGGCGGGTTGATGTGCCGGCCGCGCCCCGCTTGTCGGTTGCGCCCCGCCTGCCGGACGCGCCTGCTGGCCCGCCGCGTTCCGTCTGCCGGTCGCGTCCCGTCTGCCGGTCGCGTCCCGTCTGCCGGCCGCGCCCCGTCTGCCGGCCGCGGCCGCGCGGTGACCGGGCTTCGTGATGTGCCGACAACGGCCGTTATCCGCGACGCCACCAACCGATGAGGTCGGCACCGGATCAGGCATGCTCAACGCCGTCCAACAGTGCGCCAACGCCATCGGCGCCGCCGCCCTCGGCACGGCCTTTTTCGCCAAGCCGGACACGGCGGTTTCTTCGACGCAGGCCAACTCATCACCGCACTCGCCGCCGCCCTCTACCTGGCCACCCTCCTCCTGGTCGGCCTCCTACCCAAACACCCCCAACAAGCACGCGGCTGACCCTCAGCTCCGCCCAGTAGCCTCGTTACAGATCACACCGGCCCGCTCACCGCCGGGTGGACGCCCGAGCCCGCACCACCGTCCTCGCCCGCCCCGGAGCGGACGGCGCCAGCGCCCCGCC
>NZ_SMKU01000212.1 GCF_004349215.1 Actinomadura rubrisoli | reverse complement strand
CCCTGAAACCCCTCCCCCGGGCCAAGTCCCCCAAATCCTCACCTCTCCGCCCAGATATCCGACGCCACGTCCGGTCATCAGGGGACGAACCGGCGCCGCCACCAAGGCCCCACTCCCGCAGTTGCTCATCTGTGAAAGGCACTCAGGGCCAGCTTCACGGTGGGGCCCGCTTCACGATGGGTGCTGCAAGCCCGCCCGGTCCTCGCGGAGAGACGGCGGTCGTCTGATGCGTTCAAACACCGAGTGCACCAGTCGTGTCCCGGCAGCGTCCAAGGGCGTATGAGGCGTCGATCGCGGCCGCATCGCCGGGCCAAGCTGTGGTGGCGTATCGGGATGGCCATGCTGCTGGTCATCGCCGCGGGGGCCGCCGGCCTGTACTGGCTAGGGAGGCTGATGAGCGGCGGATGCGCCGTCCAGCCGGTTTCACAGGTGGTGTCTCCAGGCCGGGAATGGCGGGCAGTGGTGTACGCCTACAACTGCGGCGCGACCTCGTCCTCCGCTACCCATGTGTCGATACTGCCGAGTGGCGAGAAGGGGCCTCAGGGATCGGGCAACGTGTTCATCGCCGACCACGGCCACGGGCCTGTCCCCGCCGACGCTGTAGGAGGCCCACAGGTCACGCTGACCTGGGTCGCCGCCGACCGGCTACGTGTGGTCCGCCCATCGCATGCGCGAGTCTTCCGCGCTAGAACCACCATGGGAAAGGTGACGGTGAGCCACACACTCGTCCCCGGCTAAAGCCCCAGCGCCAAGCGATGGAGTTCCAGGAGCGGGCTGGCCTTCGACCCGCAGCCCGGCGACTGATCGAGTTCAGACCGGACACCAACGAAGCGGCCCGGTCCCAGCACAATCGCCGATAAGGGACACCCATATCCGGCAGTAATGGGCGCACAGTTCAAAACTCACGCAGACAGGCCGGTGGATGCGCAGCCATCCACCGACCCCTCTGACCTGCTAATCCCTCAAAACTAGCGCGACCAAGTGCCCTGCCTCCCGGCACTCTGGAGAAGACACGAACCTGGCTCAAGCGTGTACACGCGATCAGCCGAACTCTCAGTCGTTCCGTCTGTCCATTCGTGACCAGCACAGAGAGGCGTCCAAAAGTGAGAACCAAGCGGACGCATCGCTCCCTGACGTGATCGAAACCAGCTGCACATGTCGTGGCCTCACCATTCCGGTTGCGCCATTTGATTCTCGTGGTCACAATGGGCTGCATCGTGTCGTCGGCGTGCCGGCCGGCTCCGGGGAGCCGTCTGGATGGTGGTGAGGGAGCCGTGAAACCGACTCCGAAGTCCCTCCGAGAGCTTCTGAACAGCGACATTCAGGATGCGCCGCTCACCCCGGCCGAGGTTCGCCGGCGATTAGGGTCCTCCGCCGGACGGCGGCAGGCCGAGCAGCAGACGCGTCCGGTCGGCCCGCCAAGCGAATCCGGGCAGTGCGACGAGCCGTCCGCGGAACCAGCGCCCACCATGGCGAAGATCATCGAACCCTCCGGGGTTGGTGGCGGAACCGAGGGCGGCCCGGCCGAGGACGACGACTCTCCATCGCTGGACGAGGTTGCCACGCGGCTTGCCGCACGCGCCTTGGAATTCGCAGAGTGCGAAGCACGCTTGGCGCGCGAAACGATCAGCGCTGAGGCTCTCAACGGGCGACTGCGCGTGGTGGTGACCGGCAACGGCAGGCCGGTCTCCCTGCACGTTGACCGCGAGGCTCTGCACGGATCAGAGGGCCGCCTTTTGGGAAAGCACATATCGGACCTCATCATGACCGCGCGTCAACAAGCAGACGTTCGACGAGATGAACTAGAGGCTGGCCTCTCCTCTCCCGCGACCGAGGATCCCATGCAAGAGGGGCGAGCATGACGGCATCACGGAAAGCCGGACATTCGCGAGAATACAACGATGCTCTGCGGGCCGAGCTGATCTCTACGGCGTTGCGCGCGGAACACCTCGTGGCGGAAGGCGAGAACATCTTGGCCGCGCAGGAGCGCTTCCGTGAAGATTTCCAGAGCCAATCGTTCACGGCGGAGATCGCCTACGGCCTGGGTTCGGTAACGGTGGGCGGCGACGGCAGGATCACCATTGACCTGGAAAGGGCCAAGGCGTCGGTCTCAGACGTCGACCGGCTGGGCGAAAGGATCCTGGCCGCCTTGGAGCACGCCGAGAAAACCAGGGACGACGCCGCCGCGCGCGGCCTTCCCAAGATGCCCCATCCAGGCGTCTGAACCAGGGAGGGGCAAGAGATGGCAGAGCCGAAACCGAAGCCCGGTCGACACCGTCTGCCGAGCTCTAAGGCATGGCCCTCGAAGGCCGCCGGTATCGTCGACATAGGGATAGGCGTCGTGGAGATTCTGGGTGCCAAGAAGGCCCTAGAAGCCGCTCAAAAGATCAAAGGCAACGAGAACGCGGTCATCGCGGTCGCCGACAAGTGGCGATCCGCGGGCGAGAACGTAATGAACGCAGAAGAGCCGCTGGCCACATCATGGAACTCGTTGACCGCCGACTGGCAGGGAGGCGCCTTCGAGGCCTACCGGTGGCACATGACCCGGAACGGGGCGGTGGCCGATGCCAACGCCGCGGCATTGTTCGCGGCTGAAACAGCCCTGCTGGATCTTTCTCTCCAGGTGGCGAACGCCTACAATCTGGCAGTCGATCTCACCACCCTCGCGGCGTCGCGTATCCAGCCCGCATTGGGAGGCATCGGCTGGACCTCCAACAAGAAGGACGACAAGCCCACGATCGCCAAGGCTCTGGCGGATTATGTCGAAGCCATCAACAAGGTCGATACCAGCCTGCGGACGGCCATCGTCACCCAGAAGGTCGGCCTGGCCAAGTTCGCTTCGGAGCTGAGCAAACTCAAAAGACCCGGGCACTTCCCCGAGAATGCCACGAATCCCAAACGATGGGTGCACCGTTGATGACCGGCCGGAAGCGTGTCATCGGCCCGTGGGCCATGGCCTTGTTGCTCGGGCTGGCCACGGCGGGGTGTGATTCCGGGGGCACAGATGGGTCGGCGTCCCCAGGAACATCGTCGCCGGCTGCCGTCGCAACGACTTCTCCTCCCGAACCCGCCGCGCCGGCTCTGCTGGACGCACCGGGCCCTTGTGATCTGGTGAACCTGGCGAAGATTGACCGACTGCGGGGGCTTGGGGCCAAGGTGCCAACGAAGGAGCGAGGCCCTCTGCTCGCCAAATGCACTTGGGAGAGCGACCAGGGCCACCGTGGTGCCTCGTTGGTGAGGGTAGCGATCGCGGACCTCAGGAGGAAGAGCTCGCAGGAACTCCCCGGCGCGGTCTCGTCCGTAGCTGCATCGTGCCTGGACAAGAAGGTGTCGATCGCTGGCGGGGACTACTGCCTCAGCGATAACCGGCACAGCATCAAGGTCGTCCGCAACAACCTCTATGTCACCGCCAACTGGGCAGACACGGCGGTGAGCCGCATCAAGGGCGCCGCCACGCGAACCAGCGTGGAGAACCAGGTCAGCAAGCAGCTGGCCGAGCAGATCATTGCCCGTCTCCCCGGCTGACCGAAGGAGCACTGCCGTGGCGCCCAAAGACGTCAAGTTCCGGGCGAGCAAGATCCGCGAAAGCGGTGACCTCGTCAATGACGCCGTCAATCTCTGGTCGAACGCGCCGTTCACCCTCGACAGCGCGGTCCTGCCGGCGAACTGCTTCGGAAAGGTCGGCGAAGAGCTGGGATTGCGCGACGAGTACGAGAGGTCGCGCGCGAAGACCATCCTGGAACTCAACGACGGCACCAACATCCTGATCCAGAACCGCGAGGCGGTCTACAAAGCGGCGGACCGCTACGAGGGCGCGGAGATCAAAGCGACTCAGAACGTCAAGGACATCCCTCGCCATCGCCCGGACCTCGACAACGACCACAGCGACTACGAGTCGAAATACGGCTGGGCCCGTAACAGCTGAATCCGCACCGCTGACCGAGGTTGACAGTCGAACTGGCCCGGACCGGCGACAAACCGGTCACGGCGTTGCCCAAGAGCCTGGGCATCAGCCAGCTGAGTCACCGCGCCTGCTTTCGCCACAGGTTTCTCGGTCCCTGGGCGTTCCGACGCCGGGGGCGGAAGACGAACTCCCAGTGGTCAAGAGGCAACTGGAAACGACGCGTCGCCACATCGTGATCGTGCCACCACGGAAATATAGCGACAGTCCGCCAACTTACAATTGACGGATAGTAGCCATTTACGCAATCCACGCCTATCAATACGATATTGATGAAATATAGATCGGCTATGAAGGCTGAGTGATGAGTGCCTCTGCTCCCTGAACTAGGAGTCTCATGAACAGCAAGATGCGCGTCGCCGTATCGCTGGTCTCTACTGCGGTGACGACATCCCTCGTCACCGCCCTCGCTCCGTCCTCGGCGATGGCAGCCTGTCAGTATCGTCCCACCGACCTGCCCTTGACCTCGGGGGCGACGAACGGCGTCGTCACCACCGCAGCCGGTACGGGCGTGTTTGCAGGGGAGACCGAGGTACCGGTAGGCAAGGTCACCCAGGAGCATGCGGCTCTTTGGACGGGAGGAAAGGTCACTGACCTGGGAACCGTGCCCGACGCCCCCGACAGCCTCGGCGTCAACGACGTCAACGGCGCCGGCATCGTGGTCGGATCCGGGTGGAAGATCACCGGCCACGTGGAGGGCTGGCCGATCGGCGAGAACTACCCGTTCCGTTCGCGCGACGGCAAACTGGAGCGATTGCCGGTGCCTTCGGGGGCACACGACGTTGTCGCACAGGCGATCACCGAGAGCGGCGATATCTACGGCAGCGGCTACCGCACGGACCCCAACCACACAACGGTCTTCTTCTGGCCGGCCGACAAGCCGGGGACCGTAACCGAACCCACGGGCTTCCCCGTCGGCAGCAAAGTGGAGGGCGTCGACTCGGACGGCACCGTGGCGGTCTCGGCCATCTCCGACTCCAAGAACACCAGAAGCGCCCACCTGTGGAAGAACGGCGTTTCCAAGCCGCTGCCGATGCCCGCTGGGGCGAAATTCTCCCTCATCTCCGCCATCTCCAACGGCCGCGTTGTGGGCAGCGTGGAGAGCAAGCCCGTCCTCTGGGACAAGAGTGCGGTCGCGAAGGGCCTCCCCACCGGCACCGGCGCCAGCGACGTCAACCGTGACGGCCTGATTGTCGGCTGGTCCAGCTCGGGCGCATCCACCGTTTGGCGCCTCACCACCAAGGTCGCCACCCTGCCTCGCGATGCGAGGATCCTCACCGTCGCCGATGACGGATCACTGGGCGGCTACAACAACCGGATTCCCGCCCTCTGGCGCTGCGCCTGATCGAACCGGATCACGGACAGGTCGCGCAACCATCGGGACGATCGACCGGACCGGTAACAGCGAAGTGCGGCAACGGGACAAGCCAAGACGCCGACCAAGCAGTCAAGGCGGAGAACAGGAGTGAAGCCCGGCGCCTCACAGTCACCACAACAAAAGACCCCCTCACCCTGGTGAGGGGGTCTTCTCGCTGGTGTGGCGGGTGCAGGGTTCGAACCTGCGTAGGCTAAGCCGACGGATTTACAGTCCGCTCCCATTGGCCACTCGGGCAACCCGCCGTGGCGTCGCTCTCGCGACGGCACTCGAAAGGATAGCGGACGGGGGGCGTGGTCGTGACATCGGGCCGGGGGTGGCTCGGGACGGTCATTTGAGGGTGAAGACGTGGGTGATGTGCGGGGTGTCGATGAGGGTGTGCGGGACCAGGGTGTGGTGGGTCCAGGTGTTGCCGGTGCGGAGGGTCAGGGCGGTTTGACCATGCCTGGGAGGGCCCCGACCGCGAGGACGAGGACGAAGGTGAGCGGGACGCCGGGGAGGGGCTTGGAGCCGTCCAGGCCGATGATCGCGGGGCGTTGTGCCATGACCTGGACGACGGACTCGACAGGGGGACGGCGGCGATCAGCTTGGCGTCGGCGCGGCGGTGGCTGGAGGCCAGGTTCCGGGACGTGTGCGGGGTAGCGGCGGCGGAAGGATGCCAGGAGCCGACCGCGTAGGCGGCCAGGTTGTAGCAGGCGCAGGTGATGGCCTCGGCCGGTGAGGCGGAGGTGAACAGGTGCCAACCGAAGGCGGGGGCCGGGAACGACCGCCGAGGAGGCCAACTGAGGGGCGGTCTCGTGGGCCGTCGTGTCGGGGGTGCGAACGTGGTGCACCGAGGAGTCTCGCCTCTTCATGCCTTGGACCATGGAGCGGAGGCTGGACGGTCTGGCGCGGGCGTCGGTGCGGAACGTGGCGCGTGAGGCACTACTTCGCCGGCTAGGACAGCTCGCCTTCGCGCTGTGCGTGGTCGTGGAGCGTATCGAGCGGTGGATCTCGGCGCTGGACGTGCGGACGATCCGCGCCGAGCGCCGGGCGGGGAACGAGGTCTGGCTGGCCTTCACCGTGCGTTTCCTGGTGGACGTACCGGGCGTTGCGCGAGCAGGGGTACGACATCTTCTGGGAGTGCAGGGCGTTGAGTTGGGGGCCGAGCGGCTGCACGCGCTCGTCGTGGGACGCGGCCATGCGTCCCGCGGTGGTCGCGCGGCGCCTTGATGGGCTCGCTGGGGCGGGCTGATGGGTGGTTGGTGTGCGGGGCGCGCCGTCCTCGCTACGCTGCCAGGACCGCGAAGTTGCCGCTGAGGGGAAGTGTGTGCGATGGCCGATGCGTCGTTTGACATCGTCAGCAAGCTCGACCGGCAGGAGGTCGACAACGCGCTGAATCAGGCCACCAAGGAGGTCGCCAACCGGTTCGACTTCCGGAACGTGGACGCGGGGATCAAGTGGTCGGGCGAGGCCATTGATATCCAGGCGAACACGGAGGAACGGGCGAACGCCGTGTTGGATGTGCTGAAGGACAAGCTCGTCAAACGGGGGATCTCGCTGAAGGCGATCGATCCGGGTGAGCCGAAGCTGTCGGGGAAGGTCTACAAGCTCGGCGTGGGGCTGAAGGAGGGCATCGCGCAGGAGGACGCCAAGAAGATCGGCAAGATCATCCGCGAGGAGGGGCCGAAGGGGGTCAAGGCCCAGATCCAGGGGGACGAGCTGCGGGTCAGCTCGAAGAAGAAGGACGATCTGCAGGAAGTGATCGCGCTTCTGAAGGGCAAGGACCTGGACGTCGCCCTCCAGTTCGTCAACTACCGCTGACGTGGCGAGCGCGCCGACTTCTTCCCCCGCAGAAGTGGCCGGCGCGCTCGCAACTGTTATGACGCGGGAGGCCCCCGAGTAGTTCGACTTTCAGCCCGCCAATTCTGCGGCGGGGTCGTCGAAGTCCTCCAGGGTGCGGGCGAGGGCCGTCAGGCCCAGGTCGAGGACGCGGGCGAGTGACGCGACGGTGGAGAACGCGGGGACCGCGATGGCCCCGCGTTCGATGTTTCTCAGGGTGTCGAGGGAGATGCCGGCGTCGCGAGCGGCCCTGCCCCGGTCGCGCTGCTCCTCGTGCGAACCATGGTGACTTACCGGAGCCCGCGCGAGTGGGATGCTGGGCGGGTCGTCGCCCTGACGTTGGAGGCCGTGCGGGGTGCCGAGCCCGGGATCGAGCTGAGGGAGCTGGACGCCGTCGCGGCGCGCGTCATCAGGGAGCACGGGGCGCGGTCGTCATTCCTCGGGTACCACCACCCCGGTTCCGTATCCGGCGACGATATGCGCGTCGGTGAACGACGTGGTGGTGTACGGGATCCAGGGGCGGCAGGTCGTCCGGGCGGGTGATCCGCGGCGCCGAGTTCGGGGGCTATCACGGGGACGCGGCGGGGCCGCGGACAAGGGTGCCCGGAGGTTGATGGACGCGACCCGGGAGGCGTTGGAGGAGGCCATCGCGGCGGCGGTGCCGGGGCGAGGCTCGGTGACATCTCCCATGCCGCAGAGGGACGCGGGCTACGGGATCCTTGAAGGCTGCGGCGGGCACGGGATCGGGACGGCGATGCACGAGGACCCGCCGGTGCCCAATATGGGACGGGCCGGGCGCGGGCTGTTGCTGAGGGAGGGGGTGACGATCGCGATCGAGCCGATGTCCACGAGGGCGGGGGCGACGCGTCCCGGCTACTGGACGACCGAGACGGCGGACGGGAGTCGTGCGGCGCACTTCGAGCACTCGATCGTGATCACCGCGGACGGGCCCGTGGTGCTCACGGCCCCTTGGGACCGCGGGGGTCGGCCATGCGCTCCAGGCGGGCGATGCGGTCGGCCGTCGGGGGGTGGGTGGAGAACAGCCTGCCGATGCCGGCGCCCCGGAACGGGTTGGCGATCATCAGGGCGCTGGTGGTGGCCAGCTCGGGGTCCTGGGGCAGCGGCATCGCCCGGGTGCCGGCCTCGATCTTGCGGAGCGCGGAGGCGAGGGCGAGGGGGTCGCCGGTGAGCTGGGCGCCGGAGGCGTCCGCCTGGAATTCGCGGGTGCGGCTGATGGCCATCTGGACGACGGCGGCCGCGATGGGGCCGAGGACGAGCATGAGCAGGGCGCCGAGGACGCCGGGGCCGTCGTCGTCGTCGGACCGTCCGATCGGCAGGAAGATCGCCAGATGGGACAGGTAGGTGATCACGGTGGCGATCGCGGCGGCGACGGAGGAGATGAGGATGTCGCGGTTGTAGACGTGGGAGAGCTCGTGGCCGAGGACGGCGCGCAGCTCCCGCTCGTCCAGCATGCGCAGGATCCCGCGGGTGCAGCAGACGGCGGCGTTGCGCGGGTTGCGCCCGGTCGCGAACGCGTTGGGCTGCATGGTCTCCGACACGTACAGGCGCGGCATGGGCTGGCGGGACGAGGTCGACAGCTCGCGGACGAGCCGGTAGAGCACCGGCGCCTCGACCTCGCCGACCGGGTGGGCGCGCATCGAGCGCAGCGCGATCCGGTCGCTGAACAGGAAGGCGACGCCGTTGGTGCCGAGCGCGACGATCAGCGCGACCGTGAGCCCGGCGGTGCCGCCGAACACCCAGCCGGCCGCGAGCAGCAGCGCCGAAAGCGACGCGATCAGCGCCGCGGTCTTGACGCCGTTGAACCGCACTTCCCCGTCGCCTCCCGTCGACTCGACCCACGAATATCAACGGTTTGACCTGCTCGAACGTTCCCGCCCCCGGCGGGGTCAGCTGACCTGCGAGACCGTCTGCAGGACGATCTGCGGCGCGACCGACAGTACGGCGGCGCCGGCGGCGGTGGCGGCGATCGCCGCGCGGACGGGCAGGCCGGGCGCGGCGTCGTAGGAGGGGCCCGGCGACGGGGTGAACAGGCGGGCGGCCCAGGCCAGGTAGTAGTAGAGGCCGATCACGGTGTTGACCGCCATCACGACGGCGAGCCAGGTGACGTCGCCCGCGACGGCCGCGCGGAACACCACGACCTTCGCGAACAGCCCCATCACGCCCGGCGGCAGCCCGGCGAGGCAGATCAGGAAGAAGGCGAGGGCGGCGGCGACGGCGGGGCTGCGGCGGGCGAGGCCGCGGTAGTCGTCCAGGGTGTCCCAGATGGCGGCGCGCTCGTCCCCGCCGGGGGCGCGGTTCCGGAAGCCGGTCACGACGGCGAACGCGCCGAGGTTCATGACGGCGTAGAGGGCGACGTAGGCGGTGGTGGCGGCGACGGCCTCGGGCAGCCGGTGCGTGCCGACCGACAGCGGCGCGAGCATGTAGCCGGACTGCGCGACCGACGACCAGGCCAGCAGCCGGATCGCGGTCCGCTGGCGCAGGGCCAGGAGGTTGCCGAGCGTCATGGTGATCGCGGCGAGGACGGCGACCAGCGGCCCCCACACGTGCGCGTACGCGGGGAACCCGAGGGCGAGGACGATGGCGAGCCCGGCGAATCCGGCGGCCTTCGACACGACGGACAGGAACGCGGCGACGGGCAGCGGCGCGCCCTGGTAGACGTCCGGCGCCCAGAAGTGGAACGGGACGGCGGCGACCTTGAACGCGAAGCCGGCGAGGACGAGGACGACGCCGACGGCGGCGACCGGGTCCAGGTCGTCCGGGAGCTTGTCGAGGGCGGGGGCGATGCGGTCGAGGTGCATGGCGCCGGTGGCGCCGTACACGAGGCTGATGCCGAACAGCATGACGGCGGCCGAGACGACGGAGACCAGGAACAGCTTCAGCGCGGCCTCGGACGCCGCGCCGTCATAGCGGCGGAGGCCGACGAGGGCGAACACCGGCAGCGACAGCGTCTCCAACGCGACGACGAGCAGGATCAGGTCGCGGGCGGCCACCAGGGACAGGGCGCCGATCACGGCGGCGAGCAGCAGGGAGTGGTACTCGCCCGCGGGGATCTTCGAGTCGGTGATCTCCTGGAGGGACAGCAGGACGACGACCACGGCGGCGGCGAGGACGAGGCCCTGGAACAGCAGGGTGAAGTCGTCGGCGACGTAGGAGCAGGAGCGCGGGCCGCCGGCGCGCAGGCCGTCCGGGAGGCAGAAGGTGGCGCGCCGGTCGCCGGCCGCGAGCGCGACGACGGCCAGCAGCGCGACCGCGAGGGAACCGCCGCTGACCAGGCCGAGGACGCGGCGCGGCGCGTCGAAGGCGTCGGCGAGCAGCAGCCCGATCGCGGCGACGGCGAGGATCAGCGGCGGCGCGATCGCCGCGTAGTCGATGCCCTGGATCATGGGGCGCCTCCCGGCACTCGCATCAGCCGCCTCCGAACAGGCTGCGCACCGGCGCGGTGGTCACTTCCAGCAGGGTCTTCGGCCACAGCCCGACCAGCAGCGTGAGCGCGATCAGCGGGACCCAGGCCGCGTACTCCTGCGGCGAGATGGCGGCGACCGGGCCCCTGGAGGCGTCCGGGGACGGTCCCGCCGCGATGCCGTCGGCCGGCCCGTGCGTGATCTTGGCGAGCATGCGCAGGAAGTAGGCGGCGGTCAGCACCGCGCCGAGCGCGCCGACCGCCATGAAGGTCACGAACGTCTCGCGGGGCAGGTCGGCGTGCGGACGGTACGCGCCGAGCAGCGCCAGCATCTCGCCCCAGAACCCGGCGAGCCCCGGCAGCCCGAGCGAGGCGACGGACGCGAAGGTCAGCAGGGACGCCAGCCGCGGGGCGGTCCCGAGCATCCCGCCGCCGAGGACGTTCAGGTCGCCGGTCCCCCAGCGCTCCTTGACGGCCCCGGCGAGGAAGAACAGCAGGCTGGTGATGAGGCCGTGGGCGACGTTGCCGAACAGCGCCGCGTTGATCCCGACCGGGGTGAGGGTCGCGATGCCGAGCAGGACGAACCCCATGTGCCCGACGGACGAGTAGGCGATCATCCGCTTGAGGTCGCGCTGAGCCAGGCAGGCGAGCGCACCGTACACGATCCCGATCACGGCGAGGAGCCCGAGCCACGGCGCCCACACGCGCGCCCCGTCCGGCGCGAGGGGCAGGGCGACGCGGATCAGGCCGTAGGTGCCCATCTTCAGCAGGACGCCGGCGAGCAGCACGGACCCGACGGTCGGCGCCTCGGTGTGCGCGTCGGGCAGCCAGGTGTGCAGCGGCCACATCGGCGCCTTGACCGCGAACCCGAGCCCCATCAGGGCGAACGCGGCGACCTGCACGCCGTGGGAGAGCCCGTCCCCGTGCCGCCGCGCCAGCTCGGTCATGTCGAGGGTGCCCGCGTTGACGGCGACGAGCAGCATCCCGGCGAGCAGGAGCCCGGAGCCGAGCAGGGTGTAGAGGATGAACTTGTCGGCGGCGGCGCGCCGTCCGGCGCCGCCCCACAGCATGATCACCACGTACATGGGGATCAGGACGACCTCGAAGAACACGAAGAACAGCACGAGGTCGAGCGCGACGAACGTGCCGAGCAGCCCGATCTCCAGGACGAGCAGCAGCGCGGTCAGCAGCCGGATCCGGCCGCCGGCGGGCGGGTGCCGCAGCGAGTACAGGAAGCACAGGAACGTCAGCAGCGCGGTCAGCACGACCAGCGGCAGCGAGATCCCGTCCGCGCCGAGGTGGAAGCGCAGGCCGATCGCGGGCGCCCAGGACCGGTTGACCTGGAGCTGCATCGCGGAGGTGTTGCGGAAGTCGAACGCCGTCATGGCGGACACCGCGACCAGCAGCGTCGCGCCCGACACCGCCGCCCCGAACCGGCGGACGGCGAGGTCGGTCGGCAGGAACCGGTCCCCCGGGACGAGCATCGCCAGCGCCCCGACCAGCGGGATCGCCATCATCAGCAGGAAGATCAACGGAAGATCACCACCCCGGCGACGATGACGACGACGCCCGCGAGCAGGCCCGTCAGGTAGGTCTGCGGGTTGCCGTTCTGCGGCCGGCGCAGCAGCCCGCCGAGGCGCCGCGCGCCCCGTCCGCTGCCGACGACGGCCGCGTCGACGCGGCGCGCGTCGAAGATGACGACGTGCCGTGCCAGAGCCCAGAGGGGCCGGACGACCAGCGCCTCGTACAGCTCGTCCACGTAGAAGGCCCGCGCGAAGACCGGACGGAGCCTCCCCAGGGCAAGCGCCGGGTCGCGGGCCGGGTCACGGTTCCAGACGAGGAACGCGGCGCCCGCTCCGGCGGCGGCCAGGACGAGCGCGAGGATCGCCGATCCCACATGGGGGCGCAGCTCGTCCGCGCCGAGCCCGAAGAACCCGAGGATCGCGGCGGGGACGGCCAGCACCGCGACCGTCCACGACATGGTCTTCGGCGCTTCGCGGATCTCGTACGACCCGCGCGGCTCGCCGAAGAACGTCATCAGCCAGGCGCGCGCCGCGTACGCCGCCGTCAGCGCGACGGTGAGCAGCAGCCCGAGGTACACCAGCCACGCGACACCGGCAGGCAGATCCACGTGGTAGAAGTTCGGGCCGTACCCGACGGCCGTTGCCTGCCCCTCAACGCGGTCAAGGGACTGATGGGTACCAAGGCGAATCCAGTCGTGCGGCAGTGCCGAGGCGGAGATGCTGTCGGGCTGCTGAAGCGGCTCGTAGGAGAACCAGCCCCGCGTCACCGGTATGCCGGCGGACTCGCCGCCGTGCAGGGCGGAGTGCTGGGCGGCCTCGATGACGGAGTCCTTGCTGAACCAGCCGCTGAACGGGGGAACGCCGACCAGCGCGGCCAGCCCGACCGTCATCGACCAGAACGTGATCGGCATCCCGCGCCGGAGCCCGCCGTAGTGGGCGAGCATGTTCGAGCCCGCCACCACGATGACGCAGCCCGCCGACAGGAACAGCAGCGCCTTGAACGCGCCGTGCGTGAGCAGGTGGAAGATCGCCGCGGTGTCGGCGCCGACCGCGAGCCCGGCCGCCATCACGCCGAGCTGACTGATCGTCGAGTACGCCAGGACGCGTTTCAGGTCGTCCTGCGCGAGGGCCGCGAGCGCCGAGCCGACCATGGAGATCACCGCGACGGCGCCGAGGACGGTCAGCGCGGCCGGGGCCAGGTAGAACACGGGGTACAGCCGCGCGACGACGTAGACGCCCGCCGCGACCATCGTGGCCGCGTGGATGAGGGCGCTGATCGGCGTCGGGCCCGCCATCGCGTCCGGGAGCCAGGTGTGCAGCGGGAACTGCGCGCTCTTGCCCGCGACGCCGGCGAGCAGCAGCAGTGCCGCCGCGGTCACCGTGGTGTGCGGCATCGTGGCGGCCTTCGCGAGGACGACGTCGAGGGAGAACGAGCCCGCGGCGGCGCCGAGCACGAGGATGCCGATGAGGAAGCCGACGTCGCCCAGCCGCGTGACGAGGAACGCCTTCACCGCCGCGCGCGAGTTGGCTCGGTCCTCCCAGTGGTGGCCGATCAGGAAGTACGAGCAGACGCCCATGACCTCCCAGCCCGCGTACAGGACGAGCAGGTCGCCGGCGAACACGACCAGCAGCATCGCGGACGTGAAGACGGAGATGAACGCGGCGTAGGACGAGTAGCGGCGGTCGCCGTCCATGTAGGCGACCGAGTAGACCTGCACGGCCAGCGCCACGCAGCAGACCATGAGCGCCACGACCGCGGACAGGCCGTCGACCTGGAGCCCGACCCGGATCGGGACCGACCCGGTGTCGATCACCGTGAGCACGCCCGTCCGCGGGCCGGGGTCGCGCCACACGGTGAACGCGACGATCGCCGCGAGGACCAGCGACGCGGCCATCGACACGCACGCGATCAGCGCCGGGCCGCTGCGGAGCGGCGAGCCTTCGCGGACCGGATTGGTGCCGCCGAGCAGCCGCGTCAGCCGAGGGCCGAGCAGCATCCCGGCGAACGCGGCGGCGAAGGGCGCCAGGACGGCCAGCGAGGCGAGCCAGATCACGGGGCCGCCCCCTCGCGCCGCGCCGCATCGGCTTCGGCCGTCTCACTCGTTTCGACGGCTTGGGGCGCCTCGGCCTGGGGCTTCGCCGGACGGACGCCGTCCTCGGCCAGCGTGCGGAGCCGGTCGATGTCGATCGACTGCCGGTTGCGGAAGACCAGGAGCACGATCGCGAGGCCGAGTCCGACCTCCGCCGCCGCGATCACGATGGTGAACAGGGTGAGGACCTGCCCGCCGTGCAGCCGGTCGCGGAACCAGATGTCGAACGCGACCAGGTTGAGGTTCACGGCGTTCAGCATGAGCTCGACCGACATCAGGACGAGGATGGCGTTGCGGCGCGCGAGCACCCCGTACACGCCCACGGAGAACAGCAGCGCCGCCACGACCGTCGGGTAGGCGAGATGCATCAGGCGCCGCCCTCCTCGTCCGCGCGCACGCCCGCACGCTCGTCCGCGTCCGCTCGCTTGTCGGCGCGCGGGCCGATGTCCGAGCGCGATAGGACGATAGCGCCCACCAGTGACGCCAGCAGCAGCACCGACAGCACCTCGAACGGCAGGACCCAGGTGCGGAACACGCTGGCGCCCAGTTCGTCCGCCGAGCCGCCGCCCGGGCGCAGCGTCATGCGCTCGTCCCGGAAGCCCATCGCCATCACGGTCACCAGGACCGCCGCCGTGGCGGCCGCGACCGCCGCCGCGACCCACCGGTTCCCGGAGTCCAGCTCGGCGGACTCTCCGATCGGCGCGCGCGTCAGCATGATGCCGAACAGCAGCAGCACGACCACTGCGCCGACGTAGATGAGCACCTGGACCCACGCGACGAACTCTGCGGTGAGCACGAGATAGCCGCCGGCCAGCGCGCCGAAGGACACCACCAGCCACAGCGCCGCGTGGACGAGCTGCCGCGTGGTCACCACCATGATCCCGGACCCGACGGCCACGACGCCGAGCAGGACGAAGACGACCTCCTGCCCGCTCATGCGCCCGCCCCCGGCGGGGGACGGGTCGCGCGGGCCGCGGCCTTCTCGGCGGTGCTCAGTTCCTTGGGCGGCTCGGCGGACGGGTCGGGGGGCTGCGGTGGCGGGACGGTCCACATCCATTCCCGCAGCCGGTCCTTCTCGTGGGTCAGCTCGGCGATGTCGTACTCGGCGTACTCGAACTCCGGCGACCAGAAGAGCGCGTCGAACGGGCAGACCTCGATGCAGATCCCGCAGTACATGCACAGCGCGAAGTCGATGGCGAACCGATCGAGGACGTTCCGTGTGCGCGCGCGTCCGCTGCCTTCTGCCGGAAGGGTTTCCTTGTGGGAGTCGATGTAGATGCACCAGTCCGGACACTCGCGCGCGCAGAGCATGCAGACGGTGCAGTTCTCCTCGAACAAGGCGATGACACCCCGGCTGCGCGGAGGCAGGTCGGGCTGCACTTCTGGGTACTGACGCGTTATGGAACGCCGCGTCATCGTCCGCAACGTGACCGCCAGCCCTTTGGCCAGCCCGCCTCCTGGTAGCCGTACCACGCGCCCCATGATTGCGTACGAAGGGCCGCTGGGGAACGCGCCGGGGTTCACGTTCGTCCAACCAGTCACGGACGTTCAAGGTTCTCGGTCACGGCGGCCTGCGGGTGAGGAGGGCATGTGAGCCATCACGCGGACGGCCCCTACGGTCCAGAACCGGGTCGTGACCAGGAGCGGCCGCCCTATGACCGCCCTTCCTCCGGCCGCCCGCCCCACGATCGATCGGCCCACAAC
>NZ_SMKU01000211.1 GCF_004349215.1 Actinomadura rubrisoli | reverse complement strand
GGGGGTGGAGGAGGCGGGCAGGACGCTCTCGTCCAGGGCGCCGCAGTCGACGGCGCGGCGCAGGCGGGCGACGAGCGCCTTGACGGTGGCGGGCTCTTCGAGCACGCCGGCCATGCCGCCCGAGTGCTCGTGCCAGGCCCGCACCCGTCCGATGACGTCGTCCACGCCGCTCAGGTGGTAGGCGTAGACGGCCGCGTACCGGCTGGGCAGGTGCGCCGGGTGCAGGTCCCAGCCCTGGTAGAAGCCGTGCCGCAGCGAGTGCCGGACATGGGAGGCGTGCACCGACCAGGCCGCGTTGACCTCGTCCGGGCCGTCGTTGCGGGGGATGACGTTGGTCGAGCCGTCCGACAGCCGGACGCCGGTCCCGGCGAGGGAGACCTGCATGACGTGGCGGGCGAAGTCGCAGGCCGGGTGGTCGAGGCGCTGCTGGTCCGGGGGCAGCCCGAGCGCGGCGGTGTAGTCGTACACGCCGAAGTGCGCGGCGGTCAGCCGTCCCGCCGCGGCCGACACGATGCCGGGCAGCGCCATGCGCCCCTCGGGGTCGATGACGGCCTCGGTGGTCTCCACCTGGATCTCGAAGCGCAGGATGCCGGACGGCAGGCCGAGCGCCGTCTCCAGCCGGTCCAGGTACTCCACGAACAGCGCGACCTGCGCGGCCGTCTCCACCTTGGGGAAGGTGATGGTGAACCCGCCGGGCAGCCGGCCGAGCCGGTCGCGCAGCGCGGTGAGGAACCCGTCCAGGGTCCGCATCGCGCGGTCGTGGCCGCCGTCGGCGAACGACTTGACGCGCAGCCCCCAGTAGTGGGGCAGGCCCTTGACCTGGTACGCGGCGCTCACGGCGTCGACGACCTGCGCGATGTGGGCGTCCTCCTCCTCGTCGGAGCGGACACCGTAGCCGTCCTCGAAGTCGATCCGGACGTCCTCCACCGGCTCACCGGCGAGCTTGGCCGCGACCCGCTCGCGGACGAGCCCGGCGATCTCCGGATCGAGGCCGAACGCGGCGCCGAACGACCCGGCGCCGGGGGTGTGCGTGTTGAGCAGGCGCAGCGCCTCGGCGCCGAAGTCGGCGGGCGTCGAACGGGAGAACCGATCGGCCGGCACGTACACCGTGTGCACCGGCTGGCGGCCTTCGGCGGCCCCGGGATAGCGCTCGCCGTGCTCGCCGCGGACGGCGGCGATGCGCGCGGACAGGTCGTCGAACGAGGAGACGCTGAGGTTCACCCCGACATGATCCCCCACGCCGCCCGGGGGAGGGAACCTGCTCGCCGAGATCCGGCCGCCCACGCCAAGGTCATCCCGCCCGCGCCGCGACCGGCCGGCGCCGTCACACGATCTCGGCGAGGGCGTGCAGGGCGTCGGTGAACACGCCCGCGGGCGGCTCCACGAGCCCGGCGCCGACCTGGCCCGTGCCCGCCTCCCGCCCCGCGATGCCGGTGTCGATGACCGGCAGGATCCCCGTCCGGACGACCCGCGCGACGTCGATGCCCACCGGCGTGCCGCGGAACGACAGCAGCGGGATCTGCAGCGCGGGGTGCTCGGCGAGAGTGATCTCGTACATCCGCTGGGTGGCGGCCACGGCGTCGGGCACCTCGCCGCCGACGAACCGGACGATCGCGGGCGCGGCGGCCAGCGCGAACCCGCCCATCCCCGCCGTCTCGGTGATGGCAGAGTCGCCGATGTCGGGATTGGCGTCGTCCGGCCCGTAGCCGCCCAGGTAGAGCCCGTCCGGGACGCCCGCGGGCCCGGTGAACCAGCGGTCGCCCGTCCCCGAGACCTGGATGCCGAAGTCGGTGCCGTTGCGCGCCATCGCCACGACCAGGCCGGACCCCGGGACGCCGCGCGCCGCGTCCGCCGACGCCTTCGCCGCGGCCATGCCCGCGTTGAGGAAGAAGTGGTCGTTGCCCGCCGCGAACCGCAGCGCCGCCGCCACCTGGTCGCGGGGCACGTCGGCGGCGGCGAGGTCGGGCGCCAGCTCGCGCAGCAGCAGCGACGTCGCCGCCCGGTTCCGGTTGTGCAGCTCGTCGCCCATCTGCAGGGCCTGCGCGATCAGCGACAGCAGGTCGAGCGGCCCGTGCAGCCGGACCGCCGCCTGGAGCGCGGGGCCGAGGACCGCGCCCATCCAGCGCAGCCGCTCGATCACCTCCGGCCCGTACGCCCCGTAGCGCAGGACCTTGCCGAGCCCCTCGTTCAGCGAGCAGTAGGACGTGCCGCGGTACTCGGCGTCCTCCACCACCAGCATCCACATGGACGGGCTGACCACGCCCGCCATCGGCCCCACCGCGCCGTGGTGGTGGCACGGCTCGAACGCGGCACCGCCCCGCTCCAGCTCCCGCTCGGCGCCGAGCGGCGTCTCGGCCAGCTCCTCCAGCAGCATCGCGCCGATCAGCGCGCCGCGCATCGGGCCGGACGCGCGGTCCCACTCCAGCGGCGGCCCCGCGTGCAGGAACGACCCGGTCTCCAACCCGAGCACTTCGCGGGCGGGCCGCACGTCGACCAGATGGGGACGGGCGGTCACCATCCGGCGCACCGCCCGGGCGTTCGCGTCGGCGTGGCCGGGATCGCCGAGCACCGCCGCCAGCGCCGCCTCCGTGCCCGGCGGGGGCGGGCGCCAGTCGACCGCCTCCACCGGCACCGCCTGCCGCTCCAGCGCGTCCGCCAGCACCTCCACGCCGGCGGTGACGACCCGGGGCTCCCGCGAGAGCAGCCCGCCCAGCCGGTGCCGCGCCTCGGTCATCCAGCGCTCTCTTCAATCATCCAGCGTCCCCTTCGATCATCCAGAGTCCCCCTCCACCAGCGACAGCGCGCGCCGGGCCGCCTGCGCGTTGGAGGCGAACACGTCCGCGCCCGCGTCCCGCAGCGCCGCCGCCTGCCGGTCCCGGTCCTGCGGGTCGGACGGCGTCCCGCACAGCGACACCACCGCCGCCAGATCGGAACGGTCCTTCAGCGCCGCGCGGAGCGCCGGGACCAGCGCCGCGGCGGGATCCGGCTCCGCGCCGTAGCCGAGCACCACGTCCAGCAGCAGCACGCCGACCGCCGTGTCGGCGGCCTCGCCCGCCAGCGCCTCCAGCCGGAGCGCCGGGTCGATCATCGGGTGGGCGCGGCCCCGCGTGTAGGCGTCGTCGCCGAAGTCGGTGAATCGGTGGCCGCGCGCCTCCAGGTCCCAGCCGAGCGCGCCCCGCACGATCGCCTCGGCCTCGTCGCGGTGCGTCCCGCCCGCGAACAGCCCGCGCAGCGCCCGCCCGGCCACGCCCGCCGCCGGACGGTCCGGCGCGGCCCACCTCGGCCACTCGGGCACCGGGCGGCCGAGCGCCTCCAGGGCCTTCTCCACCGCCCGCGTCAGATCGTCCTCGCCGGGCACCGGCAGCGCGAACACCACCGGCGTCTCCAGGCGCCGCGCCGCCTCCCGGATCAGGTCGGCCACCTGCGGCGCCGGCGGCTTGGACACCAGCACGATCAGCTCGGTGCCGGGGTCGGCGTCCAGCGCCGCCAGCGCGGCCAGCGCCGACCGCCCGCTCACCTCCGGCGACAGGTCCCGCCCGCCGACGCCGAGGACGTGGCTGACGCCGGTGCCCGCCGCGTCCAGCAGGCACATGAGCTGCTGCGCGCCCGTCCCGGACGCCGCGACCACGCCCACCGGCCCCGGCCGCACCGCGTTGGCGAACCCGAGCCCGGCGCCGCCGATCACGGCGGTGCCGCAGTCCGGGCCCATCACGATGAGGCCGCGCCGCGCCGCCGCCTCCTTCAGCGCGATCTCCTGGGCGAGCGGCACGTTGTCGCTGAAGATCATGACGTTGAGGCCCGCGTCCAGCGCGTCCATCGCCTCGGGGAACACCTGCGGGCCGGGCACCGACAGCAGCGCGACCGTCGCCTCCCCGCGCGCCGCCGCGGACGCGGTCGTCCGCGGCCGGGGCGGCGCCAGCGGCCCCGCACCGGCCGGGACCCGGTTCGCCTCGCTCAGCAGCCCGTCCAGCGCCTCGCGCGCGGCGCCCAGCGCCTCCTCGCCGTCCGCGCGGATCGCGACCACCAGATCGCCGGGCCCCGCGTCCGCCGGGACCTCGAACCCCATCCGGCCGAGCATCTCCAGGTTCAGCCCGGTGCCCATCGCCGTCATCGCCCCGCCCACGCCCGGCAGCTCCGACACCGCCCGGCTCACCAGCATGAGGGTCACCGAGTCGTGGTAGCCCCCCCGCCGCACCTCGACCCACCGCTTCACGAATCGTCCCTCAAGGACCCCACGCCGTGTCTCCCGCTCGCGCTGTGTCTCCCGCTCGCGTTGTGTTTCCCGCTCACGCTGTGGCCCTGTGGGGGGTGGAGGTGGTGAGGGCGAGGGCGGCCCGGCAGCCCGCGAGGACGCCCCAGGCCAGGTCCGCGCCGGAGGTGTGGCCGACGGCGAGCAGGCGCCGGACGGCCGGGGCCACGGGCTCGTGGCCCGCGACGCCGCTCAGGACGGCGGCGACCTCGGCGCCCGCGCCGCCCGACGCAGCGCAGTGCAGGAGGGTCGCGGCGAGCGCGGTGGTGCGGGTCCCGGCGTCGGCGGTGACGGCGGCGCCGAGCCAGTCGGCCAGCCACACCGCCGACTCGCCGGGGCGGACGGCGCCGCCGACGAGCCGCAGCGAGACCAGCAGGCCGGACAGGATGTCGTCGCCGCTCGGCGTCAGCCCGGGGCCGAGGCCCACGATCCGCTCGGCCGCCTCGACGGCGCCCGCGAGGTCGCCGGCGGCGCAGGACTCGGCGAGCAGCGCCGGATCGGGATGCCCGGCGAGGCCGCCGCCGGTCATCCCGGCGGCGCCGAGCGCGGTCTCCAGGGCGTGGACGCCCCGGGTCAGCGCGGCCGGGCGCAGCGCGCCGAGCGCGGGCGAGGGGTCCCACCAGCGGCGGACGCGGACGCACAGCGGGCCGGCCTCCACGCGGCCGTCGCCGACCCACGCCTCGCCGCCCTCGCGGATCAGGCGGAACGGCTGCTCGCGGCGGGCCGCGACGATCACCATCGCGTTCGGCAGGCGGGTCGCGTCGGAGGTGACCACGGCGAGCACCCGCGGCTCGCGCTCGCCGCGCATCTCCAGGTACAGCGCCGACGGGAACGCGGCGATGACGCGGGCCGGGCGGCGCGGCGGATCGAGGAGCGGGCGCAGCGCCAGGCTGGCCGCCCCGGCGGTCGGGGGCGGCCCTCCCGCGCGCAGCGGGACCGGGTCGCGCACGAGGGCAGTCACAGATCCTCCCGAGGCCGGTGTCGGATGCCTTCGCCCCGCGAACGGCCCGACCTCTGCCGAGACGGTAGAACGGGCTCCGCACCGGACGTATGGATAAACCTGCCAAGGATGGTTGTCATCGTTCGTCTTTGTTGTCAGGGTTGATCAGAAACCGGTAGCGATCACGCCATAAGGGGCGATGTACGCACCAAAAGGCGAGGTGACCCCTGGCATGAGTTACACCACTGCGGACCCGGGCCCACCGGCCCTCCGGCTCGCGAGCACCGGAACACTGACCTATGGCCTTTCCGTCGGCGAGGTTCTCGGCGTCAGCACCCTGAACGGCGCGCGCCTCATCGCGGGACGCGCCGGACTCGAGCGCATCGTCCAGCGGCTCAACGTGATGGAGGTTCCCGACATCCTGTCGTGGGTGAAGCCGAACGAACTGCTCCTCACCACCGGCTACCCACTGCGCAACACCCCGCAATCGCTCGACAACCTGGTCGCCGACCTGGACGAGCGCGGCCTGGCGGCCCTGGCCATCAAGCTCGGCCGCTATCTCGAATCGCTCCCGGCCGAGATGATCGCGCAGGCCGACCGCCGCGGCTTCCCCCTGATCCTGCTCCCGAACGACGTCGGCTTCGACGACATCCTCAACCAGGTCCTGACCGACATCCTGAACCGGCAGGCCGCCGTGCTCGCGCGCACCGAGGAGGTGCACCGGGCGCTGGTGCAGATCGTGCTGTGCGGCGGCGGCCTCCAGGAGGTCGTGGACGAGGTCGCGACCCTGCTGGACGTCGCCGTCGTCGTCCTGGACGGCGAGCAGCGCGTGCTGGCGGGCGCCGGCCCGGACGAGCAGGTCCAGGCGATGCGGGCGTTCGACGCCGGCCGGCACACGGCGTGCGGGCGCGGCGGCTGCGGCATCGCCGGCGCGCACGGCACGTCCGACCATCTGGTGGTGCCCGTCGTCGCGGGCGGGTTCGACCACGGCCGGATCATCGCGTTCAGCCCCGGCGGGACGCTGCGCGGCACCGACCTCGGCATCCTGGAGCGGGCCGCGACCGTCGCCGCGCTGGTGGTGACGAAGCAGCAGGCCGTCGCGGCGGTCGAGAGCAAGTACCGCGCGGACTTCCTGCGCGACGTCCTCGCGGGCCGCGCCGGCGACGACGACCGGATCGTCGCGCACTGCGACGGGTTCGGCTGGGACCTGGACCGCCCGATGATGGTGGTCGTGGCCGAGTTGGACGGCCGCCCGCGCGGCACCGGCACCGGATCCGCCCCCCAGGCGTCCGGCGCCGAGGCCGAGGGCAGGCCCGCCGGGGCCGCCAGGTCCCGGGAGCGGGGCCGGGCCGCCGAGCCCGACCCCGGGACGCGCGGCGTCCGCGGCGCCGAGGAGCGCTCCGCCCAGGAGCGCCTGGCGGCCGCCTGGACGACGGCCGTCCGGCGGCACGACCCGGGCGCGGCCGTGGCGAGCTTCGCGCACGAGGTGGTGGCGGTCATCGGCGTGGACGCCGACGATCCGGTGCCGTCCCCGCCGGCGGGCCCCGGACGGCCTCCGGGACTTCCGTCGGGGCCGGTCCAGGCGATGGTCAAGGAGGCGTCGTCGGTGTTCGCCGAGCACCTGCCGGTGCGGCGGACGTTCTCCACCGGCGTCAGCCGCACCGTGACCTCGCCCGCCGAGCTGCCCGAGGCGTACGAGCAGGCCGTCAAGGCGGTGCGGGTGGGACGGCAGCTCCACGGCGCCGGGGCCCGCGCGCACTTCGACCAGCTCGGCGTGTACCGGCTGCTGAGCCTGGTGTCGGACCCGGCCGAGCTGCACGCGTTCGTCCGGGAGACGCTGGGCGACCTCGCCTCCGACGACGAGCCGGAGCTGGTGGACCTGCGGCGCACCCTCCAGGTGCTGCTGGAGACCAACCTCAACGTCGCCGAGACCGCGCGGCGGCTGCACTTCCACTACAACACGCTGCGCTACCGCATCGGGAAGCTGGAACGGATGCTCGGCGCCTTCACCGAGGACGCGCATCTTCGGCTCAACCTCACCCTCGCCCTCCACGTACTGCGCATGCGTGGTATCTGACAGTAGGGGCGCCGGAAAGGAGGCGCCCGCATAAACACGCGCGGGTGAACGCAAGAGGAACCGCGCGACCGGTCCTCCCAATCGGGGACGCGGGCTTTGGCAGAAGTCGCCGATGCCCGCCCACCTGGGTAGATCTACCTTGCCCGCATGACCTGGGCCGGATGAGCAGGGAGGGCCGGATGTCCATCGGCTGGAAGCTGTACGGCGACGGGCGCACGCCGCCGCCCGGCGAGGTCGTCAGGCCGGACGAGCGGCTCTCCTGGCCGCGCACCGCGGGCATCGGCGCCCAGCACGTCGTCGCGATGTTCGGGGCGACGTTCGTGTTCCCGGTCGTGATGGGCCTGGACCCCAACCTGTCCATCATGATGTCCGGGGTCGCGACGGTCCTGTTCCTGCTGATCGTGGGCGGCCGGGTGCCGAGCTACCTCGGCACCAGCGCCTCGTTCGTCGGCGCGGTCGCCGCGATCCGCGCGGCGGGCGGCGACACCGCCGCGGTGACCGGCGCGATCCTCGTCGCCGGCCTCGTGCTCGCGGCCGTCGGGCTGGCCATCCACTACCTCGGCGGCGAGGTCATCCACCTGGTGTTCCCGCCGGTGGTGACCGGCGCGGTGGTGATGCTCATCGGGTTCAACCTGGCCCCGGTGGTCGCGACGGTCTACTGGCCGCAGGACCAGTGGGTCGCGCTGGCGACGCTGTGCTTCGCCGTCCTGTGCACGGTCCTGCTGCGCGGGTTCTGGGCGCGCATCGCGATCCTGCTGGCGCTGGTCTTCGGGTTCGCGCTGTCGTGGATCCTCGACACCCTCCCGAAGACCGGGACGATCACCTCGGTGCTGCCGGGCCAGAACCTGCGGGACGCGGCGGGCAAGGCGTGCCCGTCCGAGGGCCCGTACTGCGTCGCCACCGCGTTCCCGCACGAGCGGCTGAGCTTCACCGGCGTGAAGGGCGCCGACTGGTTCGGCTTCCCCGACCTGCACGCACCCGACTTCAAGACATCGGCGATCCTGCTGGCGCTGCCCCCGGTCATCGCTCTGATCGCCGAGAACACCGGGCACGTCAAGGCCGTCGCGGCGATGACCGGGGACGACCTGAACCCCGTCCTCGGCCGCGCCATCACCGCCGACGGCGTCGGCACCGCCCTCGCGTCGGCGGTCGGCGGCTCGCCCACCACCACCTACGCCGAGAACATCGGCGTCATGGCCGCGACCCGGATCTACTCGACGGCCGCCTACTACGTGGCGGCGGCCGTGGCGATCCTGTTCGGGCTGTGCCCCAAGTTCGGCGCGCTGGTGGCGGCGACGCCGGGCGGCGTGCTCGGCGGGATCACCGTGGTCCTGTACGGGATGATCGGGCTGCTCGGCGCCAAGATCTGGATCGAGAACCGGGTGGACTTCGGCGACCCCGTCAACCTCGTCCCGGTCGCGGCCGCGATCATTCTCGCGATCGGGAACGTGACACTCGACATCACCGATGACTTCCCGCTCCAGGGCATCGCGCTCGGCACCATCGCCGTGCTGGTCGGCTACCACGCGCTGAACGCCGTCGCACGGGGCGCGCGGGGCCCGGACGGCTCGGGCGGGGGCGTGATCGCGCCCAAGGAGAAGGAGATCGGCGGCCCCGTCCGCCCTCCCGCGACCGACGCCGGCTGACGGGCCGCGCCGGTGAAACCGCCCCCCTTCGGCTACCACGCCCCCCGCACCCTCGCCGAGGCGCTGGACGCCCTCGCCGCCGCCCCGGCGGGCAAGGTCCTCGCGGGAGGGCAGAGCCTCATCCCGCTGCTCAACATGCGGCTGGCCGCGCCGCCCGAGCTGGTCGACATCAACCGCGTCGCCGAGCTGGACACCCTGCACGTCGGGGACGGCGGCGTCCGGGTCGGCGCGCTCGCCCGGCACACCCGGGTGGAGCGCTCCGCCGAGGCCGCGTCCGTCCAGCCGCTGCTGCGCCGGGCCCTGCGCCACGTCGCGCACCCCGTCATCCGCAACCGGGGCACGGTCGTCGGGAGCCTCGCGCACGCCGACCCCGCCGCCGAGCTGCCTGCCGTGCTCGCGGTGCTCGGCGGCACGGTCGAGGCCGCCTCGGCGGGCGGCGGGCACCGGACGATCCCGGCGGAGGCGTTCTTCCGCGGGCCGCTGGAGTGCGCGCTGGAACCCGCCGAGATCGCCGTCGCGGCGTTCTTCCCCGCCGCGCCGCCGCGCACCGGGACCGCGTTCGCCGAGACGGCCCGCCGGCACGGCGACTACGCCCTGTCCGGCGTCGCCGCCGTCGTCGCCCTGGATGAGGACCTGCGGGTGAGCGCCGCCCGCGCCGGCTTCCTGGGCATCGCCGCGACGCCGCTCGTCCTCGACCTGACCGGGCCCGCCGGGCCGGGCGGCGACTGGGCGGCCGCCGCCGCGCACGTCCGCGAGGCGATCGACCCCGAAGCCGACATCCACGCGACCGCCGCCTACCGGCGGCACCTGACGGGCGTGCTGACCGAGCGCGCCCTGCGCGCGGCCGGGGCCGACGCCCTGCGGAGGAACTGATGGAGGAGACCCACGAGATCGCGCTGACGGTCAACGGGACGCACCGCACCGCCCGCGCCCCCGCACGGCGGCTGCTGTCGGACCTGCTCCGGCACGACCTCGGGCTGACCGGCACGCACGTCGGCTGCGAGCACGGGGTGTGCGGCTGCTGCACGGTGCTGCTGGACGGGGAGCCCGTCCGGTCGTGCCTGATGCTCGCCGTCACCGCCGCCGGGCACGAGATCACCACCGTGGAGGGGCTCGCCGCCCCGGACGGGACGCCGTCGCCGGTGCAGCGGGCCTTCCGGGACTGCCACGGCCTGCAGTGCGGCTTCTGCACGCCCGGGTTCCTGTGCACGGTGACCGCGCTGCTGCGCGACACGCCGCGTCCGACCGAGGACCAGGTCCTTGAGGGGATCTCGGGGAACCTGTGCCGCTGCACCGGCTACCAGAACATCGTCAAGTCGGTGCACCGCGCCGCCGAACTGCTCGCCGGGGAGGCGTGATGGGCACCCGCGTGTTCGGCGAACCCGTCAAGCGGCGCGAGGACGCCCGGCTCCTGACCGGGCGCGGCCGCTTCCTGGACGACCTCGGACGGGACGCGCTCGCCGCCGCGTTCGTCCGGTCGCCCCACGCCCACGCGCGGATCCTCGACATCGACGTGTCCGGCGCCCTCGACGTGGACGGCCTCGTCGCCGTCTACACGTGGGAGGACCTGCCCGGCCGCGTCGGGGAGCCGCTGCCGCTGCTCATCCCGCACCCCGCGCTGACCCACGGCCGCACCGGGTACCCGCTCGCCCGCGACGTCGTCCGGCACGTGGGCGAGCCCATCGCCATGGTCGTGGCCCGCGACCGCTACCTGGCCGAGGACGCCGCCGAGCGGATCCGCGTCGAGTACCAGACGCTGCCCGCCGTCGTCGGCATCGAGGCCGCCGCGAGCGCCGCGCGCCTCGTCCACGACGACGTGCCGGGCAACGTCGCCGCCGTCCTCGTCCAGGAGAACGGGGACGCCGCCGAGGCGATCGGCGCGGCGCCGCACGTGCTGGAGTTCCGGCTGGCGATCGAGCGCAGCGCGTCCATGCCCCTCGAAGGGCGCGGCGTCTACGCGCGCTGGGACGCGGCCGACGGGTCACTCCGCGTGTACTCCTCCACGCAGGCGTCCACCAGCGTGCGGGCCGCCATCGCCGCGCGGCTCGGGCTGCCGAACGGCAAGGTCGAGGTCGTCGCGCCGGACGTCGGCGGCGGGTTCGGTGTCAAGATCGTCCATCCGTGGCCGGAGGAGGTGCTCGTCCCGTGGGCGGCGCGGCTGCTGGACCGCGAGCTCAAGTGGACCGAGGACCGCCGCGAGCACTTCGTGTCCTCCGCCCACGAGCGCGGGCAGCTCCACGACGTGCGGGTCGGGTTCGACGGCGCCGGGCGCGTCCTCGGCCTGGACGTGCGGATCCGGCACGACCACGGCGCCTACACCCCGTACGGGATCATCATCCCGATCGTCACGTCCACCCAGCTGCTCGGCCCGTACAAGATCGGCGCCTACCGGGCGGAGGTGACGAGCCTGTACACCAACACCGTCATCGTCACCCCGTACCGGGGCGCGGGCCGCCCGCAGGGCGTGTTCTGCATGGAGCGGACGATGGACCGCATCGCCCGCCACCTCGGCCTTGACCGCGCCGCCGTCCGCGCCGCCAACCTCATCCAGCCGGACGAGTTCCCCTACGACCAGGGCCTGACGTTCCAGGACGGCCGTCCGCTCATCTACGACTCGGGCGACTACCCCGAGCTGCTCCGCAAGGCGCGGGAGCTGATCGGCTGGGACGGCTTCGAGGCCGAGCGCGCCGCCGCCGCGTGCCGGGGCCGCCGCATCGGGATCGGGCTCGGGGTGTACGTGGAGGGCACCGGCGTCGGCCCGTACGAGGGCGGGCACGTCGAGATCGACACGGCCGGGCGGGTGCACGTCGCGACCGGCCTGACCTCGCAGGGGCAGGGCCACGAGACCGTCTTCGCCCAGATCGCCGCCTCCGAGTTGGGCGTCCCGATCGGGGACGTGCGCGTCACGACCGGGGACACGCGGCGCTTCGGCTACGCGGTCGGCACGTTCGCGTCCCGCGCCGCCGTGATGAGCGGCAACGCCATCGCGCTGGCCTGCCGGCAGGTGCGGGACAAGGCGCTGCGCATCGCCGGCGAGGCCTTGGAGGCCGACCCGGGCGACCTGGAGATCACCGACGGGGTCGTGCACGTGCGCGGGGACCCGTCGGCGTCCGTCCCGCTGCGCACGGTCGCCGTCCTGTCGAACCCGCTGCGGTACGCGTTCGACGCGGAGACGGCCGCGGCGACGCAGTTCGCGGCCGACCGCCCGCCGACCGAGCCGCCGGTCGCGCCGGGCGACGAGCCGGGCCTGGAGGGACGCGGCTACTACTCGCCCGTCCGGTCGACGTTCGCCGCCGGGGCGCACGCCGCGATCGTGGAGGTCGACCCGGACACCGCCGAGATCGCGATCCTTCGGTACGCGGTCGTCCACGACTGCGGGCGCCTGGTCAACCCGATGGTGGTCGAGGGCCAGATCCACGGCGGCGTCGCGCAGGGCATCGGCGGCGCGCTGTACGAGCGGATGGTCTACGACGAGTCGGGGCAGCTGCTGAACGCCTCGTTCATGGACTTCCTCATGCCGTACGCGACGGAGATCCCGCGCATCGAGACCGACCATCTGGAGACGCCGTCGCCGCTCAACCCGCTCGGCATCAAGGGCGCGGGGGAGGCGGGCGTCATCCCGGTGTCGGCCGTCATCGCCTCGGCCGTCGAGGACGCCGAGGGCGTCCGCATCGACGCGATGCCGCTCTCCCCGGACGCGCTCTACGACCTCCGCGAGCGCGCGGCGAGCGACGCTTCGCTGCGTATCAGGGATGACGCAGGGGTTGATGCCGGCGGGGTTGCTCGGCCGGAGATTTAAGGGTGGGGGACTCAACCTGGGGTTGATGCTGGCGGGGTTGCTCGGGGAGCGGGGGACTCAACCCCGCCAGCGTGACGACGATAGTGCGGAGCGTGACGGGTCGCGGAGGCAAACGCGAATCGTCCGGGTAGGTCGGTTTCAGTCGCCCGCGGGCTTGTCGGGGGCGTTGCCGCCGAGGGACGCGGGGAGGTAGTTCTGCACGGCGGCGGGACGGAACCCCTGCTGCCTGATCCAGCCGAGGATCATCTGGAACTGCTGAGCGAGGCCCTTGCGGTAGTGCATGAGGACGATGTCGCCGGGCTTGAAGCCCTTGCCGCCGTCGCCGCGCGCGAAGCCGTTGAACCCGACGCCGGGGCCCGAGGTGCCGTTGTAGAACTCTGCCGACCACAGCATGATCGACTTGATGCCGCAGTCCTTGGCGACCTTGCGGGTCGTCTCGTTGAAGCTGCCGAAGGGCGGCCGGAAGACCTGCGGGCGCCTGCCGTACTGCGCGGCGATCGCGTCGGAGGAGTCGCAGATCTGCTTCTTCTGGGACTCCGGCGGGAGCGTCGCCATGTTCGGGTGCGAGACGGTGTGGTTCTCCATCACCGAGCCCGCGTTGCGCATCGCCCAGAAGTACTGGCCCTCGCCCTTGATGTAGGTGGACGTCAGGAACGTCAGGATCGGCACTTTCTCCTTGCGGACGAGGTTCACGAACTCCGCGTCGTAGGTGTAGCCGTCGTCGATGGTGAGGAAGACGACGCGCTCCTGCGTGTCGATGTGGTTGAGGACGGGGGGCAGGCCGTCGGGGGAGGTCTTCGGCATCGTCCAGGAGCCGGGCTTGGGCGTGGCCCACTGCTGGTCGGCGAGCGCGGCGCTCAGCTGCGTCCGCACGGAAGGACCCGAGCCTCCGGCCTGGGCGCGCACGACGGGCCATCCGCCCGCGGCCGCGCCGAGCACTCCGGCGGCCACCATGGCGATCACGGGCGTCTTCCCTCGCATCAGCCGCGTTCTCCGTTTCCGGTCGGGGGGAGCCTGTCGTCCCGCATCGGTTGACGCGCGGAGACCGGCGGGGGTTCGCGCCGACCTGCGACGCGTACCGGACATTGTGGCCATGCCCGGCATCGCGGCGGTGTATCTGCCCAATCCTCGGCGCGCCCTCGGCACATGTTGCCGTTCGGCGCGGCCGCCGGGTTCCCTAAAGTCGGGTCATGCAGGTCACCGGCAGTGCCAATGTCGCCGCGCCGCTCGCCCGCGTCTGGGACGCGCTCCAGGATCCGGCCGTCCTCGCCCGGACGATCCCCGGCTGCCAGTCCCTGGAGGAGACGGGCCCGGACGCCTACCGCATGACGGTCTCGGCGGGGGTCGCCTCCATCAAGGGCATCTACGAGGGGCGGGTCGAACTCGCCGACCCCGATCCGCCGCGCGCCTTCACGCTGCGCGCCCGCGGGCAGGGCGCGCCCGGCACGGTCGAGGCGACCGTCCGCGTCCGGCTGTCGGACGGCGACGGATCGACCCGGGTCGACTACGACGCCGACGCGGTCGTCGGCGGGATGATCGGCGGCGTGGGCCAGCGGATGCTCGGCAGCGTGGCCAAGCGGACGGCGACCGACTTCTTCGCGGCCGTCGAGCGGTCGCTGATCACCCCGGCGGAGCCTGGGCCCGTTCCGGCGGCGCCGTCCTCGGCCGCGGCGGCTCGATCCTCCAGTACAGGCACGGTGTATGCGGGACGTGCCGCGGCGGTCCCGGAGCGCGCGTCCGCAGCATGGCCGATGGCCGCCGCGTTCGCCGCCGGAGGCGCGGCCGCCCTGGCCGGAGTCGTCCTCGGATACGCTCTGGGCCGCCGCGCTCGCGGTGCAGGTCGGCCCAGCCGATGAGGAACGCGGCGACCGCCACGAACATCGCCGCGATCCCCGTCGTGTACGTGGTGAGCACGCCGTAGCCGTGGCGCGCCGCGTTCAGGAACGGGTACGGGTACCAGGCGGTGGCGGCGCCGTGCGCGAGGGTGAAGGCGAGGTAGCCGAGCGGGAAGGCCAGCCAGCCGAGCAGCGTCTGTCGCGCGGGCAGCCGGTGCGCGGTGGCGAACAGCAGCCAGTCCAGCGGCACGGCGACGGGCAGGACGCGGTGCTGCGTCCAGGACGTCCAGCCGCCCACCTCGCCGCCGGGCGGCAGCGCGTACACCGCGCCGGTGATGGCCAGGTAGAGGGCGGCCGCGCCGCGCAACCAGTCCACCCGGGGGCGGCCGTACAGGCCGGGCACGGCGCCCGCGAGCAGCGCGGCGGCGCCGATCAGGGTGCTGAGGTGCGTGAAGTAGCCGAGGAAGTCGACGGCGTCCTCGGACGGGCGGCGGCCGAGGAAGCCCGCCGCCACGCTCGCCAGCGCGAGCAGCGCGAGCCCGGCCCGCCAGGCGGCCAGGGCGCGGGCGGGGCTCACGCGTCGCGCCGCTCGAACAGGGCCAGCGCGGCGGCCAGCACGGCCAGCGTGTAGACGGCGAACAGCCCGAGCCCGGTCCACGGGGCGAGCTGCTCCGACTCCCGCACCGGGGACAGGATCGCGGTCCCGGCGTTGGACGGCAGGAACTTGTTGACGGTCTCGCCCCACGACCCGGGCAGGAAGCCGCCCACGATCCCGAGGACGAACATCACCACGAACACCACGACGATCGAGCCCGCGGTGTGCCGCAGCAGCGTCCCGATCCCGAGCGCGAGGACGGCGATCAGCGCGAGGTAGAGCCCGCCGCCGATGACCGCGCGGAGGATCCCCGTGTCGCCGATCGACCCGTCCAGGTCCTTGGTCGCCAGGATGAGCTGGCTGACGTAGAAGGACGCGAACGAGACGGCGATCCCGACGACCAGCACCACGAGGCCGAGCACCACCGTCTTGGCCGCCAGGTAGTGGGCGCGGCGCGGCACCGCCGTGAGCGCGGTCCTGATCATCCCGGTGGCGTGCTCTGAGGTGATCACCAGTACGCCCAGCGCCCCGAAGATCACCATGCCGAAGTAGAACGCGACCTGCGTGGGCAGCATCGGCGTGAACGACGCCCGGTCGCTGTCGCTCATCTCGTCGTAGGACGCGCTGAACGCCAGCGCCCACCACGAGGCCGAGCACCACCGTCTTGGCCGCCAGGTAGTGGGCGCGGCGCGGCACCGCCGTGAGCGCGGTCCTGATCATCCCGGTGGCGTGCTCTGAGGTGATCACCAGTACGCCCAGCGCCCCG
>NZ_SMKU01000210.1 GCF_004349215.1 Actinomadura rubrisoli | reverse complement strand
CCCACACCCCGAGCGCCCGCGCCTGCTCGGCGCGGCCCGGATAGGCGGCGGTGATCAGGGCCAGGCCGCCGGGCAGCAGCAGCGCCGCCCCCGCCCCCTGGACGGCCCGCGCCGCGATCAGCGGCCCGGCGCCCGCCGCCGCCCCGCAGGCCAGCGAGGCCAGCCCGAACAGCCCGAACCCGATGAGCGTCATCCTGCGGTGCCCGATCCGGTCGCCGAGCGCGCCGGCGCCGAGCAGCAGCCCGGCGATCGCCACCGCGTAGCCGTCCACGACGCCCTGGAGCCCCGGGAGGCCGGTGTCCAGCGCCCGCCCGATCCCGGGAAGCGCGACGTTGACGATCGTCACGTCCAGCAGGACCAGGAACATCCCCGCGCACAGGATCGCCAGCATCGCGCCGCGCCGCGGAACCGGTCCGGTCACGTCGGGGGTCTCCGTCGGCGATCTCATGCGTCCAGGTTCCCCCGCGAACGTTTCGCCGCGCCTCGAACCTTCCCCCGCCGCGCCACGGTCACGCGATGGCGACCCGTGCGAGGGCGCCGGTCTCCAGCGCGACCCACAGGGCGCCGTCCGGTCCGAGCGCGATGCCGTGCGGCTCCGACCCCCGCGTCGGGAGCGGGTGCTCGTCGATGCGGCCCTCCGGGGTGATGCGGCCGACGTGCGCGGTGCCCCACTCGGTGAACCACAGGTCCCCGTCCGGCCCGGCGACGATCGCGTGCGGCCGCGCGGCGGGGTCGGGCAGCGGGAACTCGGTGACCTTCCCCTCGGTGGTGATCCGCCCGATCTGCCCCGCGCCGATCTCGACGAACCAGAGCGCGCCGTCCGGCCCGGCGGCGATGCCGACCGGCGCCGCGCCCTCGGTGGGCAGCAGGTGGACCGCGACGTCCCCGTCCAGGCCGATCCTGCCGACCGCGTTGCCCCGGTTGAGCGTGAACCACAGCGCCTCGTCCGGCCCCGCCGCGATCATCGAGGGCAGCGCGCCCTGGACGGGCAGCGCGAACTCCGCGACCTCTCCGCCCGTGGTGATCCGCCCGATCCGGTCGGCGTTCGTCTGGGTGAACCACAGGGCGCCGTCGGCCCCGGCCGCGATCCCGCAGGGGCCGCCCCCGTCCGGGGCGGGGAACTCCGTCACCTCGCCGCCGGTGCCGATCCGGCCGATCCGGTGCCCCTGGAACTGGGTGAACCACAGCGCCCCGTCCGGCCCGGACGTGATGATCATCGGCCCGCCGGGGAGCGGGGCGGCGGGGTGGAAGGCCAGAGCGCCGCCCGGCGCCATCCGGCCGACGCGGCCCTCGTGCACCAGCGTGAACCACAGCGCGCCGTCCGGCCCCGCGGTGATCCCGTACGGCCCGGCCTCCGCGCCGGACACCGCGAATTCCCTGATCATGGCGTGCGAACCCTCAGGCATGGATCGTCCCCCCTCGTCCCACCCTGTGCTCTTTCCTCGGGACGGCAGGACTAACGCAACACAAGTTGCGTTACGATCGGGGGCGGGGCCTCTCCTCGCCGCCGGTGCCGCGCGTGACCTCCGCAAGACCACGTCCACCGGCGCCGGGGGAACGCCGAGGGCCTCATCACCGACGCTTTGGACCTGGCGGACGGAGGCTCAGGCGCGGTAGGGCGCGAGCGCGGCGTCCACGTCGGCGCGCAGCGCGTCCACCAGGTCGCCCTCCCCGGCCACCGCCCACAGGATCAGCGCGCCGTTGTAGGCGAGATGGACCGAACGGGCGACCAGCGCGACGTCCACCCCGTCCGCGAGCTCCCCGGCGGCCACCGCCTCCTCCAGCAGCGCGGCGATCTCCCCGCCCATCGCCCGCGCATGGGCCGCCGCGTGCGCGCGGAACTGCGGATCGGTCAGGTCCAGTTGCAGGAAGCCCAGGTTGTTGGCCATCTCCCCGGTGCTCCGGACACCGGCGGTCATCGCCCCCAGCGCCGCGTGCAGGGCCGCCAGCGGCGACGCGTCCGCGCGCCTGGCCCGCTCGAAAGGCAGGCGCGCACCGTCCTCGGCACGCCGCGCGAGCGCCAGCAGCAGCCCCCGCTTGGACCCGAACCGCTGGACGAGCGTGGCCGGGGCCAGCCCGGCCTCCTCGGCGACCGCGCCCAGCGTGAGGCGCCCCGGCCCGAGCCGTCCGAGCGCCCGCGCCGCGGCGCTCAGAACCGCCTCGTCGCTGGTGGTACGGGGACGCGCCACCGGATCCCTCCCGCGCTCATGAGCTCGCCTTCACCTCATGAATGATCCCAGGAGCCCGGCCTACGCGGCGCAGAACTCGTTGCCCTCGGGGTCCCGCATGACCCACCAGTGCCCGGCGGGCCCCTGGTCGACCTCGCGGACGCGGGTCGCCCCCAGCCCTTCCAGCCGGGCCACCAGCGCGTCCAGGCCGCCGGGCTCGCTGTGGACGTCGATGTGCAGGCGGTTCTTGCCGGACTTGCCCTCCGGCACGTCCTGGAAGAGCAGCCGCCGACCGCGACCGATGCCACTGGCCTGGTCGAACGGGTCCTCGGGGTGGCGGATCGCGGCGTAGCCGCGGAAGGTCTTGCGGCCGCGGTGCTCGAAGACGGCCTCCTGGCCGAGGTGCCCGGCGGCCAGCAGTTGCTCGATGAGCGCGCTGGGGTCCTCCACCTCGTATTGCAGCGCCGCGGCCCAGAAGTCGGCGAGGGCGGGCGCGTTCGTGCTGTCGATGACCAGCTTCCAGCTCAATGCCATGTAACCAGTTATACGGGTTACCTGAACGGCCCGCAACTCGTGTTCTCCCTGGGTGATGTGTCCACCCGCCCCGGCCTGACCGTCACGACGCGCGAGCTGTTCACCGTCGCCGCGCCGACCGCGATCGAGCCGGACGGCCCCCGGATCCGTGATACCGGTGTGGACACCAAATCGATACGCCACCCGGCGACACGCGTCGCGACAGCCGTCCTGGTCACCGCCACCACGTTGACCGCGACCGCACACCAGGCCACCGCCGACCCGGCCCCGCGCCCCCGGGCCCTCTACACCACCAACGGCGGCACGGCCGACATCTCGACCTTCACCATCGGGCCCGACGGACGCCTCACGCGATTGGACCCGCCCGTCAAGACCGGCGACGACCCGCGCGGGATCGCCCTGACCCCCGACGGCCGCACCGCCTACGCCGTCAGCAACGGCCAGGTCGGCGTCTACGCCGTCGACGCGCAAGGCCGGCTGTCCCCGCGCGGGCGGCCCGAACCGACCGGCCCCACCCCGTTCGGCGTCGCCGTCCGGCCGAACGGGCGCACGCTCTACGTCACCGACCACGACGACGGGACGGTCTCGGTCTTCACCATCGGCGGCGACGGCACCCTCACCCGCCTCGGCCGTCCCGTCCCCGTCGGCGGCGACACCCCCAACGGCGTGGCCGCCAGCACCGACGGCCGCTTCCTCTTCGTCTCCGAAGGCGTCCCCCTGGCCGGCAACCGGGGCCGCCTGTTCACCTTCTCCATCGGACGCGACGGCGCGCTGACCCCGCTGGGCGACCCGATCGTCTTCGAGTCGGCGGGCGAAGGGCTGTCGGTCACACCGGACGGGCGCTTCGTCTACCTCACCACGACCGTGACCGACCAGATCTTCGGGTTCCGGCTGTCGGCCACCGGCGCCCTCACCCCGGTCCCCGGCTCGCCCTTCCAGGCCCCGGCCCGTCCGGTCGGCGCGGCGCCCACCCCCGACAGCCGCGCCCTGTACGTCACCGTCGGCGAATTCGGCACCACGCCCAACGGCGTCTGGGGCTTCCGCATCGCCGCCGACGGATCGCTCACCAGGGTCGAGCCCGAGCCGTTCGCGTCCGGTGCCGCGCCCATCTGGGCCACCGCCACCCCGGACGGACGGCGCGTCTACGCCGTCAACCGCGACTCCGGCGACGTCTCGGGTTACGACATCGCCGCAGGCAACGCCCTCCGGCCGGTCCCGGACTCGCCCTTCCCGACCGGCGGGACCAACGCCCTGCTCCAGTCGATCGTGGTCCGCCCCGACCAGGGCCCGCGCGCCGCGTTCACCGCCGTCCCGTCCGCATCGGCCGTCAAGTTCGACGCCTCGGCCTCCGCCGACCTTGACGGGAAGGTCGTCCGCTACGGCTGGGACTTCGGCGACGGCACCGTCCGACCCGACGGCGGCCCCACACCAAGCCACCGCTACGGACGCCCGGGGACCTTCACAGTGACGCTCACCGTCACCGACGACGAGGGCTGCTCGACCCGCCTGGTCTTCACCGGCCAGACCGCCCTCTGCAACGGCTCACCCGCCGCCACGGCACACCGCACCATCACCGTCACGCGATAGGACCACCACCCCCGACCACGCTTCCACCGACCCGTGCCCGTCCGCCAAGGGGCCTGTCCAACGACCAGAGCGCCGAACGCGGCTCACAGGCAGCAGGAGCAGCCCGGCGCGCAGCCGCCGCAGGCCGGGACGGGTGCGGCGGTGGAGGCCGGCGGTGCGCAGCAGGCGTCCCCGCGCCAGGCGTCGCGGCCTTCCTTGAGCGCGACGGCGGCGATGACCAGCGCGGTGATCGGGTCGGCCCAGGCCCATCCGAACAGGGCGTTGACCGCCAGCCCGGCCAGGAGCACGCCCGACAGGTAGGTGCACAGCAGCGTCTGCTTGGAGTCGGCGACCGCGCTGGCCGAGCCGAGCTCGCGGCCGGTGCGGCGTTGCGCGAACGACAGGGACGGCATGATCGCCAGGGACAGCGCGGCCAGCACCAGCCCGGCCGCGGAGTGCCCGGCCTCGCCGCCGGCCGTCAGAGCGCGGACGGAGTCGGCGGTGACGTAGGCGGCCAGCGCGAAGAACGAGACCGCGATGATCCGCAGCGCCTTCCGCTCCCGCCGCTGGACCAGCTCTGGGGTGCGGGCGGAGAACTGCCAGGCGACCGCGGCGGCGGAGGCGACCTCGATCACCGAGTCCAGGCCGAACGCCACCAGCGCTCCCGAGGAGGCCAGGCTGCCTGCGGTGATGGCCACGGCGGCCTCGGTCACGTTGTAGGCGATGGTGGCGGCCACCAGCAGCCGCACTCGCCGCGCCAGCACCGTCCGGCGCCGGGGCGACGGGCCCGGCGACAGCGCCGTCATGCCCCCGCCCTGGCCGGGGGAGCGCAAGCCCCCACGTGGCCGTCGGCGCCGACACCGTAGGTCGGGCACAACGCCACGGCGCGGTTGGTGGCCGACAGCAGATGTTCGGCCGACCGCAGCAGATCCAGCAGCTGCGGGGCCGCGATGGAGTAGAACGACTGGCGGCCTTCGGCGCGGTAGTCCACCAGCTTGCAGCCCCGCAGGCAGGCCAGGTGCTTGGACACCGCGGACTGCGCCAGGCCCAGCTCGCGGGTCAGGTCCACCACCCGGGCCTCGCCACGGGCGAGCCGCTGGACGATCGACAGCCTGACCGGGTCGGCGAGGGACTGGAACAGCGCCGCCGCGGGCGCCAGACCGTCCAACGAAGTCATTCCACAATCGGAATCAATCGCCATATCGGAATGATAGCTCTCCTGGCCGCCAGGCCGCCCAGGCTGGCCGGGACGGCGGCGGATCCGGAAGAGCGGCGCCGGTCAGCCGACGTGCATGGGCTCGCGCATCTCGTCCATGCGGTTCTCCATCTCCTTGTGCCTGCCCTTGCCGCCCCACTGCTCTTCCAAGCGCATCGCCGCGCCCAGCGCGAAGAACGTCGGCGCCCATTGGCCCACGAAGATGCCCCACCGGTCCGCCCGGTCCATCCCGGCCTCCTCGGCGCGCAGCGAGATCGCCCACGTCGCGACCGACAGGCCGATCGAGCCGAACCCCATGGCGTACATGACGTTCGACGAGAATCCCATCTTGCCCAGCTGCTTGAGCATGCCGCCTTCTCCTCAGTGCCTCGCGGGTGTGCTTCCCGAGGGCTCACTTCCCCCGCCACCGGCCGATAAGGCAATGCGGCGGCCAAGGATCGTCCCTGGTCAGGGAGCCGGGCGGCGGGCCTTGGCGTTGAGGTGGCGCCGCTCGGGCAGGCTGCGCGCCCGCTCCACCGCGGCCAGGTAGGAGGCCCGCGCGGCGGCACGGTCCCCGGTCATCTCCAGCAGGTGCCCCCGGACCGCGTGCAGGCGGTGATGGACGCGGGCCGGGCGCCGCGCGTCGGTGAGCAGCATGAGCGCCGGCGGCCCGGTCACCTCGCCGTCCCCGGGAACCAGCCCGTGGACGATCCCGGCCGGATCGTCTCCGCCGGCAGCTCGCCGCGGTACAGGCTCGGCCCCGAGGTGCTCGCGTAGCGTGCAGCACCGCCGCCAGGCGCGCGCCGTACTCGTCCTGCGCGGGCATGCGGAACGGCACGCGGCTGGTCCTGATCCGCCGCTTGGCGCGGCTGATGCGCTGCCCCATGGTCTTCTCCGGGACGAAGAAGGCGCGGGCGATCTCCCCGGTCGTCAGGCTCCCGACCGTCCGGAGGGTGAGCGCGATCTGCAGCGGCGGCGACAGGGCCGAGTGGCAGCACAGGAACAGCAGGATCAGCGTGTCGTCGGCGTCGGCGTCGGCGGGCGGGACGTCGGCCGAGGGGGCCGGCCGGTGCCCGGGCAGCGTCCACGCGGCGGCGGCGTCCTCGCGGCGCCGCCGCGCCTGCTCGCTGCGCAGCAGGTCGGTCATCCTGCGGGACGCGACCGTGATCAGCCACGCGAGCGGCCGGTCGGGGACGCCGTCCCGGGGCCACTGACCCGCCGCGGCGATCAGCGCCTCCTGCACCGCGTCCTCCGCGACGTCGAAGTGCCCGTACCGGCGGACCAGCGCGCCGAGGACCTGCGGCGCCAACCGGCGCAGCAGGTCCTCGGCCTCGCTCACGGCGGGGTCACCCCTCCAGGTCGGCGCGGCCGTCGACCAGCGGACGGAGGTCCGCCATGGCGCGGACCCGCACCGACTCCGGGCCGGGGCAGTCCGCCAGCCGCGCGGTGATCTCCGAAGCCCGTCGGACCTGCCGGCCCCCTTTCGACACCGTCCGCCCCTCAGCCTGTCCCGTGGGCCTGGCCTGGGACAACCACCCTGGAAGAGCCCGGTGAGAGGGCCTCGCGCTGCGCACCGGTGAGCCGGTCGGGTCTGGCGGCGATCGTGTAGGCGGCTCCCGCGACATGGCGCAGGACGACCGGATCGGTGACCTCCGGGTGGTACTCGGCGTCGTACAGCGCGGTGGTGACGCGGTCCGCGGACCAGCCCAGTGCGGCGGCCAGCTCGTCCACGGTGAGAGGCGCGCCGGCGTGCACGAGCGCGGCGAGGACGGTCATCGCGTCGTCGCCGACCAACGCCGAGGCACCGCCGGCCATGTCGTCGCTGAGGCGTGCGAAGAACTCCCACATGTGGTTGAGCCGCGCTCCGGCGGGCGTGGCGGGATCGAGGATCTCCACGCCGTCCCGCGCGGCGTCCGCCCACGACGCGTGCGTGCGGGCGCTGGTCATCCACGCCCGGATCCAGACGTCGTCGTCCACGACGTAGCGCTCGCGCCGCCGCCCCGGGTCGCGTTCGCGCCGGACGATCTCCAGATTCTCCAGATACCCGATGGCCTTGGACACCGACGCGGGGCTGACCCGGAGCCGTCCGACCAGCTCGGCGGCGGTCAGCGCGCCGGAGTCGGCGGTGAGCAGGCAGGCGAACACCCGGGCCACCATCCGCGGAAGGCCCGTCTCGACCATCAGCGCCGCGAACCGCTCCACGAAGCCGCGCAGCGCCTCGGGGTCACGCCCGTGGTCATCGACGGCGCGCTGCTCCGGACGCGGGCCGGGGACGCGCCGGCGGGCGCGGCGCCCGGTGGCGTGGTGGGCGCGGTCGGCCCGGTAGCCGCCGGGCCCGCCGTTGCGGGCGACCTCCCGGCTGACGGTGGACGTCGGCCGGTCCAGCCGCCTGGCGATCTCGGCGTACCCGAGCCCCTCCGCCAGCCCCGCGGCGATGTGCCGCCGGTCCGTCTGGGTCAGCCTGCCTCCCGGCATCCGCGTTTCGCCCCCCGCCGTCGATCGTCCGGCCAGTATGCGTTCATTCTCAACTCATTGCAACGTGCAGGTCCACCCCGACGTTGCATTCGACTGCAAGTCCATTGCTATTCTCGCTGTTATTTAGCAGGTAAAACGCGAATCATGGCCGTCGCGGCCGTTATTGAACAATAGAATGCAACGTAGCTTTTACAGAGATCTAAACGAAGCGAGGACCGGAAGTTGGAGACGAGCGATGGCGTCGTTCTCGATGTCGACGGCCTGCGGATGCGCTACGGAGCAAGCGACGTCCTGCACGATGTGACCTTCCAGGCGCGCCACGGAGAGGTCCTCGCGCTCCTGGGACCGAACGGCGCGGGCAAGACCACCACGATCGAGATCCTGGAGGGCTTCCGCATGCGGTCGGCGGGCCGCGTCGAGGTCCTCGGCGTGGACCCCGCGCACGGCGACGAGCGGTGGCGGGCCCGGCTGGGCGTCGTCCTGCAGTCCTGGCGCGACCACGGCAAGTGGCGCGTGCGCGAGCTGCTCGTCCACCTCGGCGCCTACTACGCCCCCTACTCCACCCCCGCGATCCCGCGGCCGTGGAACGCCGACGACCTGGTCGAGGCGGTCGGCCTCACCGAGCACGCCGACAAGAAGATCAAGACGCTGTCCGGCGGGCAGCGGCGCAGGCTGGACGTGGCGATCGGCATCGTGGGCCGTCCCGAGATGCTGATCCTGGACGAGCCCACCGCCGGCTTCGACCCCCGCGCCCGGCACGAGTTCCACGACCTCGTCCGCCGTCTCGCCGACGACCACGAGACCACCATCCTGCTCACCACGCACGACCTGGGCGAGGCCGACAAGCTCGCCGACCGCATCATGATCCTGTCCGGCGGCCGGATCATCGCCGACGGCTCGGCCGACGAGCTGGCCCGCCGCATCGCGGGGGAGGACGAGGTGCGCTGGACCTGCGGCGGCCGCCGGTTCGTCACGTCGACCGCCGACTCGACCGCGTTCGCGCGCGGCCTGTTCGCCCGGCACGGTGAGGCGATCGGCGAGCTGGAGGTCCGCCGGGCCTCGCTGGAGGACACCTACATGACCTTGGTGCGGGAGAGCGAAGCCGCGGAGCGCGAGCCGAAGGAGACAGGCCGATGAACCCGAGGACCGCCGCGATCCGGACGGGCTGGACCCGCGGGCTCATCGAGCTGCGGCAGTCGTTCACCAACGGCATGGACCTGCTGTCCCACGTGCTCTGGCCGACGCTGATGCTGATCGTCATGTTCTTCCTGCGCGACAGGACGTTCGGGTCCAGCGGGTTCCACCTCGGCACCCTGGCCCTGCCGAGCATCCTGGGGATGAACGCCGCGATGGGCATGATCACCATGAGCCAGCAACTCACCGCCGACCGCGAGGACGGGACCCTGCTGCGCGCCAAGGCGACCCCCAACGGCATGCAGGGCTACCTCGTCGGCAAGGTCGTCTCGGTGTCCGGCGGCCTGCTCGCCGACCTCGCGATCCTGCTGATCCCGGGCCTGCTCATCATCGACGGCCTGGCGACCGGCAGCCCGGGCTCCTGGCTGACCCTGCTGTGGGTGCTGCTCCTGGGCATGGTGGCCACCCTGCCCATCGGCGCGGTCCTCGGATCGGTGTTCTCCAGCGCCCGCAGCCAGGGCCTGGTCCAGCTCCCCGTCATGGGCCTGATCGGGATCTCCGGCATCTTCTACCCGATCACCTCCCTGCCGGAATGGCTGCAATGGATCGCACAGGCGACCCCGATCTACTGGCTCGCCCTGGGCACGCGCTCGGCCCTTCTCCCGGACGCGGCGGTGAGCGTCGAGATCGGCGATTCCTGGCGGCACCTGGAGACCGTCGGCGTGCTGGGGGTCTGGATGGTGCTCGGCCTGGTCACGGCCCCGATCGTCCTGCGCAGGATGGCGCGGCGGGAATCGGGCTCAAGCGTGGCCGAACGCCGCGAGAAGGCCCTCAAGCGCGTCGGCTGAGCCAACACCAAGCGGACGCCAGGCGGGTCGAAGCCCCTCGCGACGTGGTGGCCGTTCCTGCGGCCCCGGGCGCCCCGGCTTAGGGCCGGTTCGCGGACGACCTTTGCGGGATCGCGGCCACCAGGCGCTGCGCGGCGTCCCGTGCGCCCTCGGTGTACACGGTGGCGGCGACGGAGCGGGCGTTGGCGGCCGCCTCGGGTTCGAGGGCGCGGCCGAGAGCCGTGACCAGGGAGCCGACCGTCGGCGCGCCGGGTGGGTGCCCGCTTCCGATCCCGAGATCCTCCACGCGTTGTGCCCAGTAATACTGGTCGTACATCTGCGGGAGGACGACCTGAGGGGCTCCGGCGCGCGCGGCCGTAGTGGTGGTGCCCGCGCCGCCGTGGTGCACCACGGCGGCGACCCGCTGGAAGAGGGCCTGCTGGTTGACCTCTCCAACGGACAGGCAGTCGCGCCCGCCGTCCACCAGCGACAGGCCGGCCCAGCCCCGGGACACGATCGCGCGTCGTCCCAGCTTGCGGGCCGCATCGATCATCACCTGGTCGATGCCGTCGGGGGCGCGCATGCTGCCGAGGCCGAAGTAGACGGGCGGCTCACCGGCGGAGAGGAACGTCTCCAGCTCGTCCGACAGCGGACGCTGGTCCGGCAGGATCCACGCACCCGTTTGGATCACCGCGGGCCCGGGCCAGGGTCCCAACGCGGGGTCCGCGGCCAGCCAGGGCCGGTCGGTGAAGATGTGGCCTCGCACGTCAGATACCGGGGCCAGTCCGGCCGACGTCCGATGGGCGTTGAGCGCGGTACCGAAGACGTCGTTCCAGTGCTGCGCGTCCAGCGCCCAGAGCGTGCGATTGTCGGACGTTTCGTGCGGCCGTGCCCGTCCTCGCATCGGAGGCGGCGCATGGTGCGGGGACGGCAGGCAGACCGGGCAGTAACCGGCGAAGACGTAGGGGATTCCCAACGTCTCAGCCACCGAGCGGCCTGCGATCTGCAGATATCCGCCCGCCACCACGACGTCGCACCCCTGGGCAGCCGTCCCGACCGTGGTGAACTGGTCCGCCACGGTATCGTCCACCTGCTTACGCAGGTCTTCGGCCGACGGCTGGGCCCGTTCGACCGTTGAACCGGACGCGGCCGTCCCGCGCAACTCGGGCCCGATGGACACCACGGGCAGGCCCAGGCCATCGATCCAGTCGCGAAAGTCAGGAGGAACGCACAGGCGGACCTCCTGGCCGAGATTCTTCAACTCCAACGCCAGCGCCACCATCGGCTGGACATCGCCGCGCGACCCGATCGTCGTCAGCAGCACACGCATTCTGAACTCCCCCCGCTCGCAGGTCAGCCCCCTCGGCCCAGGATTCTGGACCAGCAACGGGGTCTTGCCGCAAGCCCCCCTCTCCGCTATAAGTTGAAAGTGGAGAGGAAGACAAAGTGCCGCAGAGCCCCCTCCCCGCCACACGCGCACGAGGTCACCCGTTCGTGGTCTACTCCGGGTCGAACGGCGCGGCCGGATTGTGGGCGTCGCAGGCCACCGGGAAGGCCACACGCCAGGTCCGGTTCGACGGGTAGAAGTAGTTGAGCACCCAGGGTTCACCCGGCGCGTCCACGACGAGTGCCCCGGCCGGCGGAGCCATGCTGCGGGTCAGCTGCAATTCGACCGGACGGTTAGCCGCGAGCTTGGCACGGTAATGCTCGATCACCCCTCCCGCTACCGTGTCGTTGAACATTTCCGCTACCCGCCCCTCGACGAAGCAGTGCGGGCACTGGTCGAGCAACCGGTAACCCTTGGTGCTCATCCGGGGGCCACGCTGGGCGCGGAAGATGCGCAGCGTCCCGTGCTGGGCGACGGTGATGAGCAGCACCCGGCCACTCCGGAGGTGAGCGCGGATCTCCGCGGCCAGCACCTCGGCGGCGATCGGGTAAGGATGCTGCGTTCTCAGCGCCGAAATGGCGATCGGAATGCCGAAAGCCGCCAGCCAGTACGAATCCCTGTACACGGCATAGGCGACCAGCGCTGCTACAGGCGCCATTGCGAGCAACGTCAAGAAGGGCCGCTTAGCCACGCTCCCCGCAGCGTTGGCTCGGCCCGTCAGACTGAAGCCAATGACCAGGAGCACCGGGATTATAACCCAGCTGAGCATCGCTGTCCTCCGAACCGGCTGGAGATGGCCACTGCGCAGCGTCCGAGGATAGAGCCCGGCTTCCGGGAGGGGTCCTGGTCCGGGCCGCTCACGTCCCCGGACTCGGGGGCGAACCGCCATTCGCGCCCACGGACGCGCCCCTTCAAGGCCGGCTCAGCTACGCGACGGGACGGTTTCGCCAGATGGTTGGTTTCGTCCGCGTCATTTGATCGGACTCAAATTCCGCGAAGCGGTCACAAAATGCGCTCGCTCCGCCGCCGCACCCGCACAGGCGGCGGCCGCTGCCCCAGCACGGTCGCCGCCATTCAGGATCCCCGATCGGCGAAGGCGTCGAAGACCGTCAGCAAAACCGCGACACCTTGTACGGTTTTGCAGCGCTTACACGCCTGAGGGGTGAGATCGGTGCCGGCCAGTCGTTCGGCTTCGGCCGGCAGGTCCTGGACGCGCGGGGTCCGTGCCAGCGGCGGGTGACCGTGGTGGTGGGCAGATGGCAAGCGACAGTCGCGGCGGTGGGTCGCTCAGCGGGAACCTTGGACAGCAGGGCCCGCAGGTAGGCGTCGAGTGCCGATGGGATGCCAGGCCCGATACCGCCCGCGCTGGGCACCGGCGCGCTGAGATGCATGTGATGAGAGCGTGCGAGCTATAGGCGATGTAGGGCGGACGTCCGGCGAGCAGATGGAACAAGGTGGCGCCCAGCGCGTACAAGTCCGCCCTGGCGTCGATCGGCGCGTTGTGTCCCTGTTCGGAGTCATGTAGCTGGGCGTGCCGATCGTGCTGCCGGACGACGTCAACCGGGTGGCGCCGCGGAGCCGGGCGACCCCGCAGTCGCAGATCTTGATATGCCCGCCCGGTTACGGGCATCAGATTGCGGTTGATGTCACGGTGCACCACGCCTGCGGAGTGGGCGGCGGCCAGGCCCTCGGCGACCTGGGCACCGTAGGCCAGTACCAGATCGATCTCCGGGGTTGCGGCCCACCACGGTTCCCAGGCCACGCTCGTGCAGTAGCTCCGGTCTCTCGGGGACGGCCGTCCTTGAGGGACCGGGCAGGCGCCCGCGTCAGAGATCGCTGCGATAGCGGGATGATTGAACCGTGCGGCGGCCTTACCCTCCCGCTGGAACCGGACCGGCGCCCGCTCATCGGCGAACAGGCCGGGCCGCGGCAGCTTGATCGCCACCGGCCGCTCTCGTTGCTGATCGACAGCACGCCAGACCTGGCCTATCCCGCCACCAACCAACCGCCGCTCCAGGCGACACCGTCCCGCCAACTCCGTTCCCGCCCGCATCGGTTGCGTCACGAGAATCCTTGGGGACGCGACGCTCGAACGGGAACACCGCACCGCTCTTGTGGCCTCGCGGTAGTTGGGCGGTGTCGGCTGTTCAGTGCGGGTTCACGGTGTCACCGCCTTTGGAGCAGGTCTGGGCCAGCCGGAACCGGCTGTCGGGGGGCCAGCACGTCCAGGGTGCGGGGCTCTTCGACGTGCGCCGTTGTCCTCGGCGCCGCCGCGGAATGCGGTCCCGCAGGACGTTGTGGTCGTTGACGAACAATTCGTCCAGGCGGGCGTAGGGGATGGCGTGCTCGCTGCGCCAGACGATCTTGCGCCGTCAGGCCGGGGGACGGCTGCGCAGTGGTCGAGGTCTGCGGTCGGCACGTCAGTTTCAGGACGCAGTCTGGGACGGCGCGCCGTATGTCCTATGCAACCACTCGTTGAGAGCGGCGTAGTCGGCATCGGTGAGACCTTGGCGGGGGTCGACACGGTAGAGCAGGGCTTGCCTTGAATGGTGTGCGGAAACCCAGGCGCGGTCGACGTCGGTGATCTCGTCGTCGACCCAGGCGAAGGGACGTCCCGCCGCCCAGTCGACGAGGGCACGGGTTTTCCAGTGCATCCCGTCTCGCGCGTCCTGCTCATCGAGGTCGGAAGGCTCGGGCCAGGTCACCACGGCCAATTGCGGCAGGCCGATCCGTGGGCAGATGCATTCGTTCGCGTCCGTCATCCAGGTCGTGGCCCAGACCAGTTCGCACGGTAGCCCCATCAGCCGACGACCATGCTCGGGATTGATCCTGGCCAGGAGTGGATTTCCCGGTGATTGGTGGTGCGTCTCGTAGGTCGGATACTGCTGGGGTGCCGCACCGAAGGGGATCAGCGGTCCATCGACATCGAGGAAAAGCAGCGGAGGTCGTGCAGTGCCCATCACGACCGCAGATTAGCGGACCGCCCTGCCTACTGGTTCGATGGGAACGTGCGTCATGCCGCGCTGGGCAGGGCCGGTATACGTCCGCTGAAAGAGGCAGCCGGGATGCGGGCTCCGCATCCACGCGTTTAGTAAGCTAGTGTGCTAGCATGGGCGGCGTGGGTGACGAGGAAGTCAAGCAATTCAACGTGTACTTGCCGATCGGGCTGATCAAGCAGGTCAAGCACCGCGCCATCGAGTCGGAGCAGTCGCTGTCGGCATTGGTCGCCGCCGCGCTGCGCGCCTACCTCGACGACACCCACGGGCAGCCACCACCAGCGTCTGGGAAAGGGAGTTGACATGACGACCGAGGGCATTGAAGGCGTGTACCTGGAAACCCACAACTGGGGCAAGGCGGCGATATTCTTCCAAGGGCTGGGCTTCGAGCTGGAATTCGCGACCGACCACGGCTCTGGCCAGCTCCGCAACGGCGGAGGCCCCTACCTTTTCATCGCTGAGATCCCCGAGGACCGGGAGCCCCAGGTCCAGCTCCTTCTGAAAGTCGCCGATGCGGATGCGTTCCGTCCCGACCCGGCCGTCGAGGTGGTCACCCCATTCGAGGACACCCACTACGGGACGAGGGAGATGACCGTCCGGGATCCCGACGGGCGGGTCTGGAGCATCCAGGCTCCCACCAAGGGCTGATACGCAAAGGCTGAGCGCGCCATAGCGGCGCACCGGAGACGGACCATCGAACGCGCCGACCACAGTGTCCGCTCTACCGGCTACTGGAACCTCTCTCTGACGTCGGCAACGCGCGATTGAGTCGGCACCTTGCGGGGCCCGCTATCACGGCCAGGAGGCGGTGAAGTTGGCGTTCATCGCGGCACTCCGGCAATTGCCGCTGCGCCAGACGGTGGCGCTGGTGCTGCGCGACGTCCTCTGCTGAGGTCGCCGACATGCCCGTCACCATCGAGACCGCCGTCAAAGGCACCCTGCGGCGCGCCCGCGCCACCCTCGACCAGCGCCGCGACGAGGTGACCCCGGCCCGGCTCGGCCGAGGAACGCGACCTCGCCCGGCGCTCCGCCGACGACGTCGACGGCATCGTCGCCTTGCTCACCGACGACGCGTGGCTCGCGAGGCCACCCGCGCCGCACCAGTACCACGGTCCGGACGCGATCGCGGCACTCCTTCGCACCAGTGTGGCCCGTTGCCCGGCGTGCCGGGCAGCCCAGTGTGGCCCGGCGCCCTGGCCGCCCGTTCCGGCTCGTGGCCACCCGCGCCGAACACCCAGGCCGCGTTCGGCTGCTACCTACCCGACCTCACCCAGCCCGTCGCCCACCCGGCAAGGCTGATCGTGCTCACCCCAGGCCCGCGCCAGATCCGCGCCGTCACCCAGTTCCTCGGCAACGACCTTCCGCGCCGATCCGGACTGCCCGCCACGGTCACGTGGTAACCCCAAGCGGTGGCCGGACGGCGAAGCCTGCGTCCGGTGCGCGCCGTTCAGAAGGCCGCGGCCGAAGGCACGGCACCGGTCGGACGGCTGCTTACGCGCCAAGGTCAAGAGGTGGCGGTGACGAGGGTGGTGGCCTGTCTGGCCATGTCGCCGTAGAGGCGGAAGAGGCGGATGTGTTGTTCGTCTGCTGTGTCGTCCTGTCTGAGTTGGTCCAGGAGTGTCCAGCATTGGGCGAGGACTTTGCGTGCTTGGGTTCCTGGCCAGGGCTGGGGGAGGAGTTGGGG
>NZ_SMKU01000020.1 GCF_004349215.1 Actinomadura rubrisoli | reverse complement strand
GCCTACATCGTCCTGAGCCCCGGGGCCGTGCTCGCCGCGGAGGCGGTGGTGGGCGCGCACGGCGGCACGATCGAGACCGTCCCGCGGCAGGAGGGCGGCCTGTCGATCACGGCGCGGTTCCCGGCGGCGGGGGTGCCGGACGCGGCGCACGAGGCCGCGCTGACCGCCTGACCCCTGCGGCTCAGCCCGCCTGGCCCGTGGGCATCGGCCAGGGCGGCGGCTTGGGCCACTCGACGCGGCCCTCGGGCTCGGGGCGCAGGTCGGGCCGGGCCGTCAGCCAGCGGTGGACGACCTTGCCGGTGGCGTTGCGCGGCAGCTCGGCGATGAAGTGGACGTCGCGCGGCGCCGCGTACCGGGCGACCTGCTCGTGCACGTGGGCGCGGACGGCCTCCGCGGCGAGCACGGCCCCGGGGCTCAGGACGATGTAGGCGGCGAGGCGCTGTCCCCAGTCGTCGTCGGGGACGCCGACGACGGCGGCCTCGTGGATCTGCGGGAGCCGCAGCAGGGCGTCCTCGACGTCGCGGGGGACGATGTTCTCGCCGCCGGAGACGATCAGCCCGTCGCGGCGCCCGTCCACGAACAGCAGGCCGCGGTGGTCGATATGGCCGAGGTCGCCGGTGGCGAGCAGCCCGTCGCGGACCTCCATGGGCTCGCCGCCGGTGTACCCCTCGAAGAGCAGCTCGTTCGCGGCGAAGATCTGGCCGATGGTGGAGCGGCCGACCCGGCGGCCCTGCGCGTCCAGGATCGCCAGGGAGGTGTTGCGGGGCGGGCGGCCGGCGGTGCGCGGGTCGATCCGCAGGTCGTGCGGGGTGGCGATGGACACCCACGACGTCTCGGTGGAGCCGTAGACGTTGTAGAGCCGGTCGCCGAACGCGTCCATGAACCGGGTGGCGAGATCGCCGGGCAGTGCGGTGCCGCTGAGCGCCACGATCCGCAGCGAGGACGTGTCGTGGACCGCGCGGACGCCGGGGGCCAGTTCCAGGATCCGCTGGAGCATGACGGGGACGGCGAACACGACGGCGTCGCGGTGCGAGGCGATCGAGCGCAGCGCCTGCTCGGGGTCGAACCGGCGGTGCAGGACGACCGGCGCGCGCAGCGCCCAGGCCATCTGGAGGGCGCCGTAACCCCAGGTGTGGAACAGCGGCGCCTCGACGATCATCGTCTGCCGGGCGCGCAGCGGGATCCGGGAGGTCATCGAGGCCAGCGGCCACAGCCCGGGCCGGGGCGGGCGGCGGGCGCCCTTCGGGCGTCCCGTGGTCCCCGAGCTGAGCATGATCGTGCGGCTCTGGATCTGCGGCGGCTCCGCCGCGGCCGCGTCGGGCGGGACCGAGCGGATGACCTCGTCGATGCTCGGGCCCGTCTCCGCCGGAGGGGGGCGGCCCGTGTCCCGGCCGGGGCGTACCAGCGGGAGCGTTCCGAGGGGGACGGGCGCGGCGAGCGGCGTCCCCGCGCCGGACGCGCCGGACGCCCCGGGCCGCCCGTCGGCCCACAGGACGGTCCGGCGCAGCGCGATGGGGATGCCCGCCAGCAGCGGCGCGAACTCGGCGTCGGCGACGAGCAGGTCGGGGCGCATCTCGCCGAGGACGGCGCGGAGCTGGCCCGTCCCGAAGCCGGTGTTGAGCAGGACGACCTCGGCGCCGCGCCTGCTGCACGCGACGAGCGTCAGGGCCATGCCGCGGTGGTTGCGGCAGAGCACGCCGACGCGGGGACGGGGGCCGGACAGGGGCAGCCCGGCGGCGAGCCGGGTGGCGCGCTCGTCCAGTTCGGCGAAGGTGAGGACGCCCTCGTCGTCGATCACGGCGGGCCTGGCCGGGGAGCGCGCGGCGGACGAGGCGACCAGCCCGGCGAGCGTGGTGCCCCAGCGGCGCAGCGCGCCGAACTGGCGGAGGAGGCGGCGCGGGCCGCCGGAGAACAGCAGTCCCGTGCTCACCAGGAGGGCGGACAGGTCGCGGATATGCCCGATCCGCCGGCGTAGTCCCGGATGATAGACGGGCCGCGCGTGCACCACCGTGCCCTCCTCGGTGATTTCAAGCCACGTTACCCACGGGTTCGTTTGCGAACAAGGGCACCATCGGCTTGACCCCATGTCAGTGGTTACTGACGAGTAGCATCGTGGATTACCAATAAGTAGCATTCCGTTCCAAGGCAATCCGCTCCGTCCAGAGGGAGGACGACCCCGTGCCACGCACCGCACGCGACGTCGTGTTCGTCGACGGCGTACGCACGCCGTTCGGCAAGGCAGGACCCAAGGGCCTGTACGCGGAGACCCGTGCCGACGACATGGTCGTCCGCGCGATCCGCGAGCTGATGCGCCGCAACCCGTCCCTCCCGCCGGAGCGGGTGGACGAGGTCGCTATCGCGGCGACCACCCAGACCGGCGACCAGGGCCTGACCATCGGCCGCTCCGCCGCCGTCCTCGCCGGGCTGCCGAAGAGCGTCCCCGGCTACGCCGTCGACCGCATGTGCGCGGGCGCGATGACCGCCGTGACCGCCACCGGCGCCGGCATCTCATTCGGCTCCTACGACGTGGCCATCGCGGGCGGCGTCGAGCACATGGGCCGGCACCCGATGGGCGAGGGCGTCGACCCGAACCCCCGGTTCCTCGCCGACAGGCTCGTCGACCCGTCCGCGCTGGTCATGGGCTCGACCGCGGAGAACCTGCACGACCGGTTCCCGGCGATCACCAAGGAGCGCGCGGACGCCTACGCCGTGCGCAGCCAGCGGAAGGTCGCGGCGGCCTACGCGGCGGGCAAGGTGCAGCCGGACCTCGTCCCGACCGCGGTCCGCTCCGCCGAGAAGGGCTGGGGCCTCGCCACGGTGGACGAGCCGCCGCGCCCCGGCACCACGATGGACGACCTCGCGCGGCTGAAGACCCCGTTCCGCGTGCACGGCAACGTCACCCCGGGCAACGCCGCCGGGCTGAACGACGGCGCCACCGCCTGCCTGCTGGCCGCCGAGGACGTGGCGCGCGAGCTCGGCCTCGCCCCGCGGATGCGGCTGGCCGACTTCTCCTTCGCCGGCGTGGAGCCCGAGGTCATGGGCGTCGGGCCCGTCCCGGCGACCGAGCGGCTGCTAGCCCGCAACGCCCTCACCATGGACGACATCGGCCTCATCGAGATCAACGAGGCGTTCGCCGTCCAGGTGCTGGCGTTCCTGGACCACTTCAAGATCGCCGACGACGATCCGCGCGTGAACCCATGGGGCGGCGCGATCGCCGTCGGCCACCCGCTGGCCTCGTCCGGCGTCCGGCTGATGAACCAGCTGTCCCGCCTGTTCGAGGAGCGCCCCGGCGTCCGGTACGGCCTCACGACGATGTGCGTCGGCATGGGCATGGGCGGCACCGTCCTCTGGGAGAACGCGAACTGGGAGGGCGCCAAGTGAGCACCCCGGACATCGGCGCCGTCAAGGACCTCTTCGCGGACGAGGTCGTCACGCACGCCCGCGTCCGCGACGTGGCCCTCCCCCACGGCGCGGGCACGCTGGCGCTGATCACCCTGGACAACGGCCTCGACCACACCAAGCCGAGCACCTTCGGCCCGAACGGCCTCGCCGGGCTGGACGCGGCGCTCGACGCGGTCGCCGCGCGCGGGGACATCGCGGCCGTCGGCGTCACCGGCAAGCCGTTCGTCTTCGCGGTCGGCGCCGACCTCAAGGGCGTCCCGCTGATCGGGCGCCGCGAGGACGCGCACACCATCGGCCGGCTGGGCCACGACGTCTTCCGCCGCCTCGGCGAGCTGGACGTCCCCACATTCGCCTACTACAACGGCGCGGCGATGGGCGGCGGCGTCGAGATCGGCCTGCACTGCACCTACCGGACGATCTCGTCAGGCGTCCCCGCGTTCGCGCTGCCCGAGACGTTCCTCGGCCTGGTGCCCGGCTGGGGCGGCACGTACCTGCTGCCGAACCTGATCGGCGCGGAGAAGGCCCTCAAGGTCGTCATCGACAACCCGCTCGCGCAGAACCGCATGCTCAAGGGCCCGCAGGCGTACGAGCTGGGCATCGCGGACGCGATCTTCGACCCGGCCGACTTCCTGGAGGAGTCCCTGTCCTGGACGGCCCGCGTCCTGAACGGCGACATCATCGTCCGGCGCCCGGAGGTCGACAAGGGCAAGGCGTGGGACGACGCGGTCGCGCTGGCGCGCTGGAACGTGGACGGCAGGCTGCACGGCGCCGCCCCGTCCTACGTCAGGGCCCTGGACCTGATCGCCGCCGCCAAGGACCGCACCCGCGACGAGGGCTTCGCCGCTGAGGACGAAGCACTGGCCGACCTCATCATGGGCGACGAGCTGCGGGCCGGGCTGTACGCGTTCGACCTCACGCAGAAGCGCGCCAAGCGGCCCGCCGGCGCGCCCGACAAGGCCCTGGCCCGCACGGTCGACAAGGTCGGCGTCGTCGGCGCGGGCCTGATGGCCTCCCAGCTCGCGCTGCTGTTCGCGCGCCGCCTGGAGGTGCCGGTCGTGCTGACCGACCTGGACCAGGACCGCCTGGACAAGGGCGTGGGCCACGCGCACGGCGAGATCGACAAGCTGCTCGCCAAGGGCCGCGTGTCGCCCGACAAGGCGGGCCGGCTCAAGTCGCTGATCACCGGGTCGCTCACCAAGGACGCCTTCGCGGACGCGGGCCTCGTCATCGAGGCCGTGTTCGAGGACCTGGCGGTCAAGCAGGCGGTGTTCGCCGAGGTGGAGGAGCACGTCTCCGCCGAATGCGTCCTCGCGACCAACACCTCGTCCCTGCCGGTCGGTGAGATGGCCGCGGGCCTGCGGCACCCCGAGCGGGTCGTCGGCCTCCACTTCTTCAACCCGGTCGCGGTGCTGCCGCTGCTGGAGATCGTCCGGGGCGAGCGGACCGACGAGGCGACCCTCGCCACGGCGTTCGCGGCGGGCCGGGCGCTCAGGAAGTCGTGCGTGCTGGTCAAGGACGCCCCGGCGTTCGTGGTCAACCGCGTGCTGCTGCGCCTGCTCGCCGAGATCGTCCAGGCGGTGGACGAGGGCACCCCCATCGAGGTCGCCGAGCGCGCCGCCGCGCCGCTGGGCCTGCCGATGCCGCCGTTCGTCCTGATGGGCCTGGTCGGCCCGGCGGTCGCGCTGCACGTCAACGAGACGCTGCACGGCGCGTTCCCGGACCGGTTCCCGCTGTCGGGCAACCTCGCTCAGATGGTCGCCGCGGGCAAGCCCGGGGTGTACCTGCCCGACCTCACCCTCGACCCCGAGGTCGTGGAGATCTTCTCCGGCGGGACGAGCCCGTCCACGCCGGAGCAGGTCTTGGAGCGGGCCCTGGCCGCCCTGGCCGAGGAGATCCGCATCATGCTGGACGAGGGCGTCGTCGCGGCCGCGCAGGACATCGACCTGTGCATGATCCTCGGCGCGGGCTGGCCCTTCCACCTCGGCGGCATCACCCCGTACCTGGACCGCACGGGCATCGCGGAGAAGGTCACCGGCACCCGCTTCCTGGACCCGGGAGTCGCCTCCCCGCGCGGCTGACCGTCCCCGGAAAGAGGCGCTCCGCGCGCGCGTTCGGAGCGCGTTCGGAGCGCGTTCGGAGCGCGTTCGGAGCGCGTTCGGAGCGCGTTCGGAGCGTCTCTTTCCGGCGTTGCCGCAGGCCACGACATCCTCGCGTTTCGGCCGATCGTAAGACGCGCACATACGGGCATAGGCGTCCTGGCGCGGCATGGGCGCCGGCCGTGACGAGCACCGGATCGCGAGGAGTTCCGAGGATGAACCTGCTGCGCACGAAGTCGGTCGAGCAGTCGATCCAGGACACCGAGGAGCCGGGGCACCGGCTGCGGCGGGAGCTGTCGGCGCTCGACCTGGTCATGTTCGGCGTCGGGGTGCTCATCGGGACGGGCATCTTCGTGCTGACCGGGCAGGTCGCGCGGGACAAGGCCGGGCCGGCGGTGGCGCTGTCGTTCGTCCTCGCCGCCGTGGTGTGCGGGCTGGCGGCGCTGTGCTACGCCGAGTTCTCCTCCACCGTGCCGGTCGCGGGCTCGGCCTACACCTTCTCCTACGCCACGCTCGGGGAGTTCCCGGCGTGGGTCATCGGCTGGGACCTCATCCTGGAGCTGGCGCTCGGCGCGGCCGTGGTCTCGGTCGGCTGGTCCGGCTACGCCGCCTCGCTGCTGGACGACGCGCACATCCACCTGCCCGACGCGATCCTGCATCCGCCGGGCGAGAGCGGCGGCGTGGTGAACGTCCCGGCGATCGTGCTGGTGCTCCTGGTGACGGGGCTGCTGGTGCTCGGCGTCAAGGTGTCCTCGCGGGTCAACGCCGTGGTCGTGACGATCAAGCTGTTCGTGGTGCTGCTGGTGATCGTGGCCGGGCTGTTCTTCGTCAAGGGCGACAACTACCGGCCGTTCATCCCGCCCTCGAAGTCCAACCCGTCGGTGGAGGGCGGCGAGGCGCCGCTGATCCAGGTGCTGTTCGGGATCACCCCGGTCAGCTACGGCTGGCTCGGCGTCTTCGCGGCCGTGTCCGTGGTGTTCTTCGCCTACATCGGCTTCGACATCGTCGCCACCGCGGCCGAGGAGGCGCGGCGCCCGCAGCGGGACCTGCCGATCGGGCTCATCGGCTCCCTGGTGGTCACCGCGGTGCTGTACGCGGCGGTGTCGCTGGTCGTCACGGGCATGCGCGACTACACGAAGCTGAGCGAGGACGCCCCGCTCGCCGACGCGTTCAAGGCCGTCGGGCACCCGGCGTTCGCCACCGTGATCAGCGTCGGCGCCGTCGCGGGCCTGACCACCGTCGTGCTGATCCTGCTGCTCGGGCAGAGCCGGGTGTTCTTCGCGATGAGCCGGGACGGGCTGCTGCCCGCCTGGCTGTCGGCCGTCCACCCCCGGTTCGGCACGCCGTACCGGTCGACGGTCATCATGGGCGTCATCGTCGCGGTGCTCTCGGGCCTCATCCCGCTGGCCAAGCTCGCCGAGCTGGTGAACATCGGCACCCTGTTCGCGTTCCTCGTCGTGTCGGTCGGCGTGCTGATCCTGCGGCGGACGCGGCCGGAGCTGCCGCGGGCGTTCCGGGTCCCGCTGGTGCCGCTGCTCCCCGTCCTGTCGGTGCTGGCCTGCCTGTTCGTCATGATCAACCTGCCGGTGGAGACCTGGCTGCGGTTCCTGGCGTGGATGGCCGTCGGTGCCGTCCTGTACGCCGTCTACGGGCACCGGCACAGCCGGCTGAGGCGGCGCGAGGCCGTCGACGTGCCCGGCGACGTGCCCGGAAAGAGCTGATCGCCCGCACCCGGACCCGGCGGGCGCGTGACCGCTCCCCGCCGTGGGCTGACTCACCGGTCGGCCCGCCTGTCCTTTTGCCCGCCGCGTCGGCACAATGACCCGCATGGTAGAACCAGTGCGCGTCGCGGTCGTCGGCTCGGGGCCCGCGGGGCTCTACGCGGCCGAGGCGCTCGTCAAGCAGACCGGCGGCGACGTGCGGGTGGACGTCCTCGACCGGCTGCCCACGCCGTACGGGCTCGTCCGGTACGGCGTCGCCCCCGACCACAAGTCGATCAAGGCCATCGCGCGGTACCTGCAGAAGGTGCTGGAGGGTCCGGGCGTGCGGTTCTTCGGGTGCGTGGAACTCGGCCGCGACCTGACCCGCGCCGACCTGCTCGGCTGCTACGACGCCGTGATCTACGCGACCGGCGCGATGGTCGACCGGCACATGGCGATCCCCGGCGAGGACCTGCCCGGCAGCATCGCCGCCACCGACTTCGTCAACTGGTACTGCGGGCATCCCGACGCCGCCGACCACGCCTTCGACCTGTCGGTCGAGGAGGTCGCCGTGATCGGCGTCGGGAACGTGGCCGTCGACGTCGTGCGGATCCTCGCCAAGACGGCGGAGGAGCTGCGCGAGACCGACGTCCCCGAGCAGGTCATCGAGGCGCTGTCGCGCAGCCGCGTCCGGCGCGTCCACATGGTCGGGCGACGCGGGCCCGCGCAGGCCAAGTTCACCACCAAGGAGGCCCGCGAGCTGGGCGAGCTGCCGAGCGCCGGCATCCACGTCAGCCCGCAGGACATGGACCTCGACCCGGCGAGCGCCGAGCTGGCCGAGACCGACCGGCACGTCCGCGGCAACATCAAGGTCCTCAACGGCTGGACGGGCGAGCCGCCCGCGGACCGGCCCCGCCGCATCGACGTGCGGTTCTGGCGCGCCCCCGTCGAGATCCTCGGCACCGACCGTGTGGAGGGCCTGCGCCTAGAGAAGACGCGCCTGGACGAGACGGGCCGCGTCACCGGCACCGGCGAGTTCGAGACGCTGCCCGTCGGGATGGTGCTGCGCTCGGTCGGCTACCAGAGCGTCCCGCTGGCGGGCGTCCCGTTCGACGAGCGCTCCTACGTCGTCCCGAACGAGGGCGGGCGCATCCTCGGGCCGGACGGCGCCCAGGTCCCCCGCGAGTACGTCGCCGGATGGATCAAGCGCGGCCCGACCGGCGTCGTCGGGACCAACAAGTCCGACGCCGCCGAGACCGTCCGCAACCTGCTGGAGGACGTCCCTGCGGACCGGACGCCGCCCGGGAACACGATCGAGGAGCTGCTGGAGTCCCGCTGCCTCCCCGTCGTCACCTACGCCGACTGGCTCAACCTGGACGCCGCCGAGATCGCCCTCGCGCGCAGCCTCGACCGCGGCGAGCGCGTGAAGCTGGCCCGGTGGGAGGCCATGACCAACGCCTGCCGGCCCGTCGACTGACCGCGCGACCGGGGCGCTCTTCCGGCTAATCGCCTACGAACGGCAGGTATGCCGAAACATCCCGCCGTGAAAGTAGTGACGGGAGTGTGACGATGGCGCTACCGTGCGGCGTGTGACCGGCGGTCCAGAACTGTACGGGTTTCCCCCGCCCGAGACTCTCCCCGATCTACGGTGGCTGGGCCCGGACTACGTCTCCGTACTGGTGTACGACCTGACGCAGGGGCTTCTGCGCCAGGACGCGCGCACGTCCGTCCTGGGTGTGCGGTGCGAAGGCGAGCCCGAGCTGCGGCCCTCGGTCGACCCATTGGGCGTCATCCGCGCGCACGACGCCTGCTTCCCCCTCCAGGTCTTCGTCCAGGACGGCGACGGGCGGCCATGGCGACTGCGCGGCCGGTGGACCTACTCCGGCCGCGGGCTCGGCACCGCGTCCGCCACCATCACCCACTTCTGGCAGCTCATCTCAGCCGAAGGCGTCTGACCCTGGCCGCCCCCCGGCCGTCCCGGGCGACCCGGGCCGCCCCGGGCGACCCTCGGCCGCTCGCGGTCTGGTCAATCGGACTGCTCGGACGTCGCCGGTTCGGGTGCGTCGGTCGAGGTGATGCGGGCGACGGACTCGGTGATGTCGCGGGCGAGGGCCTGCGGGGTGAGGCCGATGTCGGCGAGGATCTGGGCGCGCGAGGCGTGGTCGAGGAACTCCTGCGGGATGCCGAAGGTGCGGATCGGCGTGTCGACCTCGGCGTCGCGCAGCAGCCGGGCGACGGCGTCGCCGACGGCGCCGGTGCGGCCGTTGTCCTCGGCGACGGCGACGAGCGTGTGCTCGCGCGCGAGGCCGAGCAGCGCCGGGTCGAGGGGCTTGACCCAGCGGGGGTCGACGACCGTGACGCCGATGCCCTGCGCGGCGACGAGCCCGGCGGCCTCGACGGCGGGCGCCGCCATCGACCCGGCGGCCACCAGCAGCACGCGGGTGCCGTTGGAGCCGTCGTGGCGGGCGAGGACGTCCATGCCGCCGGCCTTGCCGACCGCCTCCATGTCGGCGGCGACGGGGCCCTTGGGGTAGCGGATCGCGGTCGGGCCGTCGGTGACGGCCACGCACTCGCGCAGCAGCTCGCGCAGGCGGGCGCCGTCGCGCGGGACGGCGACGCGCATGCCCGGGACGAGCTGCAGGATCGACATGTCCCACATGCCGTTGTGGCTGGCGCCGTCGTCGCCGGTGACCCCGGCGCGGTCGAGGGCGAAGGTGACGGGCTGGCGGTGCAGCGCCACGTCCATGAGGACCTGGTCGAACGCGCGGTTGAGGAACGTGGCGTACACCGCGACGACCGGGTGCAGGCCGCCCATCGCGAGCCCGGCGGCCGAGGTGGCCGCGTGCTGCTCGGCGATGCCGACGTCGTAGACGCGGTCGGGGAACGCCTCGGCGAACGGGGCGAGCCCGACCGGGTGGAGCATCGCGGCGGTGATGCCCACCACGTCGCGGCGCTCCCCGCCGATCGCGACCATCTCCTCGCCGAACACCTTCGTCCAGCCGGGGGCGCCGGCCTTCGCGACGGACTTGCCGGTGGCGGGGTCGAACGCGCCGCCGCCGTGCATGCAGTCCTCGGTGTCGTTCTCGGCGGGCGCGTAGCCGCGGCCCTTGGTGGTGATGCAGTGGACGATCACCGGCCGGCCGAAGCCGCGGGCCCGGCGCAGCGCGCGCTCGACGGCGTCCTCGTCGTGCCCGTCGATCGGGCCGACGTACTTCATGCCGAGGTCCTCGAACATCGCCTGCGGCTGCAGGACGTCCTTCAGGCCCTTCTTGATGCCGTGCAGCGCCTCGTAGGCGACGTTGCCGACCACCGGGGCCCGCGGCACCGTCTTCTTGATCAGGTCGAGCGCGTGCTCGTAGCCCTGGGTGACGCGCAGGTCGGCCAGGTGGCTGGCCAGGCCGCCGATCGTCGGCGAGTAGGAGCGGCCGTTGTCGTTCACCACGATGATGACCGGACGGTCGTGGCCGGCGGCGATGTTGTTCAGCGCCTCCCAGCACATGCCGCCCGTCAGCGCGCCGTCGCCGACGACCGCGACCACGGCGCGGTCGCCCTCGCCGCGCAGCTGGAACGCCTTGGCGAGCCCGTCGGCGTACGACAGGGCGGTGGAGGCGTGGGAGTTCTCGATGAGGTCGTGCTCGGACTCGGCGCGGCTCGGGTAGCCCGACAGCCCGCCGCGGCGGCGCAGCAGGCCGAAGTCGTGCCGCCCGGTCAGCATCTTGTGGACGTACGCCTGGTGCCCGGTATCGAAGAGGATCTTGTCGTGCGGCGAGTCGAAGACCCGGTGCAGCGCGACGGTCAGCTCGACGGCGCCCAGGTTCGGGCCGAGGTGCCCGCCCGTCTTCGACACGGCCTCGACGAGGAACTCGCGGATCTCTCCGGCGAGGCGGGGCAGTTGAGCGGCGTCCAGTCGCTTGAGGTCCCCTGGTCCCTTGATCGACTCCAGCAGGCTCACGCGTGTCAACTCCTCCGTCGGGGACCTGGTTCCCCATGTATCGGGCCGTTCCGAGTTTAAGCCCGGTTCGATCGCGCCGCGCCGGAGGGCGCCTGGCCCAGGGGTGTGAAACCCCTGACCCCGGAGAGGGCGATGGGGTAGGAAGAGAGCATGGTCGTCGAAGAGATCGTGCTGCTCAACGCGGAAGACGAGGCCGTCGGGACGGCCCCCAAGGCCGCGAGTCACCATAGGGACACCCCCTACCACCTGGCTTTTTCATGCTATTTGGCGGACACGGAGGGTCGCATTCTGATCACCCAGCGCGCCCTGGGGAAGCGGACGTTCCCGGGCGTGTGGACGGGGAGCTGCTGCGGGCATCCGGGTCCGCGCGAGGGTCTCCGGGACGCGGTGCTCCGGCGATTGCACGACGAACTAGGCATTACGGACGACACTCTGGCGGCCGCCTCGCTCGCGCCCGTCCTGCCCGGATTCCAGTACCGGGCCGTCGCGGACGACGGGACCGTCGAGCACGAGCGCTGCCCGGTCGTGCGCGCCGTCGTGCCGTCCGGCGGCGCCGTCCGTCCCAACCCGCAGGAGGTGGAGGCGGCCGAGTGGTGGACGTGGGAGCAGTGCCTCGACCTGGCCGGACGGCCCGAGTCCTCGCCGTGGTACCGACTCCAGCTCGCCGAGCTGGCCCCGCTGGGCCCGCCGCTGGACTGGCCCGACGCCGGGACCGCCGCGCTGCCGCCCGCCCTCGCCTGGTGACCCCGCCCGGCCCCCGGCCGGCCCGCCGGGCGCCCCGGGCCGGGGCGCCTGACGGCGGTCGATAACCGCGGGATCACTTTTCGGCACGCGGTGTTGACCCCCGTCCCGTCCGAACGGACGCTTGTTCTCCGGGGTACAGAAGGGACGGGCGATGCGAGGACAGGCTCCCAGGCGGCGCTGGACGGCCTTCGCGGCGGCGGCGCTGACCGGCGCGCTGGCCGTGTCGGGGTGCGGCGGCAACGACGGCAAGGGCGGCAACGACGCGTCCGAGGTCGAGGTCTTCTCATGGTGGACCGGTCCCGGCGAGGCCGACGGGCTCGCCGCGATGAAGGCCGACTTCGAGAAGAAGAACCCCGGCACCAAGTTCACCAACGCCGCCATCGCGGGCGGGTCGGGCACCCAGGCGCAGGCGGTGCTGGCCAGCCGGCTGCAGAACCGCAAGCCCCCGGACTCCTTCCAGGGCCACGCGGGCGCCGAGCTGCTCGACTACATCAAGGCCGGGCAGATCGAGCCGCTGGACTCCTTCTACGACGAGAACAAGCTCAAGGCGGCCTATCCCCAGCAGCTCATCGAGCAGATCACCTACCAGGGCAAGATCTACTCGGTGCCGGTGAACATCCACCGCTCCAACGTGCTCTGGTACAACCCCGGCATCCTCAAGGACGCCGGGATCGCGGGCCCGCCCGCGACCATCGCCGACTTCATCACGGCGCTGAAGGCCGTCAAGGACAAGACCAAGAAGGTGCCGCTGTCGCTCGGCGCCCAGTGGACGGCCGACCACCTGCTGGAGAACGTCCTGCTCGGCGACCTCGGCACCGACGCCTACAACGCGCTGTGGAAGCCCGGCGCCGACTGGAGCGCCCCGGCGGTCGGCAAGGCGCTCGCCGACTACGCCGAGATCATGAAGTACACGACCTCCGAGGCCGCGTCCACCGACTGGCAGGGCGCCGCGAAGGCCGTCGTGGACGGCAAGGCGGCGTTCAACATCATGGGCGACTGGGCGTACGGGTACTTCACCGGCACCGCGCCCAACGGCCTGGGCAAGAAGCTCGACACCGACTTCAAGTACGCGGCGTCCCCTGGCACGGACGGCACCTATATGTGGCTGTCGGACAGCTTCACCCTGCCCAAGGGGGCACCCCACCGCGGCGGCGCCCTGGCGTGGCTGAAGGAGGCGTCCAGCAAGGAGGGGCAGGACCTGTTCAACCCGAAGAAGGGTTCCATCCCCGCCCGTAAGGACGCCGACAAGACCCTCTACAAGGGCTACCTGGAGTACGCGTTCAACGAGTGGAACAAGCCCGGCGTCAAGCTGGCGGGCTCGTTCTGGCACGGCGTGAACGCCAGCAAGAAGCAGCACACCGACATCGACACCGCGGTGGGCCTGTTCCTTCAGAACAAGGACGTCGGCAAGCTTCAGGCCGCGCTGGCGAGCGCGGCGAAGAACAGCGGCCAGTGACCCGCTGGACTCCGCGCCGGACCGGCCGGACTGCGCGCCGGACCGCCCGGGCTCAGCGCCGGACCGGCGGGCCGCCGCACCGGACCGGCCGGCCGCCGCGCCAGGCCCGCCGATCCCTGCGCCGCGCCCGCCGGTGGCTGCCGGGCCTGCTGCTGGTGTCGCCGTCCATCGTCGCGATCGGCCTGTTCGTCTACGGGCTGATCTTCTGGAACACGCGGGTCGCGCTGAGCGGCAAGCACGACGAGGTCTCGCCCTACAAGTTCGACAAGGGCAAGAACTTCGTCGACCTGTGGGACCAGCCGAGCTGGCCGGGCGCGGTGAGGCACGCGCTGCTGTTCACCGCCGTGTTCGTCCTCGGCGCGCTGCTGCTCGGCGCGTTCCTGGCGTTCCTGATGGACAAGGGCATCCGGGGCGAGGCGTCGTTCCGCGTCATCTACCTGTTCCCGATGGCCATCTCGTTCATCGCCAGCGGCGTGGTGTGGCGCTGGCTGATGAACCCGGCGCCGCCCGAGCGGGCCGTCGGCCTCAACCAGCTGTTCGGCAAGGTCCACCTGGGGTCGCTGGCGAACGACTGGTGGCAGAACCCCGACTGGGGCATGGCCGCGATGGCGCTGCCCGCCGTCTGGCAGATGTCGGGGTATGTGATGGCGCTGTACCTGGCCGGGTTCCGCAGCGTCCCCGAGGAGCTGCGCGAGGCCGCCCGGGTGGACGGCGCGTCCGAGTGGAAGGTGTACCGGTACGTGGTGTTCCCGCAGCTCCGCCCGGTGACGCTGTCGGCACTGATCATCCTCGGCCATATCTCGCTGAAGGTGTTCGACCTGATCATGGCGATCGCGGGCAAGCAGATCATCACCTATGTCCCGGCCATCGCGACGTACGTGGAGGTGTTCGACCGGCACGACCCGGCCAACGGCGCCACCATCGCCACGTACCTGCTGCTCGCGGTGGCCCTTCTGGTGATCCCCTACCTGGTGTGGTCGGTACGGGCGGAGCGGACGCGATGACCGCGCCGACGTCCGGGGCGACTCCCGGGGCGAGGGCGCTGCGGTTCGCGCGGCCGCTGGTCCTGCTGCTGTTCGTCGTGCTGTTCCTGATGCCGGTGTACGTGCTGGTCGTCACCAGCTTCAAGCCGCTCCAGGAGGCCGACCCGAGCACCGCGTGGAACCTGCCGGGCCACTGGAGCACGTCCGGCTGGAGCTCGGCGTGGGAGACGCTCCGGCCGGGCCTGGAGAACAGCGTCAAGATCGCGGTGTCGGGTTCGCTGATCTCGGCGGTGCTCGGCTCGCTGAACGGCTTCGTCCTGTCGAAGTGGCGGTTCCCCGGCGCGGACGTGGTGTTCACGCTGTTCCTGTTCGGGATGTTCATCCCCTACCAGGCGGTCATGATCCCGCTCGCGGGCCTGCTGACCGACATGGAGCTCGTCGGGACGATCCGGGGCCTGGTGCTGGCGCACGTCGTGTACGGCATCCCGATCTGCACGCTCATCTTCCGCAACTACTACGTCACGATCCCGGACGAGCTGATCGAGGCCGCCCGCGTGGACGGCGCCGGGATGCTCCGCACGTACTGGTCGATCGTCCTGCCGGTGTCCGCGCCCGCGTTCGCGGTCACGCTGATCTGGCAGTTCACCTCGATGTGGAACGACTTCCTGTTCGCCGTGTTCCTCGGCGCGCCGGACAGCTGGCCCGTCACCGTCATGCTGAACAACACCGCGGGCTCCGGCGCGGTCGCCGTCCAGTACAACCAGCAGATGGCCTCGGCGCTGCTGGCGTCCCTGCCCACCCTCCTGGTCTACCTGCTGCTGGGACGGTTCTTCATGCGCGGCCTGATGGCGGGCGCGCTGAAGGGCTGAACCTGGCGCTCCCGCCGCGAGCGCCTCGGGCGTCCCGGGGGCTCGCGGACGGGCCGGGCCAGCGGGCCCGTAAACCCCATTAGGCACCGTGCTCCCAATACGCACGGTGAGCGTGACAACCCGGAGAGGTCTTCGTGCGTCCCATAAATGATCGATGGGGACAGTCCGTGGACCCGAACGCCGACGCGTTCGCTTCCCCCGTTGGCATATCGCCCGGAATGCGCCTAGCCTCTCGGGCATCGTCGCGCGGCGCGCCCCGGCCCGGGCCGCGCATCCGGAGACAGTGCGAGCACTGGAGGTGACCGCGTGCAGGCGATTAGTGTTCAGCAGCCCTGGGCGTTCGCGATAGCGCGTGGCGGTAAGTCCGTCTCCAACCAGGCTTTGCCGACCGCCTACCGCGGTCCGCTGCTCGTGCACGCCTCGATGCGGGTCGATCTGAAGGCGTGTGACTCGCCGCTGATCCAGGCCGCCGGCTGGGACCCCCGCGATCCGCTGGCCACGATCGGCGCCGTCATCGCCGTCGCCGACCTCGCCCACGTCTGCTCCGCCGCCGTCGCGGGCGGCCCTTGCGACTGCGGCCCCTGGGCCGACAAGGGCGCCCACCACTACCGCCTGGCGTCCGTCCGGGCCCTGCCCCGCCCGATCGTGGCGCTCGGCCGTCCGGGCCTCTGGGAGCCCAAGCCGTCCCTCCTCACCGAGGTTGAGACGATGTTCGCCACCACCGCCGCCCTGAACCACACCTCCTGACCGTCCAGGACGCTCAGGAGGTGAACGCGGCCTCGCGCAGACGAGCGAACTCCTCGGCGATCCGGTCGAGCGGCCAGGAAGCGTTGAGGCCGCTTAGCGAGCTGGGTGCAGCACCCACGGCTCAACCCGCGGCCACCCGCAGGCGCGCGAATTCCTCGGCGATCCGCTCAAGCGGCCAGGAAGCGTTGAGGCCGCTGGGGTTGGGCAGCACCCACAGCTTGGCCGGGCCGAACGTCTCGTCCTGCGGGCCGATCGCCGTCCCGGGGCGGCCGAAGGCGGTGCGGTAGGCGGTGACCCCGGCGACGGCGAGGTAGACCGGACGGTACCGCTCGACCAGGGCGGTGAGGCGGCGGCCGCCCTCGCGGAGCTCCTCGGCGGTCAGCTCGTCCGCGCGCGCGGTGGTGCGGTGGGCCAGGTTGGTGATGCCGAGGCCGAAGCCGGGCAGGAGGTGCTGCTCGGAAGGCGCCAGCAGGCGGTCGGTGAAGCCGGAGCGGTGCAGCGCGGGCCAGAAGCGGTTGCCGGGGCGGGCGAAGTGGTGGCCGGTGGCGCCGGAGTACAGGCCGGGGTTGATGCCGCTGAACAGCACCCGGAGCGTCCCGCCGTCCGGGGGGAGAACGTCGGGGATCACGCGGTCGCGGGCGGCCTCCAGGTCGGCCTTGGTGGGTCGCATCAGATCAGGTTACGGACGATGAGGGCCACCGCGAACGCGCCCACCACGATCAGCAGCGCCGCCCGCATGCGTCCCGCGTCGAGGTAGCGGCGTCCCGGCGACGCGGGCGCCGAACGCCCACCCGAGGCCGCGCAGGTCGGCGTGCCTGACCTCCTGCGCGAGCTCGGACGAAAGGTCAGGCGGACGCCTTGGTGAGCCTGTCCACCTGGCCGGCGGTCAGCTCCGTCCGGGGCACCTCCAGGAGCGGCGGGAGCTGGTCGAGCGTGCGGGCGCTGGCGATCGGCGCCACGACGGTCGGCTGGGCGGACAGCCAGGCCAGCGCGACGGTCGCGACGGGAACGCCCTGTTCCTCGGCGACGGCGTCGAGCGCCTCCAGGACCTTGTTCCCCCGCTCGGTCTCCAGGTGCTTGGCCGCCTTCCCGGCGCGCGCGCTGTCCACGCTGGCCCCAGGACGGTACTTACCGGTCAGGAACCCCGAGGCGAGCCCGTAGTACGGGACGGCCACCAGCCCGTACTGCTCGGCCAGGTCGCGCCGCGGGCCCTCGTAGGAGTCGCGCGCCACCAGGTTGTACTCGGGCTGGATGGCCGCGTACCGGGCCGTGCCCTCGCGCTCGCTGAAGGCGAGGGAGGCGGCGAGCCGGTCGGGCTCGATGTTGGACACCGCGATCTGCCGGATCTTGCCTGCGGCGACCAGTTCGTCCAGCGTGGTCATGATCTCCTCGACGGGCACGGACGGGTCGTCGAAGTGGGTGTAGTACAGGTCGATGTAGTCGGTGCGGAGGCGCCGGAGCGAGTCGTCCACGGCCGCCTTGAGCACGGGCGCGGACAGACCATCGTGGTCCGGGTGCCGGCCGCCCTTCGTCGCGATGACGACGTCGCCCCGGTTGCCGCGCGACGCCGTCCACTCGCCGATGATCGTCTCGGACTCGCCGCCGTCGTTGCCCTCCACCCACGCCGAGTACACGTCGGCGGTGTCGATGAAGTTGCCGCCGCCCCCGGTGTAGGCGTCCAGGACGGCGAAGGAGGTGTCCTTGTCGGCGGTCCAGCCGAAGACGTTGCCGCCGAGCGAGAGCGGGAAGACGTCGAGGTCGCCGATCTTCTTGGTGATGTCAGCCATGTCTAGATCCAATCCACGCGTCTGGGCGGCCATTCCCGTCCTGACCAGGAACATTCCTGCCACCCCGGTGGCAGAATGTCCGAATGCTCACTGCTTGCCTCGCTTTCGCCGCAGTCGCCGCCCTGGTCACGGTCACTCCCGGGCTCGACACGATGCTCGTCCTGCGCACGACGGTGACCAGCGGACGCCGCACCGGGATCCTCGCCGCCGCCGGCGTCGCGTCCGGCTGCCTCGCGTGGGCGGTGGCGAGCGCGGCGGGGCTGACGGCGCTGCTGGCCGCGTCCCGGCTCGCCTTCGACGCGCTGCGCGTCGCGGGCGCCTGCTACCTGCTGTGGCTCGGCGGCCAGGCGCTCTGGAAGGCGCGCCGCAGGGCGTTCGGCGACGGAGAGGTGCCGGACCCGTCCGTCTCCGGGTCCGCCGCGCTGCGCACCGGGTTCGTCACCAACCTGCTCAACCCCAAGATCGGCGTGTTCTACATGAGCCTGCTGCCGCAGTTCGTTCCGCACGGCGCGCCGATGTTCGGGACGAGCATGGTCTTCGCGGTCATCCACGCCGCGGAGGGCCTGCTGTGGTTCGCCCTCGTGGTCGCCGCCGCGGGGGCCGCCCGCCGCGCCCTGGCCCGGCCCGCCGTCAGGCGCCGCCTCCAGCAGGTCACGGGCCTGGCGTTCATCGTCTTCGGCCTGCGCCTCGCCACCGAGCACTGAGCCCTGGCCCCGGGCCCTGGTTCAGCCCCGGACCAAGGGAAACGGGCCGCCTCCCTTGGGGGTGGCGGCCCGTTTCACCGGACGCGGCCTGCCGCTACTTGCGCAGGAGGTTGCGGAGGACGTACTGCATGATGCCTCCGTTGCGGTAGTAGTCCGCCTCCCCAGGCGTGTCGATGCGGACGACGGCGGTGAACTCCCGTCCGTCCGCCGTGACGGTGACCTCGCGCGGGATGTCGCCCTCGTTCAGCTTCTCGACCCCGGTGACGTCGAAGGTCTCGGTGCCGGTGAGGCCGAGGGACGCGGCGGACTCGCCGTCCTTGAACTGGAGCGGGAGCACGCCCATGCCGATGAGGTTCGAGCGGTGGATGCGCTCGTACGACTCGGCGATGACGGCGCGGACGCCGAGCAGCGCGGTGCCCTTGGCCGCCCAGTCGCGGGACGAGCCGGAGCCGTACTCCTTGCCCGCGATGACCACCAGCGGCGTGCCCTGCGCCGCGTAGTTCTGCGCGGCGTCGTAGATGTAGGACTGCGGCGCGCCGTCCTGGGTGAAGTCGCGGGTGAAGCCGCCCTCCACGTCGTCCAGCAGCTGGTTGCGCAGCCGGATGTTGGCGAACGTGCCGCGGATCATCACCTCGTGGTTGCCGCGGCGCGAGCCGTAGGAGTTGAAGTCCTTGATCGCGACGCCGTTGTCCTGGAGGTACTGCGCGGCGGGCGTGCCGGCCTTGATCGACCCGGCCGGGGAGATGTGGTCGGTGGTGACCGAGTCGCCCAGCTTGGCCAGGACGCGCGCGCCGTGGATGTCGGTGACCGGCGCCGGCTCGATCTCCATGCCGTCGAAGTACGGGGCCTTGCGCACGTACGTGGACGACGGGTCCCACTCGAAGGTGTTACCGGTCGGGATGTCGAGCCCGCGCCACCGCTCGTCGCCCTTGAAGACGTCGGCGTAGTCCTTGACGAACATCTCCTGCCCGATGGACGACTCGACGATCGAGGCGACCTCCTCCGGCGCGGGCCACAGGTCGCGCAGGAAGACCGGACCATCGGTGCCCTCGGCGATCGGGTCGTTGAGGATGTCGATGTCCATCGTCCCCGCGAGCGCGTAGGCGATGACCAGCGGCGGCGAGGCCAGGTAGTTCATCTTCACGTCGGGGCTGATGCGGCCCTCGAAGTTGCGGTTGCCCGACAGCACCGCCGTGACCGCCAGGTCGTTGTCGTTGACGGCCTTGGAGATCTCCGGCTGGAGCGGCCCGGTGTTGCCGATGCAGGTGGTGCAGCCGTACCCGACCAGGTTGAAGCCGATCTTGTCGAGGTACGGGGTGAGGCCCGCGCGCTCGTAGTAGTCGGTGACGACCTGCGACCCCGGCGCCAGCGAGGTCTTGACCCACGGCTTGCGGGTCAGGCCCCGCTCCACGGCGTTCTTCGCCAGCAGCGCCGCCGCGATCATGACGTACGGGTTGGAGGTGTTGGTGCAGGACGTGATCGCCGCGACCGCGACATGGCCGTGGTCGAGCTCGAAGCCCGTCCCGTCCTCCAGCGTGACGGGGACCCGCTTGTGCGGGCGGCTGGACCCGTTGGCGTCCACGTCGCGGGGCTTGTCGCCGTTGCTGCCGTAGCTGATCGCCGGGGAGTCGGAGGCCGGGAAGCTCTCGTCGGACGCCTCGTCCGCCCGTCCCTGGACGCTCGCGACGTAGTTCTGCACGTCCCGGCGCCAGGTCTCCTTGGCGTTGGACAGGGAGATGCGGTCCTGCGGGCGCTTCGGCCCGGCCAGCGACGGGACGACCGTCGCGAGGTCCAGTTCGAGGTACTCGGAGAACTCCGGCTCGACCGACGGGTCGAGCCACATGCCCTGCTCCTTGGCGTACGCCTCGACGAGCGCGATCTGCTCGTCGGTGCGCCCGGTGAGCCGCAGGTACTTCAGGGTCTCGTCGTCGATCGGGAAGATCGCGCAGGTGGAGCCGAACTCGGGGCTCATGTTGCCGATCGTGGCGCGGTTCGCCAGCGGCAGCGCGTGCACGCCCTCGCCGTAGAACTCGACGAACTTGCCGACCACGCCGTGCTGCCGCAGCATCTCGGTGATCGTCAGCACGAGGTCGGTCGCCGTCGTGCCCGCCGGGAGCTCGCCGGTCAGCTTGAAGCCCAGCACGCGCGGGATGAGCATCGAGATCGGCTGGCCGAGCATGGCCGCCTCGGCCTCGATGCCGCCGACGCCCCAGCCGAGGACGCCGATGCCGTTCTCCATCGTCGTGTGCGAGTCGGTGCCGACGCACGTGTCGGGGTAGGCGACCCCGTCCCGGTCGAACACCACGCGGGCCAGGTGCTCGATGTTCACCTGGTGGACGATGCCGGTGCCGGGCGGGACGACCTTGAACTCGTCGAACGCCGTCTGGCCCCAGCGCAGGAACTGGTAGCGCTCCCTGTTGCGCTGGTACTCGACCTGCACGTTGCGCTCGAACGCGTCCGGCGACCCGAAGTAGTCGACGATGACGGAGTGGTCGATGACCATCTCGGCCGGGGCGAGCGGGTTGATCCTGGTGGCGTCGCCGCCGAGCCCGGCGACGGCCTCGCGCATCGTCGCCAGGTCGACCACGCACGGCACGCCGGTGAAGTCCTGCATGATCACGCGCGCGGGCGTGAACTGGATCTCCTTGCTCGGCTGCGCGTTCGCGTCCCAACCGGCGAGCGCGCGAATATGCTCGCCGGTGACGTTCGCGCCGTCCTCGGTGCGCAGCAGGTTCTCCAGGAGCACCTTGAGGCTGTACGGAAGCCGTGCCGAGCCCTCGACGGCGTCCAGCCGGTAGATGTCGTAGGACTTCTCGCCCACCTGCAGCTTGTCCAGGCTGCCGAAGCTGTTCGCGGACACGGACTCCTCCTCCGTCGCCGCCGCGCGTCGGGTCCGGGACATGATCGCGCGGCGCTCGTCATCTGGGTCTTCTCAATGCCCGCCCGGCGCACGGCGGGGGCGGGTGCTCATCTTCCTTGATCCTGCCCTAGTCGGATCCCCGACCGGGAATCAGGTCCGCCTAACTTCGGCAGGATTTCTCTTGATGTCAAGCTATCTTCAATTTATCTCGACATCAAGGTTCTTGCACCCCTAGCGGCCGCGCTCGGCGCGGGGGCGGTTGAGCAGCAGGTCGGCGGCGTGGGCGCGGACCTGGGCCCTGGTCCGGCCGCCGTGGCCGGCGGCGAGGAAGTGCTCGCCGATCGCGACACAGAAGGCGAGCAGGCTGCGGGCCTCGACCTCGTCGGGATCGGAGCAGAAGGTGCCGATCATCTCGCGCAGCAGCGCCATGCGCCGGTCGTCCACCCGCCGCAACCGCTCGGCGACCGACTCGTCCCGCCGGGCCCAGTCGCGGATCGCCAGGTCGATGGGCAGCAGGCGGTCGCTGGAGAAGGTGAGCGCGCCCGCGCGCTGGATCTTGGTCTTCGGGTCGCCGCCCTCGCGCTCGACGCGCTCGATCACCTCGTCGATGCTCTCCCGCTCCCAGGCGTCCAGCATCGCCTCCAGCAGCGCGCCGCGGTCGGCGAAGTACCCGTAGAAGCCGCCCTTGGTGACACCGAGCCCCTTCGCCAGCGCCTCGACGCGGACGGCGTCCGGGCCGCCGGCCGCCAGGGCCCGCAGCCCCTCCTCGACCCACCTGCCGCGCGGCGTGCGAGTGGCGCCCACGATGTGCCTCACCTCACCTCTCCACGTTATATACGCAAGCGTATAAATGGGCCTAGCCTCGTCTTGTACGCCACCGTATATCCGAACGGAGACAGCGATGACCGCCGGTTTCGATCCCGAACGGCCGCAGCGATGAGGCTCCCCGCCACAGCCCACACCGACCGGCCGTGGCGGATCCACGAGATCGCCCCCGACTTCCGGCTGGAGGACGTCTGGTCGTTCCGCACGCCCGGCGCCGGACCGGACGACTTCCCCGCGATGCTCGCCGCGATGCGGGCCTCCGGCGGACCCTCGCGGTACCCCTTGCCGGTCCGGTTCCTGTTCGAGGTGCGCTGGAAGCTCGGCGGGCTCCTCGGATGGGACAAGCCCAAGGCGGGCATCAAGGCCCGGGTCCCGTCGCTGCGCGACCGTCTGCCGGACGACCTCCGCGAGGCTCCGGCCGGCCCCGAATCCACAGCCATCCCGCTCACCCCTGTGTACGAGCTCGACCAGGAGTGCGCCCGCGAACTGGCGAACAAGACCGTCCACACGATCATGCACCTCGGCTGGGCACCGGCCGCGAGCGGCGGGCACGAGCTGCACATGGCGGTCCTCGTCAAGCCCAACGGCCTGTTCGGACGGCTGTACATGGCCGCCATCTCGCCGTTCCGCTACCTCGTCGTCTACCCGGCACTGACCCGGCAATGGGAACGCGCGTGGCGGGACCATCATCCGGAAGAACGCGCCGCCGATGCCTAGAGGCCGCCTCCTGATTCCTCACCAGTAACCTCGTCGTCCAGGCAACCGAAGGACGGGTGTCGCTGGCCACCTTCATGCGCTACGACCGAAGCCCCGGCCGTCTCATCTGGCCCCCGCTGTCCGCGATCCATCGCCGCATGGCCCCCGGGCTGCTCCACGGAGCCGAGGCAAGGATCCGAGCGTCGTAGCAGCGCGTATCGTGGCGGGGTGGAGTTGGAAGACCTCGTCCGGCTGCGCCGGGCCCGCGACCTGATGGACCGCGAGTACGAGAAGGCACTCGACGTCCCGGAGCTGGCGCGCGTCGCCCTCATGTCGCCGGGCCATTTCTCCCGCAGCTTCCGCGCCGCCTTCGGCGAGACGCCGTACAGCTACCTGATGACGCGCCGGATCGAGCGGGCCAAGGCCCTGCTGCGGCGAGGCGACCTCTCGGTGACGGACGTCTGCTTCGCGGTCGGCTGCACCTCGCTGGGCTCGTTCAGCTCGCGGTTCACCGAACTGGTCGGCGAGAGCCCGAGCGCCTACCGGGCCCGCCGCCACGACGAGGGCGCCGCCATCCCCGCCTGCATCGCCAAGATCCACACGCGACCGGTCAGGAACGGAGAAGCGAGACCCTCCTCCCCGCCCATAGCGTGAAACCCATGGACATCACCCTTTCCCAGTGCTTCATCGCCGTCGACGACCACGACAAGGCGCTCGCCTTCTACCGCGACGTCCTCGGCCTGGAGGTACGCAACGACGTCGGCTTCGAGGGAATGCGCTGGGTAACGGTCGGGCCCCCGTCCCAGCCCGGCGTGGACATCGTCCTGGAACCGCCCCTCGCCGACCCGAACGCCTCGTCCGCCGACAAGAAGGCCATGGCGGAACTCCTTGTCAAAGGCCTGCTGCGCGGCGTCATCTTCAAGACCGACGACTGCGACGCCACCTTCGAGCGCATCAGCGCCGCCGGCGGCGAGGTACTGCAAGAGCCGATGGACCAGCCCTACGGCGTCCGCGACTGCGCCTTCCGCGACCCATCCGGCAACATGCTCCGCTTCACCCAACCCCGCAAGTGACCACCGGCCCCCACTGGTAGACGCCCGTACGGGCGCAGTGACCGGTCGTTCCCTAGCTGGTTATGCTCACGGTGACCGCGTGACATCAGCCGGTCGCCGTTGTCGCTGGACGCAGTGAGGGTGGTCGACGATGAAGCTGGCCGGGCTCGCCTCCTACGACCAGCGTGTCGCCCGCGCGGCCCGGACGTTGCTGGGCTGTCAGGGTTTTGACGGCGGGTGGGGGCTGACGCTGTCGTCGGTGTCGTCGATCGTGAACACCAGCGAGGTGCTGGCGATCCTGCGTGCAGCCGACGTTGGTGGCGCCCCGGTCCGCGGCGCGTTGGCCTACCTGGCCGAGGCGGTCGAACAGCATTGCCGTCCCCGGCAGAAGGGCGGCCGGGGGAGAACACCCGGTTCGTCTGCTTCGGCCTGACCGGGTTACTGCGTTACCCGGAATTCTTCACCCAGCCCGAGGTCGCCGAGACCGCGGCCTGGTGCGTGGACTGGCTTGACCGCCACCAGGTCGAGCACGGCTGGCCGGAGGTCGCCGGGATCGACGACACCTCGCTGCACCAGACCGCGCTGGCCGTGCTGGCGTTGTCGCGGCTGCGCGATGCGTTGACCGCGCTAGGCCCGGGGCTGGCACTGCCCGGTGGGACCGATACCAGCGCCCTGGCCTCCCGGGTCGAGCCGCTGATCGGGCACGGGCTGGCCGGGCTGCTGTATCACCGTCGTCCCAGCGGTGCCTGGGGGTGGCGGACCTATGTCGACACCGAGCCGAGCCCGAGCAAGACGGCTCTAGTCGCCGCGGCGGCAGGGAACCGGCATAGACACCTGGAGGGCGGTTCCCGCACCCGGGCCCAGCCACAGGAGGTCGGCGGGGTTCACGGCAGACCGCAGATGCTGTGCCCGGCGCAGATCGTCACCGAGGCCGGGCAGTGGCTGCTGCGCAACCATCACCGGTGGGAGACCTTCGTCGAGGACGACAAGGATGTTCAGGGCACCGCCTGGGAGCACATGGCCTACGCGCTCGGCGTACGGGGTGTGCTCCACGCCGGTGGCAGCCCGCATGACCGCAGGCTGGCACGAGCCTGGCGGTTGATGAACAACCTGTGGGACGCCGAGGCCGGGCTCTGGAACGAGCCGGGCGCTTCTGGGCAGCGGGCCACCGTCCGGGCGGCCTACTACACCGTCACCGCATATGAGGAAGCCCGGCTGCGGATCGGCCGGCTCAGTATGGCTGAGGCGGACGGTTCTGCGGCCGGCCCCGTGGCAGGCCGTCTGGAGGAAGCGCCGCCGGCACTGCGCGAGATCTCGCTGATGCGAGACGGCCGACAGATCACGATGAGCACCGTCGAGGCGTCGGCGGCCTGCGCCGTGTCGCAGCGGCTGTTCGACCTGGCGGTCCTGCTGCATCACGCCCCCGGCGGCCTGGCCGTCCCGCAGATCGCTGCGGCATTGCACGTCGCATCCTCGTCGGTGCCCAAATACGTCCAGCGGCTCAACCTCGCGGTCGCCGACGCCTTCGGCGGGACGCCGGTCAAGCTGGTGGTCTCCCGCCAGGTCACCGACGGCGGCGGTCTGGTGAGCGGCTATGCCTTGGCCGCAGGAGCCGACCGGCTCAAGACCGGCGACCTCACGCCGAGCCGTACGCCGGGCCAGACCAACTGACGCCAGGCCAGCTCCGCGCGGTCAGGCGCGTTCGCTCTCGATCGGGTAGTTGCGCAGCGCGAACCGGGCCAGCGACCGGACCTGCTCGAAGGTCGGCAGGTCATCCAGGTCGCCGAGGGTGAACCACCGGGCGTCGGCGACCTCTTCGAGTTGGGCTTGCAGTTCCTGCTCGCCGCCGATCCGGCGGACGTAGAAGAACTGGACGATCGCCGGGATGCGGAAGCCCTCGCGTTCCAGATCCACGTAGAACGGGGCCGGCTCGGGGGTGGCGTTGCCGTCGGGTGGATGGATCACCGGCTGAGCGGACAAGGCCTCGACCAGCAGCCCGGTCTCCTCCTTGAACTCCCGGACGGCGATCTCGGCGAACGTCTCGCCCGGCTCGATGTGCCCGCCGGGCGGCACCCACTTGCCGAACCGGTTGTGGTGCACCAGCAGGACCCGGCCCTGCTCGACCAGATAGCCCGAGCAGATCAGAACGAAGCCGGTGTCCTTGGTCACCTCGTCGTCCTGGATGAGGATCGAACGTCGCACCACGTCCGCCACCCTAGCCCACCGATCACGATCGATCTGGCAGTTCCGGGGCCGCGCGCAGGCTGTCGGCGCCCCTATGACAGGTCATCGAGGCGGCGGTGACAGGTCATCTGTCATGACATCGAAATGTCAGCGGGATCTGGTCACCCACCGGCCGATGGTGATGGCATGGACGCCAACGCGCGTTGGACGGGTGAGGGACAATAGGGCTCCCCGGAGCGTAGAAGGAGCCAACGCGATGCCCGCACGGAGCCCTTGGGGTCTGACCCGGCTCTCACCGTTCGCGGCGGTGACCGTCGTTCCCCCGTACACGATGGAACTTGACCCCGAGACTCAGACCGGGCGCTGTGTCCTTGACGATGGCTCGGTCGTCACCTTCGGTCACCGCAAGACCTACAAGGCCACTGAGACCCCAACCCAGGTCAGCAAGGGTGACGGTGCCGACCACAAGCAGTACGACCCAGACAAGGACCAGGACTCCGAAGAGGACTAGCGAGTGCGAGACGAACGCCCTGTCCTGGTACTGAGCGAGCTGGACGACTACACGGCCGACGCTGTGATCATGGAACTCCGGAAGCGCGACGTACCAGTGGTTCGTCTTGACCCGGGCAAGGACTTCCCCAGCACGGTGACCTTCGCTGTTCGTCTCGATGACGCTGGTCGGTGGACGGGTGATCTGATGACCGGGACCAGGCGTTTGGATCTGGCGTCGGTCAGGGCGGTCTACAGGCGCAGGCCCAGCCCGCACACTCCCTCCCCCGAACTGGACGAGCAAGACGCGTGTTTCGCCGCCAAGGAGGCCCGTCACGGGTTCAGTGGAATCCTGGCCAATCTGCCGAACTGCCTGTATGTGAACCATCCGGACGCCAACCGTGCCGCTGACGTGAAGGTCAGGCAACTCAAGGTCGCGTCGAATCTGGGCTTGCGCGTCTCTACGACGCTGGTCACCAACGATTTGGGCCAGGCTCGTGCCTTCGCCGCCGAGCAAGGCCAGGTTGTCTACAAGCCGCTGACCTTCGTCCGGTACCTGACCCCGGACGGCCCGCAGACCATCTGGACTCGGCCCGTCCACGCGGACGAGATTGACGAGACCGTGGCCGGAACCGCACACCTGTTCCAAAGCCTCGTGGATAAGGTGGCAGACCTGAGAATCACGGTGGTCGGGGAGGAGGTCTTCTGTGTCCGGATTGATTCCACCCCTCCGCAACTGGACTGGCGGTACGACTACGACCGGCTGACCTACACTTGGTGCGATCCTCCGGCCGAGTTGATCGGTCCCATGATCTCCTATCTGAGAAATTTTGGACTCGCTTTCGGCTGTTTCGACTTCGGCCTTACAGAACGGGGCGAACCGGTATTTTTCGAATGCAACCCCAATGGGCAATGGGGCTGGCTCGAAGAACAGACCGGGGCACCCATCACGGCGGCATTTGCGGATCTCCTCAAAGGAGGAGCATGACATCGGTAGACGAGGACATCGACCGCTTGGCCGACGCTCTAACCGCTTCGGGTGACCTGACCGACCAAAAGTGGCGCCGCTCCATGCACGCGGTACCGCGGCACTTGTTCATCCCGGAACGCGGCTATGCCATGCCCAACTCCTACCGCCAAGGTCCGCCGGCACACACCATCGACCGGAACACCGACCCAGAGGGATGGTGGGCAGCGGTCTATTCGAACATGTCGGTCATCACGCAACGGGACGACGGTGCGGGCGACCCGGCATCCGCCGAAGGATCGGCGTCTTCATCCAATTCCGCACCCGGTGTGGTCTTTCCCTTCCTCGAACTTCTCGCCCCCATCGAGGGTGAACGAATACTCGATATCGGAACGGGGACCGGATGGACGGCCGCGCTCCTCAGTGACCGCGTGGGATCCGAGAACGTCACTACCGTCGAGATCGACCCCCAAATGGCCGCACAAGCCGCCGAGAACATCCGGGCAGCCGGATACGCTCCTAACCTCATCACCGGCGATGGGGTCGCAGGATGGCCGCAAGGCACACCCTACGACGGCATTCATGTGACATGCGGAGTAAGCGAGGTTCCCCTTGAGTGGGTACGACAACTCCGACCGGGCGGTCGGGCCGTGCTGCCCTGGATGTCTGGTACCAGCGGTTTCAAGTTGCGCTTGATAGCCACGCGGGACGGACACGCGGTAGGAACATTTCATGGAGGTGCCGGGTACATGATGCTGCGTTCACAACGGCCAATCTCGGGTTGGCACAAACACCATGTGGACGACGCTCAGCTGACCACTACCCGCCTCGACCCAGCACAAGTAATGGAAGCCGAAGCCGGAGCCGACCTAGCACTGACCATGAACGTGCCTCGACTCGTCATGCTCCGAATGTTCAACACAGATGGTGCCAAGTCCTGTTTCCTCGCGGAAGTCGATGACCCCAAGGGCTCATGGGCCACCTGCGACTCCAGCCCCACAGGCGAACACATCGTCACGCAGTACGGAGACCGCCGCCTGTGGGACGAAGTAGAAGCCGCCTTCACCCAGTGGACCCAGCTCGGCAGCCCAACCCCAGACCGATTCACCTTGACCGTGGGGCCGGACGGCCAACATCTTCGGCTCGACAACCCGGCTCGCTGACCTTATAAGGGCCAGGAGCGCCGAATGCGGAGCTAGATCAACGACTACTGCTCCATTCTCTCTGATTCATCGGCGCGGAAGTCCGGCATCGGTCCCCGGCCGTTCCACCTCAAGGCTTCGACCGACAGCCACATGACCTTGGAGATCATGTAGCGCTTGTCCGCGTCCCTGTGATCGGCGCGCTCGATGGCGAGCGTCATATGTTTGATGCCTGCCGACGCAGGTAGGCGACGGCGACACGACGGACGGGCCAGGCGGCGACGCGCAACAGGACCGTCGCCTCGGAACCGGGCATCGGCTCTCCTTCCAGCGTGGATCTCACCGCGGCAAGCGGTTCCGCAGAAACCCGTCGATCACCTTCGCCTCCTGCGCGACGTCACCTCCGCAGTGACACAGGAAGCCGCCGCGCCCGCGCGGCGCCTCGTGGAATCCCCACCGGCCGCCGGGAACAGCCAGGACGCTCAGCGTGGTCACGACACTGCCCTTGCCGTAGACCCGCAGCAGCGGGAAACGAACCGGGACCACCTCGGGGCGGTACGTCTTCACGCACCGCCACCCCCGCCCCTCAAGGGCAAGGGCGATCACGTCCAGGTGTCGCACGGCGATGTCACGGTTCCGCTCGGTGCGCCACTGTAGATAGCGGACGCGGATCGTCCGCCGCACCGTCAGCGCAGCTTGGCCCATGTGACCTTGCCTCCTTCGTTGAGGGGACGAACGCCCCACTCCTGCACGATCTGCGTCATGAACAGCAGCCCCCGTCCCCGTGTGGCCGTGTGGTCCTCCGGACGGACCACGGGCCGTCCCTCGCCGCCGTCCCACACCTCGACCACCACCAGCCCGTCCCGCTCGTCCCGGAACACCCGGACGACGATCGGCCCCTCCCCGTACCGGTACGCGTTGGTGACCAGCTCGCAGACCACCAGCCGCCCCACGTAGTCGTCCGCGATCCCCCACTCTCGAAACCGCGCGGCCAGAAACGCCCGCGCAACCCCAGGAGCCTGGTCGGTCGGATCAAGAACAAGCGTCGGCGGAACCTCTGGAGCGAGTGCTGTTGTTGGCATGGATGCGACCTAACGTGTCCGGGTTGACCGGCCCCCATTCAGTCACGAGGCACGTTCGGAGCGTCACGAAGCGCAGGTAGGAGCCTGACAATTGACCCCGACGAGATTCGCCAACTTGGTGGCCGGTTGGGCCGAGGTTGGACGACGATGGCGGCATGGCACCACGACGATCGAGAGCGAAGGTCAGCCCCAGCCTGGTCCCGTTCGGACGTAGGTTCCGCAGGTACCGGGAGGCCAAGGGCTGGAGTCAGGAGAACGTCGCGCGTAGGGCCCGCGACGGAGAGGGCGTCACCTCGCAGTACATCGGGCAGGTCGAGACGGGCCGGACACGCTGCACCCGCGAGTTCGCCGAAACGATGGATCGCGAACTTGAGGCGGGCGGTGAGCTCATCGAACTGTGGGAGGACTTCGTCAAGGGTGCGACGTTCCCGACCTGGTACGAGTGGCTGCCCGTGGAGGAGACGGCGGCAGAGCTGACCTGCTACAGCCTCTCGCTCGTGCACGGCCTCCTCCAGACCCCCGCCTACGCCGAGGTACTGCTGTACGGCGACAAGGGAAAAGTGGACGAGCGCATCGAGCGGCAGAGCATCCTGACCCGTCAACTCCCTCCCCCGCCCGGCTGTACGTTCCTCATAGACGAGGGCGTGTTGTTGCGGGAGGTCGGCAATCCGCAGATCATGCGCGAACAGTTCGATCACCTCGTCGCAGCACCACAGGCGCTCGGGGTGGCGGTGCACGTCGTGCGAATGCGGGGCGATCACCTCGGCAACGCCAGTTCCTTTACGATCGCCACCATGGAGGACATGGTGGAGGTGGCGTACATCGAGAGTCCGGCACGCGGGTTCACTCTGGAGGAGAACGACGAAATCGCCGCTCTCCGCCGGGCGCTCCGAGAGGTTCGGGCGCTGGCCCTCCCGGTAGACCAGTCACTCGACTTCATCCGAAAGGTGCAGACAGAACGATGGACCTGAACACGGCCACTTGGCGCAAGAGCAGCCACAGCGCCGGTACCGGAGGCGAGTGCGTCGAGATGGCGTCCGTCCCCGGCCTCGTCGCCGTCCGCGACAGCAAGGACCCGAACGGCCCGAAGCTGATCGTCACACGAAGCTCCTTCGCGGCTCTCGTGGCTGAGCTGAAGCGGTAACCGCTCCCCCAACAGATCGAGCCCCGGCCCTCTAAGGGACCGGGGCTCGGCGCTTCTCAGCACCCATGTCACCCTCCGGCCAGCGGCGATCAAGGCTGGCCGCTCATAGGCTGCAAGCAAGGCACTCTCGGTGACCCATCCGTGGGGCTGCTCCCAAAGAATGTGAGCGCACGATGAGCCTGAACACGTCCACTTGGCGCAAGAGCAGCTACAGCAGCAGCAACGGAGGCGCCTGCGTCGAAGTGGCCGACCTCGGCGACGTCGTGGGCGTCCGAGACTCCAAGGAGCCGGACGGGCCGATGCTCGCCGTCACCCGAGCCACCTTCACCACCCTCACAGCGAAACTGCTCCAGCAGGATGCGAGCGAACGATGGACCTGAACTCGGCCACCTGGCGCAAGAGCAGCCACAGCGGAACCCAAGGCGGGAGCGAGTGCGTGGAAGTCGGTGACTTCCACGAGACGATCGCCGTCCGCGACAGCAAGGATCTGGACGGCCCGAAGCTGATCGTCACGCGAGGCGCCTTCGCGGTCCTCGTGGCTGAGTTGAAGCGGTAGCCGCTCCCCCGACAGCACCGAGCCCCGGGCTCCCATGCCTTGGCACGCGGGAACACGCGGGAGTCTCGGACCGGAGGGCTCCTCAACCGCAAGGAGATCAGCACATGACGGTGCGACTCACCTCCGACCAGGTGAACGCCTTACTCTGCTCGCCTGACGGCGAATCGCGCGGCTTGATTGCCAGGGTGGGCGACATGTTCCCTCTCGACCCCATGCCCGCGGTCCAGGCCAACGGCACCGTTCTCTTGGGATCCAGGCTTGCGTTGAATGCCGCTCTTCGCGTTTGTGCAGTTCAGAGGCTGTGTGTTGAACGTTGTCGAGTGCAACAGGTGTGGTGCAAGCGTGCCGGGCGAGCTTCACCTGGCGGGGCCCGAGCTTGGGCTTCTGCCCGCTGGTACGGCCCCGGGCGCGAGCAGCCTCCAGTCCGTCGAGGGTGCGTTCGGCCATGAGGGCGTGTTCGAACTCGATGGCGCCCAGGATCTGGAAGAACATGCGGCCGACCGCGGTGGAGGTGTCGATGCCTGCGTCGTGCCCGCGCCTGCGTCCGCGCCGAAGACCACATCCAGCCAGCGCGGCAGCGCGGCTGGTTTCCACCTGTACGCTCCAATCCGTACAACCGCTTTGTTCGGGGGGGCTCATGCGGTTTGGGATTCTTGGTCCGCTTGAGGTGGTCGACGGTGGCGGGGCGCGTGTCACAGTTGGCGGGCCGCAGCAGCAGGCGCTGCTGGCGGTCCTTCTGTTGCACGCCAACCGGGTGGTTTCGACCGATCGGTTGATCGAGCATCTGTGGCCGGATCAGGCTCCTGCCGCGGCACGCGAGTTGTTGCAGGGATGCGTTGCGCGGCTTCGCCGGGTGCTGTCGGCGGACGGCGGGCGGCAGCCGGTCGTCACGCGTACGCCCGGCTATGTGCTGGAGGCCCGGCCGGGTGAGCTGGACCGGGATCGGTTCGAGCAGCTGACCGCTGCCGCGCACGCGCTGGCTGGCGACGATTCCATAGGCGCGTTGGAGGAGCGGTCCGCGCTACTGACGGAGGCTCTTGGGCTGTGGCGGGGTCCCGTACTGGATGGGATCTCGCTGGACGCGCGCCGGGTGGAGGCCCTGCATCTGGAGGAGCGCAGGCTCGCGGCACTTGAGGAACGGGTCGAGGTCGATCTGCGGCTCGGCCGGCACACCGACATCGTTGGTGAGCTGCGGTCCTGCGTGCGCCTCCATCCGCTGCGCGAACGTTTCTGGGCGTTGCTGATGATCGCGCTGGCGCGGGCCGGACGTCAGGGTGACGCGCTGGCCGCGTTCCGGCGGCTTCGCGAGAACCTGGTGGACCAGTTGGGCGTCGAGCCGTCAGCCTCGCTGCAAGAGCTGCACCAGCAGATCTTGTCCGGAGGCGAGGCGTCCACCGTCGCGAGCGGCATCGCCGCCCAGATCACCTGGGCGCCTGCGGTCGGCGGGAGCGTCGAATCGCTCGCGGATCCAGCATGGCCATCCCGCCGGACGGTCGGGGGCGGCAATGGTAGGTCCCGTCCCGGCAGTCGGGCCCAGGCCGGTCGAGGCCACGCGCGCCGCGGCGGGCCCACGCGGCCGGCTGAACAGCTGGTGCGCTTCACCGCCGTGAACGGCCGTCGGGTCGCATGGTCTGCCGTTGGATCGGGGCCTGTCCTGGCGGCCGGTGGCTGGTTCTGTGGTCACCTGGAGTTGGACTGGCGCAACCCGGATTTCCGGCGGTACGTCACCGCGCTCGCCGAGCACTTCACCGTGGTCCGGTACGACCGTCCCGGCAGTGGCCTGTCTGACCGGGACGCCTTGCCCGGCACTGACCTCGACGATGAGATCGCCGTCCTGGCGGCCGTCGTGGACGACGTCGCCGGGACCAGCGGTCGGGTGGCCCTGCTCGGTGGCTCATCCGGAGGCTGTGTCGCGGCGGGTTATGCGGCGATGTTCCCGGACCGGGTCGAGCGGCTCGTGCTGTATGGCAGCTACGCCAACGGCGCGGAAATAACCGAACACCTGGCCCGCGAGTCGCTCCTGTCGATCGTTGGCACCCACGCGGGTGTCGGCTCCAGGCTGCTCGCCGACATCTTCGTTCCGGACGGCAGAACTGATGAACGCGACGAGTTCGCCGCGTTCATGCGGGCATCCTCGACACCGGCCATCGCGGAGACCTCGCTGCGCATGGTTTACGGGTACGACGTCCGCGACCGGCTCGGCGGCGTGCGCGCGCCGACGCATGTCCTGCATCGTCGTGAAGACCGGGCCATACCGTTCGCGCTCGGCCAGGACATGGCAAGCCGGATCCCTGGCGCCTCGTTCATGGCCTTGGACGGCAAGGACCACCTGCCGTGGCGAGGCGACTCAGCGACCGTCGTACAGGCCGTGCTCTGCTTCCTCGGCGATGATGATCAGGCACTGAGGCCGCCCGGCGACGGTTGACGGACGTCGGGGCCCCAACACCTCGCGGTTTTGTGGAGCAGCCGACTCAGAAGCTGCCATGAATCGTGTTCGTTCTCACTGACTCGTGTGGTGAGCTTTGGCCGGATGTCGTCTGCCGATGTCCTCATCGAGTATGTCGAAGTCGAAGCACAGATCCTCTCGGTAGAAGGATCCGGGTGGAGTGTTCCCCAGACTGAGTTTCCGAACGAGCGGACCGACCAGGCGGTCGTCGCTGAAGGTGTCTTCACCCCAGACATTTATACGCATGGTGCGGATTAAGCATGTCGCTCCTTCGATGACGGCGGCGATCGTTTCACCGCCTCCTGCGGGTTGCCGTGTGCTCACCGCGGAAGGCCATGCGCCTTACCGGTTCACCATTAGGGCGTTCCATTCCGTTCCGTCGCGGAACCGGTACCGCCGGTGCTGTAGCCGGGATGCTCCTGCGGAGCGAGAGTGGCGCCGGGCGGCCCGCGACGCGCCGAAGCCGGCCGACGTGACCGCCCTGGCGACCCGAGCGGGCGGCGCCGGTTAGGTGACGAAGGCGGTGTATCGGCCGTTGTAGCCGAGGAGGCCGGCGTGCGTGCCGGTCTCCACGACGCGGCCGTGGTCCAGTACGACGATCTGGTCGGCGTTCCGGACCGTGGACAGCCGGTGTGCGATGGTGATCGTGGTCCGGCCTTGAGTGAGCAGGTCGAACGCCTGCTGTACCGCTCGCTCGGTCGCGGTGTCCAGCGCGCTGGTGGCCTCGTCCAGGACGAGCACGCGCGGGTCGCGCAGCAGTGTGCGGGCGATCGCGATCCGCTGCCGCTCGCCGCCGGAGAAGCGGTGCCCGCGGGACCCGACCACGGTGTCGTAGCCGTCCGGTAGGCCGGTGATCAGATCGTGGATCTGGGCGGCGGTGGCGGCCGCCTCGATCTCGGCGTCGGTCGCCGACGGCCGTGCGGACCGGAGGTTGTCGCGTACGGTGCCGTGCAGCAGGTAGGTCTCCTGGCTGACCATGCCGACGGTCGCGGCGAGGTCGGCGAGCGTGAGGTCGCGCAGGTCGATGCCGTCGAGGGTGACCCGGCCGCCGGTGGGGTCGCGCAGCCGCGGTACGAGTGATGCCAGTGTGCTCTTGCCGGCACCGGTCTCGCCGACCACGGCCAGCGTCGTCCCAGCGGGTACGTCAATGGTGACGCCGGCGACCGCGGCCGGGCCGCCACCGGGGTAAGCGACGGTGACGTCCTCGAAGCGTAGCCGGCCGGTGACGGTGGCCGGGTCGATCCGTACGGGGTCGGCTGGGTCGTCGATCTCGACCGGCAGGTCCAAGTACTCGAAGACGCGTCCGAAAAGGGCCAACGAGCTGCTCACCATGGCGCCGGTGTTCAGCAGGCCCATCATCGGCTGGAGCAGCGCCGACTGCAGGCCGGTGAACGCGACCACCGTGCCGATGGTGGTCGTTTCGGCGTAGCCGGCGCCGACGTAGATCATGGCCGGGATCGCGGAGAACAGGACGTTCAGCGCCACCATCCGCCACCGGCCGGTGAGCTGGGCGCGGAGCTCGAGGTCGACCAGGCGGGTGGAGATCTCAGTGAACCGGGCGACCTGGTCGGGCCCGGTGCCGAGCGTCTTGATCAGCTGGATGCCGTTGACCGAAAGGCTCTCCTCAACCGTGACGGTGAGATCTTCGTACTCGAGCTGCCGCCGGCCGAGTATTCTTCGGCGCAGCGCGGCGACCTGGCGGGTGACCAGCACCGCCGGTGTCGTCACCACGAGTGAGATGAGCATGAGCCGCCAGGACAGCGCGGCCATCGCCACGGCGACGGTGACGGCCGTCGTGAGCTGCAACGCGGCCGAGGAGGCGGCCGAGACGATCACGTTCTGCAGGCCTCCGACATCGTTGGCGATCCGCGACTGCACCTCCCCGGCCCGGGTCCGGGTGAAGAACGCGAGCGACTGCCGCTGCAGGTGGGCGAACACCTCAGTCCGCAGCCGGTGCATGATCCGCAAGCCGACCCGGGAACTGATCCAGCCCTGCAACATGCTCAGCACGGCGACCAGCGCCGCCACCGCGACGAGACCGGCACCGAGCTGGTAGAGCAGAGCAAGGTCGCGCCGTGGCAACGCGGTGTCGATGACCGCCCGCACCAGGAACGGTGACACCGTCCCCACCACGGACGTGGCAACGGTGACCGTCAGCATCAGGACCAGCGCCGGCCAGTGCGGCGCGAACAGCCCGCCCAGCCGGTGCAGCGGCACCCTGTGCTCGGGGTCGGCCGGCTCGGTCACCGACCCCACCGCACGGGCAGCAGCAGGGATGGGATCTGCGGTGCCGCCAGCCGGAGGTAGAAGTAGCCGATCCCGGCCAGGCCGAGCATCAGATTCGGGCTCTCCTCACTGTGGGTTCCGCACGGCCAGGTGCCGGTACTCGCGTTCCGCTCCAGCCCGTGGTCGGCGACGAGCGATGGGATATCGCGGCCGCCGGCGTCGGCGCCGAGGATCACGCCCGCCTGCTGGAAGGACTCCGCGTTGCCGGGGAGCCCGTGACAGAGCGAGTAGTCGGCGCCGCCACCTTCCAACAGCCGGCGCGTCACCCGCTCGGTGGTGGCGAGCGCCGTGGTCGCGTCCTGCCGCCACCGCGGCTCGCCGAGCTGCTCGTAGGCGTGCAGGCGGGACAGCGCGATGCCCGGGGCTCCGGTGCACCACAGCGGGGTGTACACACGGGCCCGGCCGGTGCCGGTGTGGCGCCGGAAGTCCGGCCAGTCGCCTTCTTCGACGCTCAGCCAGCGGTTCTCATAGCGCATCGCGTTACGGGCGGCCGTCGCGAACAGTTCCTCACCGGTCAGCCGGTACGCCTCGATCAGCGCGACGGCCACTCCCGCCGTGCCGTGCGAGAGTCCGGTGAGATCACGCTGAGCGGGTATCCGGAATGAGTGCCAGGACCAGCCGGTGCGGGTCTTGCGGGCGGTTCGTAGCAGCCAGCCGGCGGCCGTTGCCGCCGCCTCGGCCAGCGCGTCCTCGCCGGTGTAGCGATGTCCCAGGACAAGCGCCAAGACGGTGCCGGCCATGCCCGACATGAGATCGAACTCCGGCCGGCCCGGCGACTCGACGTCCTGCCCGTCGACCGCCTCGACGAGCCGGCAGACCTCACGCAGCAGGCCGGTCCCGGCGTCGACGAACTCCGCGGCGTCCAGCAGCAGCCCGGTGCGAAGCGCGGCCACCCCCATTCCGGTCCAGCCGGTGTAGAAGGCCACGCGCATGTGGGGATCGAGCTCCTCGCGCCGGGAGAACGCATGCCGCATCGCCGCCAGCGCCGTCGGCCGGAACTCATCCTGGCCAGTGGTTGTGCACAGCTGGGCGAGGAACAGTGCGACGCCGCTGCTGCCGGCGTACAGGTTCGGGCCGAGCGCTCGGTAGGTCAACGCGAGCCTCGCGCCGTTCCGGTTCCGCAGGTCCAGCGGTTCGGCGCCGACCCAGTTGCAGCGGTCTCCCGACCAGATGGCTTCGGCCACCAGCCGGGCGCCGATTCCCACCGCAGCCGACAGCTGCCGGTCCGCGGTGTCGGCGGCGGGGCTGTAGCCGGGCGCGGTCATGAGACGCCGACCAGGTCGGGACTCAGGTGCGCGGCGTCCAGATCGATGCGGGCTTCGGCAAAGCGTTCTTCCACGGCGGCCAGTACGGTCGCGTCGTCGGCCCATCCCGATTCGTGCGACCGCACCAATGCCTCGGCGAGCAGCCGGCAGCGGTGCTCCCCGAAGCTTCTCCCTGTTCCCGGGTCTTCGGCGAAACCCAGACCAGGGGCCAGTTGGGCGGTGAACACCGGCGTACGCGGGGAGAGGAAGCCGGCGATCTCGGCGTGCAGGGCGAGCATCAGATCGGCCAGCGCGGGATAGTCGTCGCGGGGCAGATAGATGACTCCCGCGTCGCACCGGAGGAAGGCGTTCGGGTCGTTCGGCACCTTGAGGTTGAACGCCGCCGCCGCGGAGTTGAGCAGCCGAGTCGCGGCCGCGACGAACGGGGCGGCCCCGTCCGGGCGCAAGTTCCAGTACAGGCGTACGGGCCGTCGGCTGTCCATCGGGCGGTCGCCGCAGGCCAGGTAGAAACCGGGGGAGACCCAGAAAAGCTCCTTGGGCAGCCGTAGTGCAGCCCACTCGCCGGCGGCCGGCACGTCGGCCGGTGTCGTCCAAGTCAGCTCGTCCGCCATGACGGTCAGTTCCAGCCCGTTCTTGACGACCATCACTCCGTACTCGTCGGTTCCCCGCACCTGCCAGCCGCCGTCCAGATGTCCCTGCCCGCAGTTCGCCGCCGACAACGCGGCCTCGAAATCGTGCCGGCTCGCTGACAGCCTGGTGACATGCCATCGCGTCCGCTCGGCTCGACCGTGTCGGTAGAAGTCTGCGTACAACCGGCTGGACAACTGGTCCACGAGATAGTCCCGGGTCGCGCGCGAGCTGAGCGTACGGGCGGCGCGGGCCGCCGGCCGCGCAGACTTCACGCCGAACCACGAGTAGCACGCCGGCGGGTAGATGCGGGTGGCGGCAATGGCCTCGGCCACCAGCGCGCGGGTGTCACTCATCACTTCCCTCTCGCGGAGACAGGCCAAGCAGATGCTCGGCCGCTTCTTCGGGCCGGGCCAGCACGTTCTCGGCCAGTTGGGTGAGGCAGACCACCACCGTGGATACTCGGGACAGGGGCTTGGTCCGCTCGCACGCGGTCTGCAACAGCCGTGCGCCCGCGTAACGGACGCTGCGGATCAGTGCCGCATCCGCCGTCTCGGCGTCCCACCCGCGGGCGCGCACGTAGGTCGCCCAGAACGCCCGCATCGCATTGTGCATGCGCCCCAGCGGGAAGCGAGCCTGGTCGAGGTAGTGGTCGGGTTGCTCGCTGCCGGTCAGCGGGAACGAGATCAGCCAGTGGTGCAGGTAGGAGGAGAAGATCGAACCGGTGTCCCAGCAGGCATCGCCGAGGTTGCCGAGCTCCCAGTCGACGAGCGCCAGCCGGGTATGCCGGCCGGAGGTACCGGCCGCGAGGACCACACAGTTGTCGAGCTTGAGGTCGTGGTGGATGAAGGCATCGGTCCGCCAGCCGGCGCGTAGCTCCGCGAGCGCCGCCCGCAGTTCCGGAGACGACTGCACGATCCGCACCAGCCCGATGCCCGCGTTGCTCATCTGGCGATAGAACGCCGTTCCCGGCCGGTCCAGCCGCAGCGCCCAGGGCAGGTGGCCGGGAAACTCCGACGGTCGTTCCCGCGCCGGGCCGGTGGCATGTTCGTGCAGATCGGCGAGTGCGGCCCCGAGCCGGGTTCCGAGGGTGACCGGAAAACGCCGCGTACGGGCATGGTGGGTGAGTAGGTCCGATGCGTCCGGGAACAGTTCCAGGACGAGCACGCCGTGGTCTGCGTCGAACCCCAGGCAGCGTGGCACCGGCACCGAAGCTCCGCTGGAAGGATGTCGCCGGGGAAGCGAGTCGAGCAGCGCATATACCGCTGCCTCGTGTGCGGTCGTTCCCGGCCCGGTCCAGCCGGTGACCGGCTGGACCGGATCGGACCTACCCTGCTTGATGAACAGCCCGACCGCCGGGTCGGCACGCACAATGACGTTGCTATGACGGCTGGACGCATCGACCATGCCGAGACCGCCGTCAACTACCGCGTCCGGGTGAACATGCTGCCGATCCAGCAGATAGCCGGTCAGCTCCGATAGGCCGAGGACCATGGGTTAGCAGCCGAAGGTATTGCTGCATACCTGGAGGTCGGTCGCGCAGCCGAAGTCGGTCGGGAGCGCGGTGGTGTGGCAACCGTCGGTCTCGGGTCGGCAGGCCGGAACGTGCAGGTTGTTTGTGCACGTGACGGCATCCGAAAAGCCCGCTTGTGGAAGATATGGCTTGCCGTGCTCGACGAACGGGGTGACGTCAGCCGACTGAAAGTGCCTGGCGACAATGCCGCCCTGCAGGAAAGACGCTTGTGGGTTCGAGGCGAACCCGTTACTGCCGAACTGACTACGCATGTCGCTCCTTCGATGACGGCGGCGATCGATTCACCGCCTCCTGTTCGTTGCCGTGCTCACCAGGGAAGGCCCTGCGCCTTACGCTAGTTAGGCGTTCCATCCCGTTACATCCCGTTCCATCGCGGAACCGGTACCGCCCGGTGCCGCCGGGCACTCCTCCGTCGGCATATCGCCTGAAACGGCTCTGATGTGGCGCTGAAACCTCGATTTACCGGTGTCTAACCGGTTGCGGGCAGCGTTACACGCGTGAAAATTGTTTCTGTTGACGGCGCTCTCTGAAAATTTCCCCACCTTCGCTCTCTGATCGCCCCAAGTTGGGGTGTCCTACCAGCGCACCTCCTTGTGTAGATGGGACCGCATCTTCCCTCTCGATTTGGCTGACAGGATCAGGATGGGGCAGCGGGCTTGGCAACCGATGGGAAACAGATGGGAGATGGATTGGGAAGGCCGGCCAGCGATTGCCCAGCGCGAGGCGAGAAGCTCAGGAGGACTGGCAATAGCCGCATATTCAGCCTGCCTCGGGCGTTGCGTTGCGTGGGGTGGGGCGGCGGTCATGGTGACGATTGTGGTCAGCGGTGCGTGCTCGGCGGGGCCCGGGCACGTCGTCTCCACCTGAGGAATTCGAACGCGCCCTGATCCTGGAGCGCCAGCGCGAGGGCATCGCCGCCGCCAAAGCCCGCGGCGTCTACACCGGCCGCAAAGCCGCGCGCGGAACCGGCCGAGGTCGTCGCCGGTGGCATGACACCCAGCAGGCGCGGCACCCACGCGGACGCGTCGTGAACAGGAGTACGGACAGCGTGAATGTCAGTACTCCTCTGCACGCGACACTATTTCCCCAGGCCACGTGTACAGAGGACTCCAGACATTGACACAGTGCGCGGTGAATCGCGAACGAAACGTTACCGATACAGGCGTGACGCGTCCGCGACGCCCCGACACGTTGTCCGCGTTCAGATCTGCCCGAGCATCCCGCCCGTGCCGTTGACGGGCCGTGTGCGCAGGGGCCGCCAGCCGTTGGCGAGCTCGGCCTCGACCTCCACCGGAATCGCCCCGAAGAAGTTGATGTTCTCGCTGCGTCCGGGTGAGATGTGGGTGAGCAACGCGTCCTCGACGCTCTTGCCGTCCGCGCGGAGCCGCTGCACGGCCAGTCCGAAGTACTCTGTGGTCCAAACCACCACGCTGTTGGTCAAGATGGTCAGGCACCAGGCCTGTTCGGTCTGATCGGACAGGTAGGGCCGGGCGGCGAAGGTGCCCTGCTGGGTGTAGTGCAGGTCGCGGCGCAGCGCGTGCAGGGACTCGCCCTTGTTGAGCTGCCGGGAGATCCGCCTCCGGTACACCGGGTCCGACAGGTAGCGGGCCGTGTGCAGCGTCCTGCGCAGCAGCCCCCACTCCTTCAGGGCCGTGGCCAGGGTGTTCTGGCGCGGAGCGGCCGACTACGCCTCGCACCGCTATGAGGTCGTTCCCGTCCCCGACGACGTGCGGGGTGGACTGTACGAGTGTCTTGACCGGCTCGTCTGATCGGTGATCTGCGTAGTCGTCGCGGGGTGGCCCGTTGGACTCGACCGTTAGTGGTGTTGCTGATGTAGTGCGCGTGTGCCGGTGATGAGGGCGGCGCTCGCGCGGGTCAGGGCGAGGGGCGGACGGTCTAGTGCGATGACCGAGATCAGGCTTTGGCATGCGGCGCTCTGCCTTGTCGAGGCGGCGGCGATGGTGCGGACGAAGTGATGAGTCAGCCAGGTGCGCGGTGAGGTGAGGGCGGCGGCGAGGTATTGCCGGTCTTCGCCTGCGGCGATGGCCCATGCCGAATTCGCGCAGGCGTCCAGGGCGCGCTGGAGCCGGGCCGTGTCCAGGTGGGGTCCTTGGCTGGTCAGGTGCCGGTGCAGGGCCGCGGCTTGGAAGGCTGCGACGCTCATCCCGTGCCCGTAGAGCGGGTTGAGGGTGCAGGCGGCGTCGCCGACCGCTATGAGGCCCTCTGGCGTACGGGCCGGGTCTCCGAATTCGCGCCTGCGGTTGACCGTACGGCGAAAGGTCGCTACGGGATTCAACGGCTCGGCGTCTCGTATCACTTGGTGGATGGCCGGGCTGCGCAGGTCACGGGCGAAGTCGAGAAAGCTCTCGGGATCGGTGCCGGGAGCGTCATCTCCGATGCCGGCCATTGTGCAGATGACCTGGCCTTCTTCTTGGCGGTACAGGGCGCCTCCCCGGCGGACTCCGTGGGCGTCGGGGGGAAGGAATAGTCCCTTGCGTTCGGCGAGAAGGCCAGGTGGGAGCTTGTAGCGGCGGCTGGAATAGGAGAATCCGGCGTTCAGCACGTTCTCGCGAGGTGGCGGCAGGCCCTCTGAACGGAGCCAATGGGGTGTCCGGGAGGCGCGGCCCGATGCGTCGATCACCAGGTCGGCCGGCAGGCTGTGCGGAGTCGGATCGGCCGGGAGGAGGTACCGGACGCCCGTGACGCGGCGCCTCTGGATGATCAGGCCGGTGACGGTCGCGGGGCACAGGCGTCCCACGGTTGCCATGTGGTGCCGGACGGCCGTGTCGATGAGTGCCTTGCCGCAGGTGACGGCGCGGGCGGCGGCCACGGGCCTGAGCCAGCCGGCGGGGCCGAGCCAGCCGACGTCGCGCGGGAGGCTGAGGTGTACCGCGCCGTGGTCGGTGAGGTGACGGCCGAATCCGGGGACGAGACGATCGATCGTCGCGCTACCGCGACCCCATAGCAGGTGCAAGTGGTCGCGTTGAGGGGATGTGGAATGAGGGCCGTCATCCGGCTGGTCGCGCTCGATGACGGTGACCTCGTCGAAATGGCTCGTCAGCACGTGCGCGGAAAGGAGGCCGGCCAGTCCTCCGCCGATCACGATCGCGTGACCACCGGTCTTCACGGTCACGGGTGGGCCCAGTCGCCCACTCCATAGGGGTCCTCCGCGGGGATGGAGTAGTGGTCGTGTGCGATTCGCCAGCGCACCCCGTCGTTGCGCAGGATCCAGGTGACCGCGAACCTGATCTCGCGGTCACCGGTGGGGGTGGTGACCCGGGTGTCGGCGACGGCGGTGATCCAGCTGAGGTCGCCCAGATTCGTTTCGGACGGTCCTTCGATGAAGTCGACGCTGCGCAGCCGCAGGCCCGCTCCGTACCACCCCGACCAGCCCCTGCGGATGCCGTCGATGCCGGCAAGGGACGCGGACGGGCCTTCGATGAGCGAGTACGTGTCGGGACTCTGTTCGTAGTGGTCGAGGGCTCCGTCCATATCCTCGGCGATAATGAACTTGACGAAGGCGGCCACGGTTTCCAGTGCGCTGGTCACAGGAGGTTCCCCTTTTCCGCGCGTCCGGTGCGCGGTGGCACCGGATCCGCGATGTCGACGTGGGTGATGAGGGCTCCGCGTTCCGGGCCCGCGCCGACGACGCTCAGGCACACGCGGTCGCCGTTGACGACGCGGCCGTCCGCCATGTCGTCATGAAGGAGCTTGGTCGTGGCCGTGGTGATCAGGTTTCCGAACTCGCGGGCGTTCGTCGGAGCCTTGTCGGGGCCGAGGCCCACGCGCCTCAGGAAGTCGTCCACCAGGGCCGGGCCGGCCTGGTGGGTGTAGATGCGCTCGACCTTGTCCGTGTAGCCGGGTACCGCGGCCTGGAGGTCGCGGTGATTGAGGAGCATCGCGGCGGAGTAGAAGTGCGCCAGGGCCTTGCCGTCGAGGCCGAAGCAAGACATCTCATCCGCGTGGGGCGTGCCGGGGGGATGGTTCAACCCGCCGCCGGGGAAGCGCACGAGCGGGTTCTCGTCGAAGGCGTCGGTGTCGCGCGAGTAGAAGACGGTGGTGCCGTCCTGGCTCGCGGAGCGGCTGAGGACCATGGCGCTGGCGCTGTCGGAGAACGTTCCCGCGGCGGCCCACAGGCTGTCGCGATCGGGATGGTGCCGGTTGAACCGGTAGAGATCGTTCAAGGCCCCGGTCGAGCCTGACAGGACGCTGGGCACGCTGTAGGTCACGATGAGGATGTGACGGGCGCCGGTGGTCGTCGCCAGCGCCGCCGCCCGCGCGATACCGGCGCAGCCGGCGATCATCTGGACCGGGACGAGGGAGTCCCGCAGTCCGATGCGCCGGCTCAGCTTGAAGGCGTCCTGGTCGAGCATGACCTCGAACGGGTTGCACGGCAGCGCGATGAAGGCGTCCACCTGGCCGGCCTCGATGCCCGCCGACCGCAACGCCTCACGGCCCAGCGCCACCATCGTGTCGAAGTCACCGAACAGGTCCGGAGCCCAACTCTTCGCCTCGATCCCCAGGATGCGCTCGATCTCCGTACCCTCAAGGGACTCCCCTGAGCGGTGCCGGTGCGGGATCTGCATCTGTTCGGCCCACTGATCGATCGGCATCGGCGGTGCGACCAGTGTCGACAGGCCGGAGACCGCATAGGGGAAGGGGCTCGGCTCAGCTTTCGACATGACGGCTCCGCCCTCCTTCGGAGTCGATCACGTCGGCTCGGCCGTGTTCCATGAGTCCCTCTTTTCGCCGGGCATAAAGAACCGGGGTCAACCGTCCTCTAGCGCCGAAACGCGAATCGTTGGGCATATTCGGAAGCCGCCGATCGGGTACTCGGTTGACCGTTACTGCGAGCATCGCCTACTCGCGTGGATTGACACCTGCGGCCGCAGGAAAACATGTCGCGCTTTCCAAACATGTCGCGCTTTGCCCCCGCCACCAGCGCTTATGGGCGATCGACGCCGGTGGTCCCCAGGCGCCGGCGCGGAGGTGGCGGACGCGCGCACGCGAAGCGGGGCTGGTCAGGTGCGGGGGGCGTACATGATGACGGCGACGCCCAGCAGGCAGACGAGGGCTCCGGTGATGTCCCAGCGGTCGGGCCGGAACCCGTCGAGGATCACACCCCACGCGAGCGACCCGGCGACGAAGACACCGCCGTAGGCGGCGAGGATGCGGCCGAAATCGGCGTCGGGTTGCAGGGTGGCGACGAACCCGTAGGCGCCGAGGGCGACGATTCCGGCGCCGCTCCACCAGGGTCCGCGGTGCTCGCGGACGCCTTGCCAGACGAGCCAGGCTCCGCCGATCTCCGCGACCGCGGCAAGGGTGAACAGGGCGAGGGACCGGACGATCGTCATGCGCCGTACCGTACCGATCCCCGCCTGGTCAGACGTGCTCGGACGAGCGCCCCGCGCCAAAGCCGCCAACCGCGCCGCCGCCTCACCTTCCTTTAGGAGATTTGGGCCTTGTAGTCGATGCCCAGAAGGACGTCCCTGACGTTCTCGAAATCCACGTCGGTGTTGTCGATGTGGTCGATGGTCACCGAGATGGCCTGGTCGGCCGGGATGCCGCCCAGCGCGTTCAGCGGCGAGGGGGGTGCCGTCGACTGGGGGTCGGTGATCGGCGGACGGTTGGAGAACGCGATTCCCTTGGGCATCGAGACGGGAACGGAGAGGGGCCTGGGGAGGGCGGCCGTCACCTTCGCCTTGATCGGCGCCTCGCCTTCGGCTCCGCAGATCAGGACGGCGAGGTTGTTGATGGTGCGGGCCTTCTCGGCACGGGGAAGTCCCAGCTTGGCCAGGTCGAAGGCGAGGGTCGCGTGCAGCCTGCCCTCCCGCAGGTCCTTGAGCCCCTCCAGGCCGGTCTGGAAGGCCGAGACGAGGACGAACCGGTCGACCGTGGTGGGCGCGGCCGCCGCCTGCCGGTGGTGCAGGGGGGCGGCGTACTGGGCCCGGAGGTCGAAGGTGATCAGGACGTCGACCACGTCGCGGAGCCCGGACAGGTTGGCCGCCGCCGGGAATTCCAGGGTCCATTGGCTCTGGAAGCCGCCGCCCTCGAACTGCATCAGGGCGCTGCCGGGCAGGCCGTAGATCTCGCGGTCGGTGGTGCCGAGGTCGAACTCGGAGATCGGCAGGGCGTCCGCCGGGCGCGCCGACGGTTCCATCGTCCCGTCCGGGGCGCCGATCTGGGAGATGCCCGTGCTCGACAGCAGACCCCGCACCGGCGCGGTGCCCGCGGCCTGGATCACGCGCGGCGTCACGGCGATGACGCGGTGCCCGTACGTGCCCGGGTAGGCGGCCCGGACGGCGGACTCCAGCGTCTGGAACCGGCACCGGCCCGTGGCCCGCAACTGCGCGAACTGGAGCGGCAGGTCGCGGGCGAGGGAGATGGTGTGCTTCACCGGGACCAGCTCCCGGATGTTCTCCAGGTAGCGGGTCTGGAGGTTCGCCAGGTCCAGGCGCAGCTGGTCGGCGCCGCCCGCGCCGCCGCGCGCGGCGGGGAAGTAGTCCGTCCGGACGAGGTCGACGGTGGTGTTCTGCTCGTAGGCCAGCGCGCGCTCGGCGAGCCACGCGGTGCGGGTCGCCAGGTCCAGGTACCGGCGCAGGATGCGCTGGAGGAGCGCGGCCATGGACGACCAGAACTCCACGTTGAGGAAGCGGACCTGCGCGAATTCGAGCAGGTCGCCGGCGAGCCGGGCGTCGACGTCGGCGATCCGCTGCTGGAGCCCGGCGATCGCGGCGGAGCGCTGGGCGATGTCGAGCTGCGCCTCGGCCACGGGCAGCGTCTTGGCCTGGAGCGCGGCGAGGTGGGCCCGGCGGCCGTTCGCCGCGTCGGTCATGCTGGAGAGGGTGATGTAGCTGGCGACGAAGAAGGCGCCCATGCCGGTCACGGTGGTCGCCGCGGTCCCCATCCCGAGCAGACCCGTGGACACCTCGGTGGAGAATCCCGCCTCGACGGCGGCGCTGGTCCCCACCGGGCCGGTCGCCCAGCCCGGCAGGCCGGTCACGATCTTCTGCATTCCGTCGAAGTAGTCGCCGAGCTGCCCGAAGAAGCTGTCGTGGTCGGCGATCTCTGACTTGACGCTCTCGATCTGCTGCTGCACCTGGCCGACCACGGTCTTCGCCATGACGATCTGGTCCGCGGCCACGCCGGCCTGCTGCTGCGCGATCCGGGACTGCAGGGTCGCGCGCTGCAGCATGGCGGAGTCCTTCATGTTCTCGATCAGCGAGCCCTCCAGCTGCGCCATCGCGTTCAGGAAGTCCTCCTGCACCGACTGCGCGGACGCCGCCAGGGTGTCGGCCGCGGCCTTCAGCGTGGAGTAGCGCAGCAGCGGCACCATGTCGGGGGCGAAACCGAAGCAGTTCAAGCCCGCCGAGATCTGGGAGAAGCCCAGCTGCGCCCGGCTGAGCTGCGACGTGTGCGCCGGGTTGGGGCGCTCGGGGACGGGCGGGACCGGCGGGGCGGACCATGCCGGTTCGGTCGGCGGCACCTCGCCGTGCAGGTAGTAGACGCCCTTGTAGAGCTCGCGGGCACGTCCGATGTTCCCGGGCTCGTCCGTCCGGTACAGGGTGTCCGCCCAGTCGAGCATGGCGACGCCCAACTGGAGCCGGAAGTACCGCATTTCCACCGGGTGCATGCACTCCGGGATCAGTTCGCGGTTGAACTTCTCCGAGGGCCAATCGTCCCGGCCCGCGCCCCAGTAGTAGCTGTCGTCGTCGCCGGGCGGCGGTAGGCCGGGTTCCGCGGCGGTGTCCACCGTGTAGGGCAGCGGCCCGTCATGGTAGAGGCTGAAGTACCGCCAGGCGTTGCTCTCTCCCTCCTCGCTGCCTATGTAGTAGGCCCGCCAGGCGTACTTGGCGTCCGCCGCGCCCTTGCCGATCGCGAAGCCCGCGACCTGGGCGCCCAGGCGCGCCGCCGTGGAGTAGTCCCCGAGCCCGAGGGCCGCCTGCCCGCACAGCGCCGGGAGGGTGAAGACGTCGGCGTACGCCAGTCCGCAGACGATGCGCGTCCGGTAGAAGTCGGCCCATGAGTCCCACTCCCCGGTGTCGGGATAGGGCCCGGTGACCTTCCACAGCTCGGTGATCTTCGCGAGGTCGTCCAGCGAGGTGGCCTCGGTCTGCTTCCTCTTGCGGAACTCCTCCACGACGTCGATCTGCTTGACATGCTCGTTCTGGAGGAGCCCGAAGGTGTCGTCGCGGGCGGACCGGGCCAGGTCGTACGCCGCCCGGTGCTCACGGAGGTCCAGGTACCGGTACGCCTTCTCGATCTTTTCCATGACCTCCAGCGCCCTGGCGTAGAGCCGGAACAGCGCCGGCCGCGTGCCCTGGCCGACGGCGCGTTTCTTGATCTCCTCTCGCTGCGCCGGCGTGACGCTGATGTGGAAGACGTTGCGGATCTGGAAGTAGTTCTCCAGCGGAACGGGCCGCCGGCGGGCGAGCCATTCGTCGGGCCCGAGGAAGAACGGCGCCCTGCCCTGCATGGCCTCCGGCACGATCGGCTGTCTGAGCACGTCCGGCACCGTGTGCACGGGGTCGGGCGGGCTCTGGAAACCGTCGCGGAAGAACGCCTGGAGCGTGCGGATGTTCTCCCCCACGGCCGAGGACATCTCGCCGTCCGCCCGGGCGAAGTCGGTCCGGTAGCGCAGCGACAGCTCCGCGGCGCTGATCTTGGTGAGCCCGATCAGCGTGTCGAGGTACGTGCGTGCCGTCGCGTCGCCCCGCGCCGGGATCTGCTCGGGCGGGACGCCGAAGCCGAATGTTCCACCCGTGGGCGCCGTCAGGATCTCCCGCAGGATCGGGATGAGGATCTCGTTCGCGGGCCGCGAGTCGGTACCCGAGACCGTGAAGTCCTGGTGAAAGCGGTTGGTCAGCTGCTGGAGCGCCTGCTCTTCGGTGATTCGCGTCGTGATGACCACGACGCGGCCAACCATGTTCGTCCACGTCTTCCGCAGGTAGTCGCGGTAAGCGAGCATCCAGCCCGAATCCCGGGAGTTCGCGGACGGCCCCCGCGCCTCGTCTTCCCGAACTTCCGCGTCCGCGGTGTAGAGCATCTCGCGCCTCCCCGATGGCGTCATGTCACGGGGAGCGTGCCACACGCGGCTTGGGATACCCCAAGGCCGTCCCACTCAGCGGACCCCCACTCCCCCGAAGCCATGCGCAACGAACTCAAGGCTCAGCGGCCACTCGCGGTTATGAGTCGGCAGCAGCTCGCCGTTTTGGAGCGCTCGGGCGAGGCCAAGGAGGTCCGGGGCCAGCGCATGCCGGCCCCGGCGTAGCTGGACGCCGTGAGACCGATCGGGGTTCATTGAACGATGTCCCTTCAGGACGGCGGGTTCGCAGGCGACGTTTTCCCGGTGACGTAGAAGTGCATGTTCGTGAAATCGAAGGTGATGGCGAACGGTTTGAAGAAGCTGTGTGTGAAGTTGGCGATGGTCTCGAAACCGAAGTGCGCGTCGAACGAGAGGTCGCCCGCGATGCTGTAGATGTCGCGGGCCACCGCGTTCCCGAGGCGCGCTTCGCGGGCGAAACCGGGAAGCACCTTGACCCGGTTGAAGGTCCCGGGACGGTCGTGGTCCAGCTCGATGCCCGCGCGGCGGGCCATCTCCTCGGTCAGGACGACGCCCATGCCGCCGGGGCCGCCGGTGTCCAGGTAGGCCACCATGGGGCCGTAGCCGTTGAGGCTTCCCAGCGTGCACGGAATGTGGTCCCCCGCGATCCACAAGGGGAGGGGGCGGGCTGCGGCGCGTCCGGCCGCGGTCTTGAATTCACGCAATTGCGCGGGAGTTCTCCGCCGCAGGACGAGCGCCCGGCTCGCGTAGTCCATCGTGGTCAGGAAGTGGTAGAAGATCGTGGTCCCGATGACGCCGGACGGCTGCGGGTCCCCGAGTTCGGCGGGCAGCGCGCTTTCGGCCCAGGACACCGGGAGGTTGTGCAGTTCGATTCCCGCCATCCGGAACGATCGCATCACGCCGTGGTACACCTTGACCTCCCTGCCGCCCCCGACCCCCGTGCTGCTGGACACGGCGCGGAGACCGGCCGCTTTCGCCGTCTCCATCGACAGGATCAGCGTCGCGCCGGTGTCGAGGAGGAACTTCCGCGGCTCGCCGTCGTTCACGGCGGCCTCGACGAGGGGCAGCGGTTCGGTCGCCAGGAAGGGAAGCCGCGTGGCCTCAGCACCGTGGCTCTCGTACGGCCTGCCCTTCACGCTGGCGTACTGTGTGGCCTTGGCCTCCATTCCGGCCTCGCGCAGCAGCGGCACGGCCCGGGCGAAGTCGTCCTGCCGGGCGAAGCAGTCCGCAAGCCTCTGCTTCGACGCCTTGTCCCCGGGCGCCAGGCGGATGGCCCGGCCCAGGAAGTTCTCGGCGTTCGCGAACTGGTTCGACATCAGGGCGATGTATCCGCGCTGCGCCATGGCGTGGGCGTTCTTGGGGTCCTTCCTCAAAAGCCGCTCGTAGCCCCGATCCGCCTTTCCGAACTTGCCGGCTTTGAAGAGCCGGTCGGGTTCCGCGCTGTCCCCGGTCGGCGCGGCGCCGCTCCTGTGCGCACCCAGAACCGGGAGGACGGCGCCCACACCGGCGGCCAGGCCGGCCCGCCGCAGGAAGCCGCGTCGATCGTTCATGGCATGTTCCTCACGTGAATGCGTCACCGGTCGCCCCGCCGAGGCCGACGCCGGAGTGCCCGAAGACGCGCTGGTCATTGAGGACGGTGTTGCGGACGCCGTACCCGTAGAAGCGGCATTGGCCCGGCGTCACCGGCTTATCGGCGGGGAAAAGCGGGACCTTCCTTGTACTCGTGCCTGGTCCCGGGAGTGAACCGGAGTGGTGACCGCCGGATGACGGCCATCCCGCCGTCCATCACCTCCGCGGCGGTCTTCCACCGCTTCTGCCCCTCTCTGAATTCCGGCGACTCGCTGTAGTCGCCCATTCCCGAGGTGTGGATGAGGAGATGGTGGGCCGTGACGGTGTCGGCGATCTCGGGCGGAAAGCCGTCCAGGTACGTCCCCAGCGTGGCGTGGAAGGCCGCCTTGCCCCGCTGGACGAGGTGGGCGACGGCCACGGCGGGAATGTCTTGGTCACCGAAGCGAGGTAGCGGTCGAAGCGCGACCAGGGGGTTCTCGCCAATAAGGGAAGCCGGGTCACGAGCATCCTCCATCAGAACGGAACAACGCCGAACGCATGGCGGGGGCCTACAGGATGCTCGTGACCTCTTCGCTCCCCGTGCGGAAGTCATCCGACATCTTGGCGTGTTTCCTCAGCGTTTCCACCGTGGATCCAGCCGCCGGGTTAACGCGGAAGAAACACTCCGCCCGGCACCCTCTGGCCCTTCCCGCTCGATTCCCTGGCAACGGAGGAGACCGAAGGTGAAGCCGTACCTGATATCCGGACGATGGTCCAAGGCGGTGCTACTGGCGTGCGGAAGCGTGCTGGTGATGACCGCCGCGAGCGCGTCCCCGTCCTCGGCCAAGACGGCCACCGCGCCACCGGCATGCAGCGCGGACCCCGGGCCCGCCCGGGCCGCGGAGACGATGACGAGGCTCAGCACGATCGAGCAGGCATACAACTGCGTCTTCGCCAACTTCTACGGCCGCAAGAAGGTGGACCACCGGACGCTGCTGGCCAGCGCGTTCGCCGGGTTCACCGAGGAGCTCAACCGGCGCGGACTCGACCGCGCCGACGCGACCATGCCGCCGCTGTCGGGAGACCGCGCCGCCGACTGGAACGCCTTCGGCTCCGTTTATCAGCGCGTGACCGACTCGCTACCGGACGACCCGGCGCTGAAGCAGGCGGTGGCCGGCGCGACCTTGAACGCGATGATAGGCAGCCTGCACGACAACCACTCCCACTGGTCGAAAGGTCAGCAGCCCCCCGGCGGCGCCGAGGTGTTCGGGCTGGGAATCGCCACCTTCCCCGCGTACAACATCACGTCCCGCGCCCCGCAGAAGGCGCTGGCCCCGCTGTACGTCAGCTCCGTGACGGGAGGCCCGGCCGCCGACCGGCGCCTGCGGCCCGGTGACGTCATCGAGTCGGTCAACGGCGCTCCCCCGTTCGTGAACGGCACCCTGACCACCGGCGTGATGGACCTGCTCAACCCCCAGGAGGGCAAAGACGCCCCGGTCCGGCTGAAACTGCGCCGCCCCGCGAGCGGACGCACCTGGACGGCCACGCTGAAACCACGACGATTCAAGCCGACGACCAAGACGATCACCTCGGCCCTGCTGAAGGGCGACGTCGCCGGTATCAAGCCCGCGAGCTTCGGGCAACCCGGAACCGCTGACCAGGCGCTGGCCGCCATCGCCGAACTCCACAAGGGCCGCACGCTGCGCGGAGTCGTCATCGACCTGCGCGGGTCCGGGGGCGGCTCCCCCGTCGAGGCCGGCCGGCTGCTCAGCGCGTTCACCCACGGCAAGACCTGGAGCCGGGACTGCGACGCGGACGACGTCTGCGCCGCCTACCCCACCGACGACAGCGTCCCCCTCCTGAACCTGCCCGTCGCCGTGCTCACGGACGGCGTGTGCGCCTCAGCCTGCGACGCCTTCTCCGCCGCGGTGAAGGACCTGCGCGTCGGCCCCCTGATCGGCGCCCGGACCGCCGGAATGGTCTCCGGCCCCGCCCGCGCCTACCAGCTCGACGACGGCAGCCACCTGCTCCTGCCCGCCCGCTACAGCCTCGGCCCGAACCGGGAGATCATCAACGGCATCGGCATCGCCCCCGACCACCACATCCCCCGGACCGCCGAGGACCTGTCGGCCGGACGCGACCCCGCGATGGCCAAGGCACTGTCCATCCTGCGCGGCTGACGAGCGACCGGGCAGGCGGTAGCCGCCTCGCCCAGCGCTTCGGCCGGCCAGGGCCCGCCCTGGCCGGCCGAAGTGCCGTCCGGAACCCGGATAGCACCGCCGATTCCGCACTCGGCCGGCGCAGCAGAATCCACGGTCACCGTCTTATAGAGATCATGACGCACCACAGAAGGGCCGATGCCGCGTGGACGGCCCTCTGAGGTCCGTGCCGCCGACCGCCGTCCGCAGCGGTCCGAGCAGCCTCCCGTCCGTGGCCTTGGCGGGGCATGCCGCGAGCGGGATCCGCGAACCATCGGTCGACCTGCTGAATCCGCCCGGCCGGATCCCCGAACCGCCGCCGGGTGCGGCGCCGGTTCCGGGAAGCCGGTGATCAGCGATCTGGCGGCGGGGCGGTCGGCTTCGCGGAGTCGGTGCGGGACGGCTTCCGGACGGTTGAGGCGATGGCGACCAGGACGTGCTGGCCGTGTTCCACGGGGATGACCGAGGAGGTGAGCCAGCCAGGGACGGCGATGTGGGCGCCGGGCAGGGGGCGGATCATCAGGTGGCGTCCCCATGGCCGTCCGGGCATGGGGGTGAGG
>NZ_SMKU01000209.1 GCF_004349215.1 Actinomadura rubrisoli | reverse complement strand
GCCCCGACCTCCGCCTGACCCGATCCCCACGAAAGGACGAGACATGCCGACCACCATCACCGCCGCCGACCTGCGGGCCGGGATCGAGGCGTTCTACGCCTGGCACATGCAGCTCCTGGACGACGGCAGGATCGAGGAGTGGGCCGCCGCCTTCACCCAGGACGGCGTCTTCACCGCGGACGGCCATCCCGAGCCGGTCAGCGGCCGGCAGAACATCCTGGCCGCCTCCCGGCAGGGCGCGGACAAGCTCGCCGAGGCCGGGATCGTGCGGCGCCACTGGCTGGGCATGAGCGACATCAGGCCGGACGGCGGCGTCGTGCGGGTGCGCAGCTACGCCCTGGTGTTCCAGGCGTCCAAGGGTGAGGGGGCGGCCCTGCACGCCAGCACGACCTGCGAGGACGTCCTGGTGCTGGACGACGGCGGCTCGTGGCGGATCCGCGAGCGCGTCGTCCGGATCGACGGCGCCTGAGCCGCGCGGAACAGGCCACAGAACCGGCGGCCGTCGCGGAGATCTCCGCGGCGGCCGCCGGTTCTCGCGTGCCGGTCCCCCGGGTCAGACCGCCTCGGCGATCCTGGCGTTGACGAAGGCCAGGTACTCGCGGGGCGTCTCCAGCTCCGCCGCCTCCTCCTCGGGCAGCTTCACGCCGAACCGGCGCTCGACCTGGGCCGTGGTCTCCATGATCGCCAGCGAGTCGTAGCCGAGGTCGGGGAACGGCGCGTCGAGGATGTCCGGCGTCCCGTCGAGGGTGCCCGCCTCGCCCGCCGCCGTCCGCAGCGCGTCCTTCAGCTCGTCCAGGGTCAGTTCCTTCATTTCCCGCTCCTCTCTCGCCCGGCCTCCGCGTGCGCCTCCTTGCGCGCCTCCCTGCGCGGCCCCTTATGCGCCTCCTTGTGCGCCTCAGCGTGGGCCTTCGCGGCGCGCAGGGTGGCCCTGCTGTTCGCGCCGAGCGTCTCTCGGATCTTCGTGCGGACCTCGGGCAGGGTGAGCCCCTCGGGGGCCAGCTCCCGCGCGGCGTCCGGGTCGATGACGACGGTGTGCCGCGAGGTGACGCGGACGCCGCCGCCCGGGTCCGGCCGGAAGGTCCATTCGCCGTTGTGGGTCCGCATCACCGGCGGGACCGTCGTCTGCTTGTAGACGATCCGGTCGCCCGGAACGCAGACCCGGCCGGACGCGGTGGTGTGCGCGGAGCCGTCCGGGGACCGCGTGTCCATCTCCATGAGCTGCAGCCCGGGCTCGTCCTCGGTCAGCTCGACGCGCAGGACGTGCGGGAGCCGCTCGGGCCACCGGTCGCAGGCGTTGACGAAGTCGTAGGCGTCGTCCACCGACCCGTCGATGACCTCGGCGTCGCTGAACTCCAGCGTGAGATCGGCCGGGTCGGCGGCGCCCTCGGCGGCCCGGCGGAGCGCGTCCAGCTCGGCCGTGCTGTTGCTCTCGACCGCCCGGTCGATGAGCGCCAGGGCCTCCGGGTCGTCGCCGACGGCCGCGTAGTGGTGGGCCAGCTCGACCCGGCAGCCGCCGTCGCCGTCGTCCTCGACCCGCCAGGCGCCGCCCATCGCGGCGACCGGGGCGGCCGGCTCTGCCTGCTCGAACTCGACGGTCCGCGCGGCCGGGTCGAGCCTGCGCACCGACACCCAGGTCCGCAGCGCCCCGTTGGCGAGCGCCCAGATCCTGATCCGCTCCTCGCGGTCGTCGCCCGACAGCCGGACGGCGTGCACGGTCGGCGGGAAGTGCACCGGCCAGGACGTCACGTCCGCGACGATCCGGTACGCCACGTCGGCCGGGGCGGCGACGCCCGCCGTGTGGGAGGTGCGCCTCGTCGTCATGGTCCCTCCTCAGAAGTTGCCGAGCCCGCCGCAGACGTTGATCGCCTGCGCGGTGACGGCGTCGGTGGACGGCCCGGCCAGGTAGCCGACCAGGCCGGCGACCTCCTCCGGCGTCGTGTAGCGGCCGAGCGGGATCTTCGCCTCGAACTTGGCGAGGACCTCGTCCTCGGTGACGCCCCAGAAGTCGGCGTAGCCCTTGCGGATGCCCTGCGCCATCGGCGTCTCCACGTATCCGGGGCAGACCGCGTTGACCGTGACACCGCTCTTGGCCAGCTCCAGGCCGAGGGCCTTGGTGAAGCCGACGACGCCGTGCTTGGACGCCGAGTACGGCGCGCCCAGCACCACGCCCTGCTTGCCGGCCGTGGAGGCGATGTTGATGACCCGCCCCCAGCCCGCGTCCTTGAGGCCGGCGGCCAGGAACCCGCGGGTGACCTGGAAGACGCTGGTCAGGTTCGTCGCGATGACGTCGTCCCAGAGCTCGTCGGCGATCTGGGCGGTCGGCCCGCCGCCGCCCCGGCCTGCGTTGTTCACCACGACGTTGACCGGCGCGGGCGCGTTGGCCTCCTCGACCACCTCGCGGACCCGGCCGGCGTCGCGGACGTCGCAGGCCGTGCCGTCGGCGTCGGCGCCCTGGTCGCGCAGTTCCTTCACCGTCCTCGCGACGGCCTCGGCGTCGCGCGCGCAGATGAACACCTGCGCGCCGTCCGCGGCCAGCCGCTCGGCGACCGCGAGCCCGATGCCGCTGGTCGCGCCGCTGACGAAGGCGCGGCGCTCCCGCTGTCGATGCTGCCTGCTCATCGTGCTTCCTCTCCCTCTTCCTCGTCGGGCCTCCCGGTGGAGGCGAATGCCGCCCGGACGACGCCGGCCAGCTCGGCGGGCGTCGGGTTGTCCATGACGGCGGTGGTGGGCAGCTCCACACCCAGCTCGCGGTTGATCCGGTTGCGCAGATCGACGCTCAGCAGGGAGTCGAAGCCGAGTTCCTTGAAGACGTCGCCCGGCCGGACGGATCCGGGCTCGGGGTAGCCGAGGATCTCGCCGGCGGCGTCGCAGACGGCCTCCAGCAGGATCCGCTCGCGCTCGTCGCCGGAGGCCCGCCGGAGACGGTCCCCGGCGGCCTCCCGCGGCTCGTCCCGCTCGTCCCGCTCGGGCCGCTCGTCCCGCTCGCCCGGCTCGGGGGCCTGGGCGAAGTCGGCCAGCACGGGGGCCTCGCCGTCCGGCGGGACGTCCTGGACGGCGAGGTCGACCGGCACCAGCAGCGCCTCGGGCGCCTGGAGGGCCGCGTCGAACAGCGCCAGCGCGCGGCTCGTCGCCAGCGGCGCGATCCCGCTCCGGCGCAGCCGCCCGACCTGCGCGTCCGACAGGTGGCCGGTCATGCCGCCGCGCCGGTCCCACAGGCCCCAGGCGAGCGAGACGGCGGGCAGGCCGCGCGCCCTGCGGTGCTGCGCGAGCGCGTCGAGCCAGGTGTTGGCGGCGGCGTAGTTGGCCTGGCCGGGCGCGCCCAGCACGCCCACGGCGGAGGAGAACATCACGAACGCCGCCAGGTCGAGGTCCTGGGTCAGCCGGTGCAGGTGCCAGGCGGTGTCGACCTTCGGGCGCAGAACGGCGGTGAGCCGCTCGGGGGTGAGCGCCCCGACGAGCCCGTCGTCCAGGACGCCGGCCGCGTGGACGACGGCCGACGGCGGGTGCTCGGCCAGCAGCGCGGCCAGCGCGTCGCGGTCGGCGGTGTCGCAGGCGGCGAGGGTCACCCGCGCGCCGAGCCCGCCGAGCTCGGCCGCCAGGTCCCGCGCCCCGGCGGCCTCGCGGCCGCGGCGGCCGGCCAGCACCAGCCTGCGGACCCCGTGCGCCCGGACCAGGTGGCGGGCCAGCTCGGCGCCCAGCGCCCCGGTGCCGCCGGTGATCAGCACGGTGCCGTCCGGATCGAGCGGCGGCGGCTGCGGGACGGTCAGCACGATCTTGCCGATGTGGCGGCCGTGGCGCAGCGTCCCGACCGCCTCGGGGGCGCGGCGCACGTCGTGGACGCTGAGCGGCAGCGGCCCCAGCGCGCCGTCCGCGTGCAGCCCGAGCACCGTCCGGAGCACCTCGCCGACCCGGCCGGGCTCGACGCTCAGCAGGTCGTAGGCGGTGTAGGCGACATCCGGGTGCTCGGCCCGCACGGCATCGGGGTCGCGGACGTCGGTCTTGCCGATCTCCACGAACCGGCCGCCGGGCCGCAGCACGCGCAGTGAGGCGTCCACGGTGCCGCGGGCGAGCGAGTTGAGGACGACGTCCACCCGTCCGCGGAACCGGTCCTCGAAGTCCAGGTCGCGGGACGAGGCGATGTGGTCGGCGTCGATGCCGAGGCCGCGCAGGACGTGCTGCTTGGGCGGGCTCGCGGTGGCGAACACCTCGGCGCCCAGGTGCCGGGCGAGCTGGACGGCGGCCAGACCCACCCCGCCGGTCGCGGCGTGGATCAGCACGGCCTCCCCCGGCCGGACGCGGGCGATCTCCACGAGGCACTGGTAGGCGGTGGCGTGCACGATCGGGACGGACGCGGCGCGCTCGTAGGACCAGCCGTCCGGGACGGGCACGACCTTGCGCGCGTCGGCGACCGCGACCGGGCCGTGGGAGCGCTCGAACACGCCGGTGACCCGGTCGCCGGGCGCGATCCCGGTGACGCCGGGCCCGGTCTCGGTCACCACTCCGGCGCCCTCGCTCCCCATCGCCGTCTCGCCGGGGACGAGCCTCAGCGCCACGGCCACGTCCCGGAAGTTGAGCCCGGACGCCCGGACGGCGATCCGCACCTCGTCCGGCCCGAGCGGCCGGCCGGCCTCGGGGGCCGGGACGAGCGCGAGGTCGGCGAGCGAGCCCCGCCGGGTGACGTCCAGCCGCCACGCGCCCTGCGACGGCGGGACCAGCACGGTGTCGTCGGCGGGCCGGGCCAGCCGGGGGACGTGGAGCCGCCCGTCCCTGATCGCCAGCTCCGGTTCCCCGGTGGCGAGCGCGGCGGGCAGCGCCTCCCGCGACGCGGGCGCGTCGTCCAGATCGACCAGCACCAGGCGGCCGGGCTGCTCGGAGCGCGCCGACCGGACCAGCCCGGTGACGGCCGCGTGGCCGAGCCCGGCCACGCGGTCGCCGGGCGTGACCTGCTGGGCGTTCCTGGTGACCAGGGCGAGCTTGGCGGAGTCCGGGCGCCGCCGCAGCTCGTCGAGGGCGGCGCGGGCCGTCTCGTGCGCGGCGTCCGGCAGGTCGCCCCCCGGCTCGGGGACGAACACGACGCGCGTGTCCGGCGCCGTCCCGTCCTGCCCGGTTCCCGGTTCGGGGATCTCGCGCCATTCGAGCCTGAGCAGGGCGCCGCCATCCCCTTCCTTGGACGGCACGGCGCTCAGGGGCCGCAGGTCGAGCGCGTCCACGGCGGCCACCGTGCGGCCGTCCGGATCCGCGGCGATCAGGCTGACCGTCCCGGTGTCCTCGCGGCGGAGCCGCACGCGGAGCGAGGGCGCGTCGGTGGGCAGGCAGGTGACTCCCTCCCAGGAGAAGGGGACCGTCGGCGGCCCCTCGTCCAGGACGAGCAGGGCGTGCAGCGCGGCGTCGAGGAGCGCGGGATGGATCCGGTGGCCCGCCGCCGCCGGGCTCGCGTCCGAGCCGGCCTCCGCGTAGAGGTCGCGGCCGTCCCGCCAGGCGGCGCGGAGCCCGCGGAAGGACGGGCCGTACCGGTAGCCGCGTTCGGCGAGCCGGTCGTAGGCCCCGTCCAGCGGCAGCGGTTCCGCGCCAGGCGGCGGCCATTCGCCGAGGACCGGCAGAGCGGCCTGCGGCTCGGGTCTCAGGGCACCGGTGGCGTGCCGGGTCCAGTCCTCGGCTCCCGGCGGCCGCGATTCCAGGACGACCGACAGGTCCGCTCCCGCCAGCAGGCGGACCTCCACCTCGCCGGACCGGGGCACGGCCAGCGGGCGCTCCAGCAGGAGCTCGCGCAGCCGGTCGCGGCCGGTCCGCGCGCCCGCCGAGCAGGCCAGCTCGACCTGGGCCGTCCCGGGCAGCAGCAGGTCGCCGGCGATCTCGTGGTCGGCGAGCCAGGGGTGGCGGGCGACCGAGAGCCGCCCGGTGCACAGGAGCCCGCCGCCCGGCAGCCCGACCTCGGCGTCCAGCAGCGGATGCGGCGCCCTGGCCGCTCCGGCCAGGCCGGTCCCGCCCGTCCCGGCGGGCCGCCAGTAGCGCCGCCCCTCGAAGGGGTAGGTGGGCAGCGGGACGATCCGGCCGCCCGGGAGCAGCGGCCGCCAGTCGGCCGTGGCCCCGGCGATGTGGGCGCCCGCCACGGCCGTGAGGAAATGGCCCAGCCCGCCGTCGTCCCTGCGCAGCGTGCCCAGCACGGCGGCGTCCCGCTCTGCGGCCGTCTCCGCGAGCGTCTCGGTGATCGCGCGGGTCAGCACGGGATGCGGGCTGACCTCGATGAAGACCGAGTGGCCCGCTTCGGCGAGCCCCTGCACCGCCGCCTGGAACCGGACGGTGCTGCTGATGTTGTCGTACCAGTACCCGGCGTCCATCTTCGTGGCGAGCGGCTCGCCGGTCAGCGTGGAGTGCAGCGGGACCTCGGGCGCGGCCGGGGCGAGGCCGTCGAGGTCGGCGAGCAGCGCCTCGCGCAGCGGCTCCATGGCCCCGGTGTGCGAGGCGTAGTCCACGTCGATGGCGCGGGCGTCGACGTCCTCGCCCTGGAGCGCGGTGACGAACCGCTCCAGGGGGCCGGCGTCACCGGCCACGACCGTGGAGGACGGCCCGTTGACCGCCGCCAGGTGCACCCCGTCCGGCAGCCGCGCCTCCACCTCGGAGGCGGGCAGCGGCACCGAGGCCATCCCGCCGCTCCCGGCCACCTTCCGCAGCGCCCGGCTGCGCAGGCACACGACCTTGGCGGCGTCGTCCAGGGACAGCGCCCCGGCCACGCACGCGGCCGCGATCTCGCCCTGCGAGTGCCCGACGACCGCCGCGGGCCGCACGCCGAGCGACTCCCACAGCCCGGCCAGCGACACCATCACGGCGAACAGGGCGGGCTGGACGACGTCGACCCGGTCCAGCGGCCCGTTCTCCAGCACGTCGGGCAGCGACCAGTCGCAGTACCGCTCCAGCGCCCGCCCGCACTCGCGCATCCGCTCGCGGAAGACCTCCGACTCGGCCAGCAGGTCGAGCGCCATTCCGCGCCACTGCGAGCCTTGGCCAGGGAAGACGAAGACCGGTTCGGCGTCCGGTCTCGCCTCCGCCCGCACCACGGCGGGCGGGCGATAGCCCCGCACGGCCGACGGGACCTTCCCGTCACCGGCCAGCGCGCCGAGCCCGTCGAGGAGCTCGTCACGCGTCTCGCCGACGACCACCGCCCGCCGCGAGAACACGGTCCGTCCCGCCAGCGTCCGCGCGACGTCGGCGGGACGGACGCCGGGGTGGTCCGCCATGAACGCGCGGACCCGGGACGCGTGTGTACGCAGCGCCGTCTCGGTCCTGGCGGACAGCGCCAAGGGCACGGGGTGCCCGCCGTCCGGTTCGGGCTCCGGCTCCAGGTCGGGCTTCGGGCCGGGCTCCTCGATGATGATGTGGGCGTTTGTGCCGCTGATCCCGAACGAGGAGACGGCGGCGCGGCGCGGCCGGTCGCCCGGCGGCCACGGCCGCGGCCCGGTCAGCAGCGCCAGCCCGCTGGCGTCCCAGTCGATGTGCGGGGACGGCTCGCCGACGTGCAGCGTGCTGGGCAGCCGCCCGGCCCGCAGCGCCTCGACCATCTTGATGACGCCGCCGACGCCCGCGGCGGCCTGCGCGTGCCCGATGTTGGACTTCAGCGAGCCGAGCAGCGCCGGGCCGTCCGCGCGGTCCGCCCCGTAGGTGCGGGCCAGCGCGCCCGCCTCGACGGGGTCGCCCAGCGCGGTGCCGGTGCCGTGCGCCTCGATCGCGTCCACGTCGGCGGGGGCGAGCCCGGCCCGGCCCAGCGCGTCCCTGATGACCTGCTCCTGGGCCGCGCCGTTGGGCGCCGTCAGCCCGTTGCTGGCCCCGTCCTGGTTGATCGCGCTCCCCCGCAGGAGCGCGAGGACGGGGCGTCCCGCGCGCCGGGCGTCGCCCGCCCGCTGCAGGACGAGCAGGCCCGCGCCCTCCGCCCACGCCGTGCCGTCCGCGTCGGCCGAGAACGCCTTGCAGCGGCCGTCGGCGGACAGCCCCTGCTGCCTGCCGAAGTCCAGGAACATCCCGGACGTGGCCATCACGGTGACCCCGCCCGCCAGGGCCGTCTCGCACTCCCCGCGCCGGATCGCCTCCGCCGCCATGTGCACGCCGACCAGCGACGACGAGCACGCCGTGTCGAGGGTGACGGCGGGGCCGCGCAGCCCGAGGAAGTAGGCGATCCGGCCGGAGGCGACGCTCGGCGTGGTCCCGGTGAGCCGGTGCCCGCGCGTCCCGTCCTCGGGGTCGTCCATCCGGGGGCCGTAGTCCTGGGCGGTGGCGCCGACGAACACGCCCGTCCGGCTGCCGCGCAGCGCGGCGCGGTCCAGCCCGGCCCGCTCGAACGCCTCCCAGGCCGTCTCCAGCAGCAGCCGCTGCTGCGGGTCGATCCCGGACGCCTCGCGCGGCGAGATCCCGAAGAACCCGGCGTCGAAGGTGCCCGCGTCCTCCAGGAAGCCGCCGGCGCGGCCCTCGTCCGGCAGTTCGTCCAGGTCCCAGCCGCGGTCGCCGGGGAACGGCGCGATCGCGTCCACCCCGTCGTCGACGAGCCGCCAGAGGTCCTCGGGGGACCGAACCCCGCCGGGATAGCGGCAGCTCATCGCCACGATCGCGATCGCGTCGCCGTCCGGCTCGCGGGCCGGGGACGGGCGCCGGCCTTCCGCCGCGCGCCCGTCCGCCGGGCGGCCCAGCGCGTCGGCGAGCGCCGCCGGGGTCGGATGGTCGAAGAGCAGGGCGCCGGGCAGGTCCCGGCCCGTGGACGCGGCGAGCCGGTCGCGCAGCATGACGGCCATCCGCGAGTCGACGCCCAGCTCGCTGAACGGCGTGTCCGGGTCGACCGGACCGGTCAGCCCGGCGACCTGGGCGAGCGTCTCGGCCACCAGCGCCCGGGGATCGGCGGCCCCGGCGGGTTCCGGTTCGCGCGCGGGCGCGTCCGCCGTGTCCAGCCAGTGGCGGTCGCGCTGGAACGCGTACGAGGGGAGGTCGACCAGCCGGGCCTCCGCGCCGAACACCGCCCGCCAGTCCACCTCCGCCCCGGTCAGGTGCGCCCCGGCGAGGGCGGTCGCCACGCCCTGCGCCTCGTCCAGCCCGCCCGGCAGGCAGGGCAGCCCGTCCACGGCCGGGTCGGCGACGTTCTCCGGCAGCAGGTCGGTCAGCGCCGTACCCGGCCCGACCTCGACGAACCGGCGGGCCCCGAGGTCGTGCAGGGCCCGGAGGGCCTCGCCGAAGCGGACGGTCCGGCGCGCGTTGGCGGCCCAGTGGCCGGGATCGGCGAGCCGCCGCGGATCGGCCTCGGCGCCGGTGACCGACGACACCACCCGAGGGCCGTCCCCGGGGATCCGCCAGTCCAGCCCGGACGCGACGGCGCGCAGGCCGTCCTGGACCGGGTCCATCAGCGGTGAGTGGACGGCCCGGCCGATGCGCAGCCGCTTCGTCCGGCGGCCGCCCGCGGCGAACCGCCCGGCGACCTCGGCGACGACGCCCTCCTCCCCCGCGACGACGACGGAGCCGGGGCCGTTGACCGCGGCCACGTCGGCCTCGCCCTCGTGCCCGGCCAGCGCGGCCCGCGCCTCGTCCTCCGCCGCGGCGATAGCGACCACCGCGCCGCCCGGCGGGAGGTCCTCGAACAGCCGTCCGCGCGCCGCGACGAAGGCCGCCGCGTCCTCCAGGGACAGCAGCCCCGCGACGTGGACGGCGGTGATCTCGCCGAGGGAGTGGCCCGCCACGACATCGGGACGCAGGCCGCACGACTCCAGCAGCCGGTACAGCGCCACCTCCACCGCGAAGATCGCGGGCTGGACGAGCCCCGGCCGCTCCAGCCGGTCGCCGCCGTCGAACACGACCTCGGCGAGCGGGACGCCGACAGGCGGCTCCAGCGCCGCGCAGACCTCGTGGAAGGCCCTGGCGAACGCGGGGAAGGCCCCGTGCAGTTCCCGGCCCATCGCCGCGCGCTGCGCGCCCTGCCCCGGGAACAGGAAGGCGGTCAGGCCGTCCCGCCGCCGGTGCCGGGCGAGCCCTGCACCGGTCCGCCCACCGGCGATGGCGCGCAGGCCCGCGACGTGATCGCGGGCCACCGCCGCGCCGTGCTCGAACACGGTGCGGGACGTGGCGAGCGAGAACCCGACGTCGCGCGCGGACAGGCCGGGGTTCGCCTCGGCGAAGTCGGCCAGCCTGGCGGCCTGGGCCCGCAGCGCCCCTTCCGTACGCCCGCTGACCATCCACGGGACGGCCGCCGCGTCCCGCCCGCCCCCGGCTCCGCTCCCGGCCGGGCCGCCGTCCGGCGCCTCGGCGAGGATCAGGTGGCAGTTGGAGCCGCCGAGGCCGAAGGCGGAGACCCCGGCGATGCGCGGCCCGTCCGGCCACGGCCCCCGCCGGTCGTGCACCCGGACGTTCAGCCCCTCGAAGTCGATCTCGGGGTTGGGGTCGGCGAAGTGGAGGCTGGGCGGCAGCAGCCCCCGGGCCAGCCCCGACGCCGTCTTGATCAGCCCGGCGATGCCGGCCGCGCCCTCCAGGTGGCCGATGTTCGTCTTGACCGAGCCGACCAGCAGCGGCTCGCCGTCCGGGCGGGCGGCGCCCAGCACCGCGCCCAGCGCGGCGGCCTCGACGGGATCCCCCAGCGGGGTGCCCGTGCCGTGCAGCTCGACGTACCGGACCGCGCCCGGGTCCACCCCGGCGCGCTCGCAGGCGAGCCGCAGCACGTCCTCCTGCGCCTCGCGGCTGGGCGCGGTCAGGCCCGCCGTCGCGCCGTCGCTGTTGACCGCGCCGTCCAGGACCACGCAGTGCACCCGGTCGCCGTCCCGCCGCGCGGCGTCCAGCGGCTTGAGCACCACCGCGCCGCCGCCCTCGCCGCGCACGAACCCGTCGGCGCCCGCGTCGAAGGTGCGGCAGCGCGCGTCCGGCGACAGCGCCCCGAGCTCCCGGAGCGCCGCGTGCCCCTCCGGCGCGAGGTTCAGCTGGACCCCGCCCGCGACGGCCAGCTCGCAGTCGCCGCGCCGCAGGCTCTGCATCGCCTCGTACACCGCCACCAGCGAGGACGACTGGGCCGTGTCCACCGTCACGCTCGGCCCGCGCAGGCCGAAGGCGTGCGCGACGCGGCCGGAGATGAAGCCCCGGCGGGCACCGGTGAGCGTGTACGGGGAGGCCGCGCCCGCCCGCCGGGCCATGAGCAGCTCGTAGTCGTCGGCCATCGCCCCGGCGAACACGCCGGTCCGGCCACCCCGCAGCGTCCCCGGCAGGATCCGCGCGTCTTCGAGGGCCTCCCACGCCAGCTCCAGCATCAGGCGCTGCTGCGGGTCCAGCTCGGCGGCCTCGCGGGGCGCGATGCCGAAGAAGCCCGCGTCGAAGCCGTCGACCCGGTCGAGGAAGCCCCCGCGCTCCTCCGGGACGGACCGTCCCTCGGGTGCGGGGCCTATCGCGTCCCCGCCGTCCCACAGCAGGGACCAGAACTCCTCCAGCCCGGCGCCCCGGGGGACGCGGGCCGACATGCCGATGACGGCGATCGGGGTGCTCATCTCCGTTGCAGCTCCTCTGTCGACGGGTCGGTCAGCGGGAAGGCCGGCGCGAATGCCTGCGGGAAGGCCGGCGCGAAGACCGGCGGGACGGCTCAGCGCCCGGCGAGGACGCGGCCGGACGCCCGCCGGACGGCGTCGCGCTCGGAGTCGTCGCCCCGACGGCGGTCGGGCATCAGCCCGATCACCTGGCTGCGCCCGGCCAGCACCGCCGGGTGGCGGCGCGCCAGCATGGTCAGCCCCTGGCCCGGCCCGGTCTCGACGAGCAGGTAGTCGCCATCGGACAGCAGCCGGTCCAGGGCCGCCGCGAAGTGCACCGTCCTGGCGGGCTGCCCGATCCAGAACGACCGGTCGCACGCCCGCCCGGGATCGAGGGGGCCCACGTCGTAGGCGGAGTACAGCGGGATCCGGGGCGGGGCGAGCGCGACGCCCGTCCACTTCTCACCCGCCCGTTCCGACGCCGCCGCCATCAGCGGGCTGTGGAACGCCTGGTGGGCGGGGACGCGCTTGCAGGTCACCCCGGCCTCCTCCAGGGCGGCCGCCGCGCGGGCCAGCGGCTCGGCCGCGCCCGACAGCAGGACCTGCCGGGGGCCGTTCACCGCGGCCAGGTGGACGTCGCCGCCGAGCAGCGGCGCCAGCTCGTCCGCCGGGGCCGCCACCGCGAGCATCCCGCCCGGCTCCGTGGCGGCCAGGTCGGGCATCCGCGTCGTCATCAGCCGCATCCCGTCGGCGAAGCCGAAGACCCCGGCGACCGTGGCAGCGACCAGCTCGCCCGCGCTGTGCCCGAGCAGCGCGTCGGGCCGCCCGCACCAGCCGGTCAGCGTCCTGGCGAGCGCGTACCCGACCGCGTAGAGCAGCGGCTGCGCCACCGTCACGTCGTCGAAGGACGACGAGGGCCGCTCGGCCAGCCACTCCGCGCGGACGGCTTCGCCCTGCGGCCCCATCAGCTCGAACGCCTCGTCCATCGTCCGCGTGAAGGTCTCCACCCGCCCGTACAGGGCCGCGGCCATCCGCGGGTGCTGCGCACCCTGGCCCGGGATCAGCAGCGCGATGGGCAGGGGACGGCCGTCCCCACCCGCTCGGTCCTCGGTCATCTCCCGCCCTTCCTTCGGTCGCCTGCACCCTGTGTAGGCGCGCGGTGTCGAGGCTCGGCCTAGGGTGATTCGCGGTCGCTCCGGGCCCGTACCGGCGACGACCGGTCCTCGACCGCGCCGTGACGGGCGGGCGCGACCCTCGGCCCATGAGGTTCGACGACATTCACGTGGCGGGGACCGGGTGCCGCCTGCCCGACCCGACCGAGACCGCCGACGCCGAGCGCGCCGGCCTGTGCGAGCACAAGGACGTCTGGCGAACGGGGATCGAGGCGGTCGGCATCGCCAAGGAGTCCGCGCCGGAGATGGCGGCGGACGCGGCCCGCCAGGCCCTGGCCGACGCCGCGCGGCGCGAGCCCGCCCCGGACGACCCCGACGACCCGGACGGGCCCGGAGCGGTCGACCTGGTCCTGCACGCGAGCGTCCACTACCAGGGACATGACCTGTGGTCGGCGGCGTCCTACGTGCAGCGCGAGGCGGTCGGCGGCTCATGCCCGGCCATGGAGGTGCGCCAGCAGTCCAACGGCGGCATGGCGGCGATGGAGCTGGCCGCCGCGTTCCTGATGTCGGCCCCGTCGCGGCGGCGGGCGCTGGTGACGACGGGCGACCGGTTCTGCGCGCCCGGGTTCGACCGGTGGCGCACCGACCCCGGGACGATCTGCGGGGACGGCGGCACGGCGCTCGTGCTGTCGCGGCGGGGCGGCTTCGCCCGGCTGCGCAGCCTCGCGACCGTGTCCGACCCGGGACTGGAGAGGCTCGGCCGGGGCACCGCGCCGTTCGCCGACGCCCCGTCCGCCCCGATCGACGCCGAGACCCCGCGCGCCGAGGCGATCTCCGAGCTGGGCTTCACCGAGGTCCTGGAACGGCTGCGGGACGGCCAGGTGGAGGCCGCCGAGACCGCGCTGGCGGAGGCGGGCGCCCGGCGGGACGACATCGACTGGTTCGTGCTGCCCAATCTGGGGCTGCCGAAGATGGACGTCCAGTTCTTCGAGCCCCTCGGCATCTCCCGCGAACGCACCACCTGGGACTGGGGCAGCCGGGTCGGCCACCTCGGCGCCGGAGACCAGATCGCCGGGCTGGACGAACTGGTCCGCTCCGGCCGGCTCCGCCCCGGCGGGCGCTGCCTGCTCGCCGGGGTCGGCGCCGGGTTCACCTGGTCGGCGGCGGTCCTGGAGATGGGCCACCGCGAGAGCCGCTGACGGGCGGGTCGCCGGCGTCCTCGGGGTCCCAGCGCGGCCGCCGCTCCTCCGCGCGCCGGAGGGCGGCGGCCGCGGCCTTCGCCGCCGCCCTCCGGCGGGCGGCGCGCCCGCGGCGGGCCAGCACGGCGACCAGGGCCGCCAGTTCCTCCTCGTCCAGGCTCCCCTTCACGACCCTCATCGCGTCACGGCCCTCATCCGCGTCACGACCCCATCGCGTCACGGCCCTCATTGCGGCTGGTTCCCGTGCTTGCGCCTCGGGCGGCTCACGTACTTGTCGTGCAGCATGTCGAGGGCGTCGATGATCCGCCGCCGCGTGTCGGACGGGTCGATCACCTCGTCCACCAGCCCGCGCTCGGCCGCGTAGTAGGGCCCCATCAGCTCCCCGCGGTAGTGCTCGACGCGCTCGCGCCGCTCGCGCTCGGGATCGTCGGACGCGGCGATCTCCCGCCGGTACACCACGTTGACGGCGGCCTCGGCGCCCATGACGGCGATCTCGTTGGTCGGCCAGGCCAGCGACACGTCCGCGCCGATGGACCGCGAATCCATGACGATGTAGGCGCCGCCGTAAGCCTTGCGCAGGACGAGCTGGACGCGCGGCACCGTGGCGTTGCAGTACGCGTACAGCAGCTTGGCCCCGTGCCGGATGATCCCGCCGTGCTCCTGGTCGACGCCCGGGAGGAAGCCCGGCACGTCCACCAGCGTCACCAGCGGGATGTTGAACGCATCGCAGAACTGGACGAAGCGGGCGGCCTTCTCGGCGGCCGCGATGTCCAGGACGCCCGCCATCACCGCGGGCTGGTTCGCGACCACGCCCGCGACGCGCCCGCCGAACCGCGCGAACGCGCAGACGACGTTGGCGCCCCACGCCTCGTGGATCTCGAAGACCTCCCCGTCGTCCACGATCTCCTCGACGACCGCCCGCACGTCGTAGGAGCTCTTGGCGTCGGACGGCACCAGGTCGAGCAGCGCCGGGCAGGCCCGGTCGGGCGGGTCGGCGGTGGGCAGCTCCGGCGGGAACCGCGTGTTGTCGGACGGGAGCATCGTCAGCAGGTAGCGGACGTCGGCCAGGCACTCGGCCTCGTCCCCGTAGACGGCGCCCGCGACCCCGCTTCCCTCGGCGTGGACCCGCGCGCCGCCCAGCTCCTCGTGGGTGATGGCCTCCCCGGTGACCTCCTCCACCACGTCCGGCCCGGTGATGAACATCTGCGCGGTCTCCGACACCATGAACACGAAGTCGGTCAGCGACGGCGAGTAGGCCGCGCCGCCCGCGCACGGCCCGAGCATCACGCTGATCTGCGGGATCACCCCGGAGTTGCGGACGTTGCGCTGGAAGATCCCGCCGTATCCGGCGAGCGCGGTCACGCCCTCCTGGATGCGGGCCCCGGCCCCGTCGCACAGCCCCACCAGCGGCGCGCCCGCCGTGGCGGCCAGGTCCATGATCTTGTGGATCTTCGCGGCGTGGGCCTCGCCGAGGCTGCCGCCGAAGACCCGGAAGTCGTGCGCGTAGGCGAAGACCCGCCGTCCCTCGACCAGGCCCCAGCCGGTCACGACGCCGTCCGTCGGCGGACGCCGGTTCTCCAGCCCGAACCCCTGCGCCCGATGGCGGCGGAACGTCTCGATCTCGGTGAACGACCCCTCGTCGAACAGCAGCCCCAGCCGCTCCCGGACGGTCAGCTTCCCCTTGGCCTTCTGGGCCTGCGCGGCGCGGGCGCCGCCGACCTCCGCCGCGTCGCGGCGCCCGGCCTCCAGCTCGGCCACGCGGTCGCGCATGTCAGGCACCGCGGTACCCCCCGTCCGCGAAGACCAGCGGCCGGGCGTCGCGCAGGCAGCCCGCCGCGACGACGAGCCCGACGACCATCCGGTGGTCGCCGACCTCGGCCGCCTCGGCGAGCGCGCAGTCGACGTACCCGGCGGCGTCGGCCAGGACGGGCGCGCCCGTCCTGGCGGTGATGGTCCCCTGCCCGGCGAACCGGTCGACCTCCGCCGTCGCGAACCGGCGGGCCAGCGGCTCCTGGTCGGCGCATAGGAAGCTCACCGCGAAGCAGCCGGCCCGCTCGATCACCGGCCACGTCCGCGAGCCCAGGCCGAGGCAGAACAGCACCAGCGGCGGGTCCAGCGACGCCGACGTGAACGAGTTGACGGTCGTCCCGGCGGGCCCGCCCGCGTCGGCCGCGACGACCGTCACGCCGGTGGCCACGCCCCGCATCACCGAGCGGAACTCGCCGGCCTCAACACACGACAGCACCCCGCCCTCCGGCGAACCGGTCGACCTCCGCCGTCGCGAACCGGCGGGCCAGCGGCTCCTGGTCGGCGCATAGGCTGTCTC
>NZ_SMKU01000208.1 GCF_004349215.1 Actinomadura rubrisoli | reverse complement strand
CAGGCCGCCCCGCCCGCGCAGGCCCCGGCGCCCGCGCAGGCGCCTCCGGCCATGCCGCTCGGCAAGATCACCCTCAAGAAGGAGGGCCGGGCGGTCATCAGCCTCGACAAGGGGGACACCACCGCGACGGTCACCGCCACCCTCGAATGGGACGGCGGGAGCGACGACCGCCGCGAGATGGGCGCGGACCTGGACCTGTACGCCCTCTACGTGCCCGCCCACCAGGTGGAGGCGGCCGGCGCGGGCCCGCTGGCCAAGAAGGGCAAGAAGGGCAAGCGACGGACGGAGACCGACGGGACCGTCTACTACCGCGATCTCGGCTCGCTGACCGCCCCGCCCTTCCTCCAGCTGGACGGGGACGCCAAGGTGCCCGGCCGGGAGACGATCAGGATCACCCGCCCGGACCAGCAGGGGTACGTGCTGATCTGCGCCTACAGCGCGGTGGAGAACGGCGCGGGCTCGTTCAAGTCCTACGGCGCCCACGCGATGGTGACGGACGGACGCGGCTCCACGGTCACGGTGCCGCTGTTCAACGACAGGCCGAGCTCGTACTGGGTGGCGATCACGCTGGTGGACTTCACTGCCCCCGGCGGCGTCGAGATCAGGCACGTGGAACGTTACAGCAGCGGCGGCGAGGCCCGTCCGCTGCTGTACGCGGACGGCAGCTTCGAGATGGACATGGGCCCCGTCGAGTTCAAGGACACCGACTTCTAGCCCGGACGCCGGGGGCCGATGTCTGGGATCTGCAAACCGTGGCGTCTGCCACAGGAAAGACGGGAGCGGGGTCCAGGAGGTTCACTCACCGCAATGGAGAGGAGCCGTTCACATGCCTGAAACCCCTGGTTCGGAGTTCTGGAAGAACCTCAAGCCGATCGAGAACTCGCAGAAGCCCGACGCGCTGCCGGAGGTGTACCTGTCGAAGGTCGCCACCGACGACGACCGGTACTACGTCCCGTTCACCGAGACGGTCGGCTCGCGGCCGCTGTGGATCAACGTCAAGGACAACACCTGGTCCGACATCCTGCGCGCGAAGCAGGCCGGGCTCGTCAACCGGCACTACCACCCGCACGAGGTGTTCGCCTACACCATCTCGGGCAAGTGGGGGTACCTGGAGCGGCCCTGGACGGCCACCGCGGGCGACTTCATCTACGAGGCGCCCGGCGAGGGCCACACCCTCGTCGCCTATGACGACCCCGAGCCGATGAAGACGCTGTTCATCGTCAAGGGCCCGCTGGTCTGGCTGGACGAGAACGGCGACCCCGAGGGCTTCTTCGACGTCCACGACTACATCGACATGTGCCGCAAGCACTACGACGAGGTCGGGATCGGCGCGGACTACGTCAACGCCCTGTTCCGCTGACCATGACCGACACGCTCGTCCGGAACGCCCCGGTCTCCGCCGACCGGTACGAGAACCGGCTGCTGGCCATCCTGTTCCTGGCCTTCGGCTTCGTGTTCTTCGACCGGCAGGCCCTGGCGTTCCTCGCCCCCTACATGGACGACGACTTCGGGCTGTCCAACTCCCAGCTCGGGATCCTGTCCGGGGTGCTGGCGCTGACCTGGGCGCTGGCCGGGATGTTCGCCGGGAGCCTGTCGGACCGGCTGGGGCGGCGCAAGCCGATCCTGGTCGTCGCGGTCCTGCTGTTCTCGGTGTTCTCCTCGGCGTCCGGCCTGATGACCGGGTTCGTCGGGCTGCTCGCCGCCCGCGCCCTGATGGGCACCGCCGAGGGCGCGGTGCTGCCGATGGCGCAGTCGCTGATGGTGGAGGCGTCCCGGGAGTCGCGGCGCGGCCTCAACATGGGGCTGCTCCAGGGCTCCTCGGCGGGCCTGCTCGGCGGCATCGTCGCGCCGATCCTCGTGGTGCGGCTCGCCGACGCGTTCGGCTGGCGGACGGCGTTCTTCGTGACGATCATCCCCGGGGTGATCATCACGGTGCTGATCGCGAAGTACGTGCTGGAGCACGCGCCGCGAACGGGCAAGGCCGCCGCGGCGTCCGGCGTACCCGACGCGGCCCCCGCGCCCGCTCCGGAGAAGGTGCCGGTGATGGACGTGCTGCGGCTGCGCAACGTGGTGGTCTGCATGCTGATCGCCTGCTGCTACCTGACGTGGTTCGTCACGCTGATCACGTTCACGCCCAAGTACCTGACCGACGAGAAGGACTGGGGCTCCGGGACGATGAGCGCGGTCATGACCTGCCTCGGCGTCGCCTGGGTGCTGTGGGGGTTCGCGACGCCCGCGATCTCCGACCGGATCGGCCGCAAGCCCGCGCTGATCGGGTTCACGGCGCTCGCGGTGCTCTGCCCGATCGCGGTCGTGTACGTGGAGAGCCCGGTGGCCCTCGGCGCGCTGATGATCCTCACCTACACCGGGCTCGGCTGCTTCACGCTGATCATGGCGACCATCCCGGCGGAGACCGTCCCGCGCGGGGCGCTCGCCACCGCGCTCGGCGTGATCATGGGCGTGGGCGAGCTGGCCGGCGGGTTCCTCGGACCGCTCGTCGCGGGCTGGGCGTCCGACGCCTGGGGCCTTCAGGCCGCCATGTTCATCGCGGCGGGCGGCGCGGCGATCGTCGTGGCCCTGTCGTTCGCGCTCCGCGAGACCGCGCCGGCCGTCCTGCGCCGCCGCGGCGGCGGCGCCATCGTGAAGGAGAGCGTGTGAAGGCGGCGGTCTGGTACGGGGCGCGGGACGTCCGGGTCGAGGACGTCCCGGCGGGTCCCCCGGGGCCCGGCGAGGTGGCGATCACGGTCGCGTACTGCGGGATCTGCGGCAGCGACCTGCACGAGTACCTGGACGGGCCGCACGCGATCCCCGTCGATGCCCCGCACCCCGAGTCGGGCCGGGAGGCCCCGCTGACCCTGGGGCACGAGTTCTGCGGGACGGTCGCGGAGGTCGGGCCCGGCGTGACCGGGTTCCGGCCAGGCGACACGGTCGCGGTCGAGCCGCACTACCGGTGCGGCGCGTGCGCCCGCTGCCTGGCGGGCGAGTACAACCTGTGCCGCCACTTCGGGTTCGCCGGGCTGATGGGCGATGGCGGCCTGGCCGAACGCGCCGTCGTCCCGTCCTACATGCTGCACCGGCTGCCCGAGGGGGTCACCCTCGAACAGGCGGCCGTGTTCGAGCCGGCGGCGGTCGCGCTGCACGCGCTGCGCCGGTCCGGGCTGCGGGACGGGGAGACGGTCGCGGTCGTCGGCCTCGGCCCGATCGGGCTGCTCGTCGTGCAGCTCGCCGCCCGCTACGGGGCGGGAAGGATCATCGCGTCCGACCCGTCCGGGACGCGCCGCGCCCTGGCCCGCCGCCTGGGCGCCACGGAGGTCCTGGACGCCGGGGCGCTGCCCGAGGGCGCCGCGGACGTGGCGTTCGAGGCCGTCGGCACCGAGGGGACGCTGCGCGACTGCCTCGCCGCCACCCGGCGCGGCGGCCGGGTCGTCCTGCTCGGGCTCGGCGGGACGTTCGCCGTCGACGCGTTCGCCCTGGTCAACAACGAGCAGACGATCATCGGGTCGGTCGGGTACCGGGACGCCCACCCCGAGCTGATCCGCCTGGTGGCCGAGGAGGGGCTGGACCTGACGGCCATCGTCACCTCGACCGTCCCGCTCGCCGACGTCGTCCGGGACGGCTTCGAGGCCCTGCTGAACGCCAAGGAGGAGATCAAGGTGCTGGTGCGGCCATGAGCGGGGGATTCGAGCCGGGGCTGTTCGCCGGGCGGCGTGCGCTGGTGACCGGCGGCACGTCCGGGATCGGCTCCGCGACGGCCGTCCTGCTCGCCGAGCTGGGCGCCGAGGTGATCGCGCTGGGCCTGCGCCCGGCGGACGAGGGCGAGTTGCCCGGCCATCCGGCCGTCCGCGTGGTGGAGCACGACGTCCTGGACGGCGGCGGCCTGACCGGGCTGATCGCCGACGCGGGCCGCCTCGACGTCCTGGTGAACTGCGCGGGCGTCAGCCACGACCGCGACGAGTACGACATCGAGCGCTGGCGGCGCGTCCTGGAGATCAACCTGACCGCCACGATGATCGCCTGCCAGGCCGCCCGGCCCGCCCTCGCGCGCGGCGCGGACGGCGCGGGCGGGATCGTGAACGTCTCGTCGATGTTCGCGTTCACCGGAAGCCGGGACCGGCCCGCCTACAGCGCGAGCAAGGGCGGGATCTCCCAGCTGACCCGCTCCCTGGCGGCCGAGTACGCGGGCGACGGCATCCGGGTGAACGCCGTCGCGCCGGGCTTCGTCGTCACCCCGCTCGCCCGAGGCCTGCTGGACGACCCGCCCGCAGCGGCGGCCGTCCTCGCCCGGATCCCGTTCGGGCGGTACGGGCGGCCGCGCGAGGTGGCGTCGGTCGTGGCGTTCCTCTGCTCGCCCGCCGCGTCGTACGTCAACGGCGCCGTCCTTCCGGTGGACGGAGGTTATCTGGCGGTATGACGTGCATCACCGCATAAGCTCCTTCTGAGGGCCGCCCGAGCACCCGGGAGGAGCAGACCATGCCGGCACCCGCACTGATGATCTCCCAGGCGACCACGGAGAACGTCGATCCGCGCGAGCGCATCGAGTACTGGGAGGAGTACAACCGCAAGGCGCTGGTCGGGCTGTCGTGCACCTCCTACTCCGAGAGCGGGCTGGTGGCGCGGCAGTCCAACTTCCAGCTCGACGACGTCCGGCTGGCCGAGATCAGCGGGAACGCGCACACCATCGAGCGCACCCCGCAGGTCGCCAAGGCCACCCCGAAGGATTCGGTGTTCGCGACGCTGCTGGTCAAGGGCGAGGCGGTCTTCCTGCACGAGCACGGCTGCCTGGCCGCCACCGCGGGCGACCTCGTCGTCTACGACACGCGCCGTCCGTACCTGTTCGGCTTCTCCTCGTCCATGCGGCAGTTCCTGGTCGACATCCCGCGCGAGCTGTTCGTCCGGGAGTGCATGGAGGGCGGCGTCCCCGCCCCGCTGCTGTTCGGCCGCGGGACGGCCCGCGAGGGCGACCTGCTCGTGGCGCTCCGCTCCGTCCTGGAGAACCCCGGCGCGGGCGACCCGGCCGAGGCGCGCGGGACCGTCCTGGACCTGATCAGGCTCCTGGCCGCCGAGCGCTCCGGCGGGCGGCCCGCGCCGACCGCCTACCAGACCCAGTTCCTCCTCGCCGAGGAGTACATCGAGCGGCACCTGCACGACGCCTGCCTCACCCCCGGCCAGGTCGCGGGCGTGATGGGCGTCTCCGTCCGGCACCTCGGACGGATCTTCGAGGCCGCGGGCACCACCCCGTCCCGGCACATCCTGGAGCGCCGCCTCCAGCGGGCCCACGACGAGCTCACCACCCCCGGCGCCACCGGCACGATCGCCGACGTCGCCTACCGCTGGGGCTTCTCCAGCCAGGCCCACTTCGCCCGCCTGTTCCGCTCCCGCTTCGGCCGCACGCCCTCCGAGGCCCGGACGCGCCCGTAGGCCCCCCGAACGCGCGCGCAGGCGCCCCCGGACGCGCGCGCAGGCGCCCGCACACCGTGCGGGCGCCTGCCGGAGAAGGCGTCAGTCCGCCACGAGACGGGCCCGGCTGCCCTCCTGCTCGCGCTGGCGGCGGACGACGTAGGTGCCCGGCGGGCAGCCCGTGGCCCCGTGCTCGGGGTGGAGCAGGTACGCGACCGCCGTGGTCTCGAACAGCCCGAGCGCCAGCCGGTCGAAGTCCTCCACGCCGGCGGTCCACCGGCAGGTGCCGGGCTCGGCGACGAGCGTGTGGGGGTTGCCGCCCGCCTCGCCGCGCAGCAGCTCGATGCCCTCGGGCGGGACATCCCGCCAGGACGGCGAGGGCAACGGCCGGACGACCGGCGCGACGACGGCCAGCGGGATGACGATGAGGTCGCCCTGAGCCTGGAGGCCGTCGACGACGGGGATGGCCACGGACCGCTCAAGGTGGTCGAGCACCGCGCGCCCGGTCCGCTGGGTAAGGGAAGCGAGAGTCATGTTCATGGGAATCACCTCAGGTTCGTCGTAGGAGTTGGGAGTACTGCTCGGCGGACAGCCCGTACGTCCAGCCGGCGGCGGCGACCGGGTCGTGGAAGCGGCCGGGCACGGTCAGCCCGTACTGGCGGCGCCGCCCGTCCCGCTCGACGGACCCGTTGACCGCGAGGAGCACCCTCGTCTCCTTCCGCATGTCGTAGAGCCTGAGGTGCGAGCCGGGATTGCCCGGGTCCGGCGCGGTGGCGAGCAGCACGAGGCCGGCCCGCTCGATGTAGGACGGCCAGCCGATACGCTCGATCGCGCACCGCCGGACCTCGACGTTGCCCTCCCGCTCGATCCGCCGGACGTCCGGGTCGGTGATGACCCATGCGGGCACCCGCGTCCCGTGCCAGACGTGCACGTCCCAGCCATCGGAGTAGCGCACGGCGGGGCCGTCCTCGTTGTGCAGCCGCACCTCGCCGTCCTCGCCCGCCACCTCGGTGTGGACGGCGACGGGCCGCTCGGAGATCACGCACACGTCCTCGCGGGGCCACCACAAGCCGCACGACCGCGCTGCGGTCGTCCACAGGTCGAGGCGCCGGTCCTGGTCGGGGGTGAACGCCGCACCGGCTGCCCTCCGGACGCCGTCGTAGAGGGCGACCTGCGAGACGCACTGCATCGTGTACCAGCCGGTCCCGGCGACGGGCGGCGTGCCGTGGGCGGCGCGGAGCGCGATGAACAGCGAGCCCACGGACGTTCGCCAGAGCGGAAGGCGGACCTCCCGGTGCATCATCTGCGCCAGGGCCCCGGAGTAGCGGCGCAGTTGGGTGTCGAGTTCGGCGAACAGCGCCGTCCGCAAGGCGGCCAGGAGCTTCGGCACGGGCCATTCGGCGAGGCGCTCGACGGTCTCCGCTGGGCGCGGCCCCAGGCCGGGTGGGACGGTCTCCACAGCGGCCAGCGGCGACGGGACCCAGTGGAATCGCGGTGGGGCGTACCCGATCAGGCGGTACAGCCCGGAGATGGCGGCCTCTGCGGCCGGACGGTCGGCGGGCAGCGTCGACAACGCCACGCCCAGCCAGTCTTCACGGATGTCGGCAGCTTCCCGCTGCACCAGAGCGCTCACCGGCTAGGGGTGGCGCCGTCCTTTCCAACGATCATGCCGGGAAGGATGGCAGAGCGGGGCGCGTCCCGTCCACCCCTTTCCTGCGGGACGACCGGCGGACCGCCCACCGGGACCACCCGCCGGACGACGCGGCGGCCCAGGCGCTGGGCCGGGGCCTCGATCCAGCGCTGCGCGGCCCAGCTCGCCGCCAGCAGGACCACGGCGAAGACGGCCAGGCCCGCGACGTCCGTGCCGCCGGTCCTGCCGAGAAGCTCGCCCGACGCGATCAGCAGCAGCGGATGCAGCAGGTAGATCGAGTAGCTCGCGGTGCCGAGGGCCACGGCCCAGCGCGGGAAGCTTCGGCGCCGCAGGGCCCACGCGGCGCCGAACGTCGCGGCGGCCAGCACCACCGGGCCGCACCAGACCAGCTCGACGTGCCCGCCCCACCCGCTCGCCCGCGCGTTCCACAGCCCCGTCGCGAGCGCGGCCGCCAGCACCGTGCAGGCGGTCAGCACCGCCGCGCGCCGTCCGATCTGGTGGTGCTCGGCGCGGTGGACGGCGGTGCCGGTGAACATGAGCGCCATCATGGCCAGCCCCAGCCAGGGGCCGAGCCGGCCGTTCGCCGTCACCAGGACGAGGGCCAGCAGCCCGCCGAGCAGGCCGCCCGCGACGCGCACGGCCGGACGGTCCGACATCGCCGCGCCGATGGCGGCCACCAGCATCACCGCGGCCGCGGCGACCACGGCGCCCGTCCCTGCCGTCCGGGACAGCAGAGCCATCGGCAGCGCCCCGCCCGCCAGGAGCGCGACCCCCGCCAGGCCCATGGCGACCGGCGCCGACCGGCGGTGCGCGCCGCCCACGAACAGCGCGACGATCAGCAGGTAGAAGGCCATCTCGTACGACAGCGTCCACAGCACGTTCATCGCGCTGGGGACGGCCAGCAGGTCCTGGAGCATCGTCAGGTGCGCCACGACGGCGGTCGCCGTGCGGTACTCCTCCAGGCCCGCCCGCAGCCCGAACGGCAGAACCGCGAGCACGCACGCCACGGCCAGCAGCGGGTAGATCCGGAAGAACCGGCCGATCCAGAACGCGCGCACACTGCCCCGCCGCTCCAGCGACGCCGGGACGATATAGCCGCTGACCAGGAAGAACACGAGCACGCCATAGGTGCCGAGATCGAACCACTCGTTCAGCCACCCCCGCAAACCGGGCAGGTAGAAGTAGCTCGCGTGCTGGAGGGCCACCACCAGGGCCGCCCATCCCCGCAGCACGTCCAGCCAACCGAGCCGGACCACTGGGGAGGAAGGGGCCAAAGCGGGGATCATTCCGACAGAGTAGGGCGATCAGGTCATGCCGACACGCGATCCCGCGACTCGGGGCTATCGTTTCGATCATGAACGACCTGTCAGCGGCCTACGACGCCGTGACCGTCCAGTACGCCGAGCTCTTCGGCGACGTGAGCAAGACCGGCCCGCTGGACCGGGCCCTCGTCGAAGCGTTCGCCGAGCTGACGCGGGCCGCCGGACCCGTCGCGGACCTCGGCTGCGGCCCCGGCCACCTGACGGCGCACCTGCACGCGCTCGGCTGCGCGGCCTTCGGCCTCGACCTGTCCCCCGCCATGATCGCCCACGCCCGCCGGACCCACCCCGACCTCCGGTTCGACGTGGGCTCGATGACCTCCCTCGACGCGGCGGACGGCACGCTCGGCGGCATCCTCACCTGGTACTCGATGATCCACAGCCCACCGGAGCGGGTCCCGGCGACGCTCACCGAGTTCCACCGCGTCCTGGCTCCGGGCGGCTACCTGCTGCTCGGCTTCTTCGAGGACGACGGGCCCGCGCCGCAACCGTTCGACCACAAGGTGTCGCTCGCCTACCGCTGGCCGCTCGACCGCCTCGCCGAGCTGCTGGACAAGGCCGGATTCACCGAGATAGCGCGCATGTCACGCGTCCCCGAAGACACCGAGCGGTTCCAACACGGCCGCCTCCTGGTCCGCAAACCGCACTAAAAGCATGTGAGGCCCGGGACCGCGCTCCCGGGCCTCACGCCGCGCTAGCGCTACCCCGCTAGCAGTACTTGGACGACCCGCTGCTGCCCCACGAGCACGAGTCGGCCAGCGACCCGTTCGGGTAGCGGAAGTACGCCTTGTCCCCGTTGTTGTTCCACACGTACCGGGTCATGCCCCAGTACCGGTGGGTGGCGTTGTTGCGCCCCTTCCCCGTGTGGACGTACACCGACTTCCGTCCGCCGAGCTTGAACGAGCCGAACGTGTACGTGAATCCGGTCCTGTCCTTCAGCTTGTAGCCCCTGAGCTGCCGGGACGTCCTGGACGTGTTGAACAGCTGAACCCATTCGCCGTTCAGCGACGCGTTCGAGCCCCGGTCACTGCCCGGCGAGTCGAAGTACACGCGGTGGATCTGCACGGCACTCGCGGCCTCTGCGGGCCCCGCCACCAGCACCCCGGCCCCGACCGCCCCGATGATCGCGACGGCCCCCGAAACAATAAGCTTCTTCACCCAGTTGGGTCCCTTCTTGTGAAACGGACCCCACTTTTATCCAATATCCCGCTTTAACGGGCGCTGATGGCCAGCACCGGGCCCCCTGACAACCGCCACACCCCTTCCCACGTCCGGCGTCATCGGACGTACCGGCTCGCTGCGGCCGCGGTGTAGACGAGGTGCTCCAGCGGCCCGCGCCGGAAGCGCCGGGACCACAGGAACGCCGGGGCGGTCACCGCGAGCAGGAAGCCGAGCAGGATATGCGGCGGCCATTCCGGCAGGTCCCCGGTGCCCAGCGGCAGGAACACGACGATATGGGCGACGTACGCGGTCAGCGACATCGAGCCGACCGCGATCAGCGGGGCGGCCAGGCGGCGCAGTCGGTCGCCCACGGCCAGCGCCGCGGCCGTCACCATCAGGGCCGCGCCGGTGCCGCCGACCACTGAGAGGGTCGTCTCGCCGTGCGGCGCGGCGGTCAGCAGCCAGGCGGCCCCGCCGGACGGATCGCCGTCGACGTCGGACCACCAGGCCGCCGGCGCCCCGGTCGCCTCCACAACGCCCGGGAAGAGGCGGAAAACCAGCCACGACCCGCCGTACCCGAGCACCGTAAGGACTCCGCCGATCGCCGCGACGCGGACGCGGACGGCCGCCGAGGCGAGATCTAGGCGGCCGAGGGCCATCCCCGCGATCAGGAACGGCATGTAGGTCAGCGCCGGGTAGTTGCCCGTGAACAGAAGATCGAGGAGACCTCCGCCGCTCAGCGGGCCACCTCCGTCCAGAACGTCCTGAATCGCGTACGAGAGTTGCGGACCGGCCAGCGCCCACCCGGCCGCGACCAGGGCCAGCGTCCGGGCGCGGAGGCGGATCAGAGGCAGCGCGAGCAGGAAGTACGCGCCGTAGTAGGCGAGGATCACCTCCACCGGGGTTCCGGTCATGGTCAGCGCGGTGCCGAGCGCCAGCAGGATCGCCGCGCGGATGACGATCTTCGCCGCGGCCTGCCTGCCGGGCCAGCCGGTCTTCGGCGTCGCGCGACCCCCGATGATGACCAGCGTCACCCCGCCGAGCAGCGCGAACAAGGCCATGGACCTGCCATGCGTCAACTCCGCGAACATGCCGGCCGCCCCTCCGTCCGCCGGATCCGGGCCGACGTGCGACACGTACATCCCGAAGACCGCCAGGCATCGGGCCAGATCAAGACCCACGAGACGGCCCGTCGCCGGGGCGCCGTGCTCGGTCGGGAGAGCCTGCTGCGTCATGTCATCGAATGTCGCGGCCCGGGGAGGCCGATCCCATCCGCCGCCTGTCTGGAGCTACCCGGCCAACCGGCGGGTGTTCGCGGCCGTGGGCCGGACCACCGACGCCAGGCGTGGTAGTAATCGAAACGTGATCCGCGTGCTAGTGGTCGATGACGAGGCACTGATCCGTACCGGCTTCACGCATATCCTCAACGCCGCCGACGGCATCGAGACGGTCGGGGCGGTCGCGGGCGGCGAGGCGCTGCGCGCCGTCCGGGAACTGCGCCCCGACATCGTGCTCCTGGACATCCGGATGCCGGACGTCGACGGGCTGACCGTGCTCGCCGACATCCGCCGGCTGGCCGATCCCCCCGTGGTGACATGCTCACCACCTTCGACACCGATGAGTTCGTGGCCGGCGCGCTGCGGTCCGGCGCGGCCGGGTTCGTGCTGAAGGACACCGACCCCGAACACCTGGCCCACCTGGTACGCACCCTCGCCGCAGGCGGGCTCGCGCTGTCCTCCAAGGTCACCCGCACGGTCGTCGACGGCTATCTGGACGCCGGGTCCCAGGCACCGGCCGTCAGCGCCGTGGCGCGGCTGACCGACCGCGAGCGGGACGTGCTCGTGCTGGTCGCCCAGGGGTTGTCGAACGCCGAGATCGGGACCCGCGTGCACCTGAGCACCTCGACCGTGAAAGACCACGTCAGCGCGATCCTCGCCAAACTGGAGGTCGGCGGTCGAGTTCAGGCCGCGCTGCTGGCCGACCGCGCCGGCCTGCTCACCTCGCGCGACGGGGCCGGCACGTGAAATGGGCCGCCCTGCGCCGTCCCCTAACGGATGCGGGCCTCGTCACCGTTTCGCTGCTGGACGCATGGTTCCAGGGGAGCCTCGGCACGGGCTCCGACACCGCATGCGCCGCGGTCGCCTCGTCCGCCCTGCTGCTGCGCCGCCGCGCGCCGCTGCCGGTGTTCATCTTGACCGTGCCCAGCGTGCTGACCTCGTTCGCCCTGGCCGCGGCGCTGATCGCCATGTACTCCCTCGCGGCGCGGACGCGCAGCCGGTCGCTGCTGGCGGTCTGCGCGGCGGTGTTCGCCGGCTGCTACATGCTGCCCTGGCCGACGCCCAAGATCGGGCCCATCGTGGCCATCTCGGACGTGCCGGACCTGGCGTACGGGCTGGGCCTGGCCGCCGCCCCGGCCCTGCTCGGCCGGCTCGTCCAGGCCCGCCGCGACCTCGCCGCCCGGCTGTCCGAGATCACCGAGGTACGCGAGCACGAGCAGTTCCTCGCCGCGCAGAGCGTCCTCGCCAAGGAACGCGCCCAGCTCGCCCGCGAGATGCACGACGTCGTCTCCCACCAGGTCAGCCTGATCGCGGTACGCGCCGGCGCGCTCCAGGTCAGCACGGGCGACCCGGACGCCAAGGACGCCGCGACCACCATCCGGCGGCTGAGCGTACAGACCCTGGACGAGCTGCGGCACATGGTCAGCGTCCTGCGCGCCTCGGGCAGCCCGCCCACCGAGCTGACCCCCCAGCCGACCCTCGCCCAGCTCCACACCCTGGTCGCGGGCTGCGGCATCAAGGCCGACCTGCACGTCGACCTGGACGGCGACCTTCCGCCTCCGGTCCAGCGGGCCATCTACCGCACGGTCCAGGAGGCGCTGACCAACGCCCGCAAGCACGCCCCCGGCTCCACCACCCGAGTCGACGTCCGCCACCGCAACGGGACGGTACGCACCACCGTCACCAACACCGCACCCACCAGACCCACGCTTCCCCTCCCCAGCGCACACCACGGCCTGATCGGCCTGCGCCAACGCGCCGAACTCCTAGGCGGCGCTCTGGAGTCAGGCCCCACCCCCGACCACGGCTACCACCTCACCCTCGACATCCCGATAGCCCCTGCCTAACAGCACAAAGCCCCGATCGGGGGGATCGGGGCTTAATGCGGTCGCCCGGTTACGGCACGTCGTACTCGCCGCGCTTGATCGCGGCCACGAGATCACGGAACCCCACGGCAGGAAGCGCGACCTTGGGCCCACCCGGGTTCGTGGAGTCCCGCATCCCGACAGTTCCGGGGAGCTGCGCAACCTCTACACAGTCAGACTGCGCGCCCGAACCGCTTCGGGTCGACTTTCGCCACTGGGTCATGTGTAGGTCTCCATCCTCCGCTTGAGTGCAGCGTGCACGGTCGGCCGGTTACGGCATGTCGTGATCGCCGCGCTTGATCGCGGCCACAAGGTCACCGAAGCTCACGGCGGGGAGTGCGAGCTTGGGCCCATTCGGGTTCTTGCTGTCGCGGACGCCAACCCGTCCGGTCAGTGCCGCGAGCTCGACACATGCACCGTTGTCGGTATTGCTCCGGCTCGACTTGCGCCACTTGGTTGTCATGTGTACTTCTCCAGTGCTTCTGTGAGCAGGACCCGGGATGGGTCCAGCGGAACGGCCAGTTCGCCTATACGGTCGTACCGTAGTGTGTATCGCTGTACGTCCGGCGGGCTGATGATCAGCCGCCCCTCGTCGGGGTCGTCTGTGTAAGCCACGTCGCGGGCATCGACGGTCAGGATCTCGAACGCTCCGGCCAGCCCAGGGTGTGCGTTCGCGTCCGGCTGGACAAGCCGGATGCTCACGTGCGGGAGGTCCGCGAGCTGGACGAGGTGCTCAAGCTGTGCCCGCATGACGTCCTTGTCTCCGATGGGATGCGCGATGCACGGCCAATTGATCAGTGCGGAGATATGCGGGGGGTCGTCGCGCTCGAACACGGCTTTCTGTCTGTTCATCCTCCGCTGTAGTCGCTCCTCAAGGTCTCCGGCTAGTCCTGCGGCCAGCGCTGCCCGCGCGTAAGCCTCTGTCTGGAACAACCCCGGGATGAGGACAAGCTCCCAGAGGCGAAGCCGCGTTGCGCGTTGCTCCCAGTCGGCGAGCCCCACCAGCCAGTCTCCATCGTGCGCTGCGTTGGCGAATCCGACAAGACGGGTGAATAGGAGATCTGTTCCCCAGGCGTCATCAATCAGCCGCGCGATCTTGGCGGGGAGGTGAATCTTCCCGGTCTCGTACCGCGAAACGACCGAACGCGTCCGGTCTATTAGCTCTCCCACGCGCGTCTCCGACCACCCCTGACGCTCGCGATGGACTCGCAGTTGGACCGCTATGAAGTGCCACAGTGAGCGATCCGGGTCGAGATCGTCCTGTCCGGACATGGCGCATCTCCCTTGTTACTTCTAGTTCGCGAACGTAGCGAACTTACCCTCTGTGAGCGCATCCTCATAGTCAGTGACGCAAACATCTGCCCTGAGGGGATGCCGGGCCATGGGTATGCACGCGAGACACAACCCCCCAAATCCACAGGTTCCTGCCACCCCACCCCGAGATCATCAACTCCCGTTCAGGCAAGGGGGTCTGGAGGCGGACATGAGCCGTTCGGTCGCCGCCCTGTTCCATGTGCTTGCCTCGGTTCATTCGGAGCGGCTGGAGGCGCTCAAGGCCGTCCAGGCGTACTTCACCGTCCTTCGCGCGAAGGACATGGCGTGCGCGCTGGCGGAGGCGGGCGGGTATCCGGTGCTCGCGGTGTCCCGGGTGGACGGCATCGGCGGGACGCTCACGCTCGGATGCACCTACGACCGCAAGCACGGGCAGTGGTGGATCACGACGCCAGGGGCGAACGGTCAGACGGGGTGGCTGGCTCTGGCCGAGGACCCGCGCGGCGCGGCGGAACTGGCGATCATGGAAATGCGACGGCGGCGGGCATGACGCACGACACGGCAACAGAGCTGCGCCGTCCAGCGGACATGGTCGAGAACGCGGTCGCGGCGTTCGCAGAGGTGTGGCGGGCCCGAGGCATGCCCTCCGCGCTTCTCGGCTCAATCTCTGAGTTCACGCGGGAGGAAGCCGAAACCCGGCTCAGGGACGCCGCCGCGCGGGACGCGACATCCGCGCTCGTCCTCGCATGGGGCGTGTCGTGGCTCATCCTGGAACGGCACATGCAGCACCACGGGTTCCTCAAATCCACGATCAACGAGCTGATCGACGCGGCCGGCGAGAAAGTGTCGGAACTCGCCATCGGCGACGGAGACCCCTGAGAACAGCCCGCACGGCCGCCGCGGTTCCACGCGCCCGTGCGGGCTTGCGGGCCCAGGGGGTTGAGGGGTGGGCGTCCCTCCCTCCGGAGCCCGTGCCAGATGCTCACACGGTCGGGAATCGCAACCGGCGGCCGTGTGAGTCCCGTCCGTGGATGTCCCCCCGGCGTCCATGGGCGGGAACGCTGTCCGAGCGCGAGACCCCCGAATTCTGTAGCGGAGATCGGGCGCGGTCCGCCGGACGGCGAGAGCGGCCCGGAACCACCTGGGGAGGACGGTTCCGGGCCGCTCGCGGGCAGCCGGCGATCCTCGGCGGTCTGCAATCGAGAGACCGGCGGACAGAGCATCCAGCCTGACTCCGAACGCAGCGGAGTCTTGTCACCCCCGTTGAGAGCGGAGCATCATGAACCGGGCGCGGCCATAACCCTTCACCGTATAATCACCATCTTCATGAACCACGATGCTCGCGAGTTCTTTTCGATAAGGGGCAACGATGATTCCGCCCGGCCTGGTCTGTGCGAGCCACTCCGGCGGGATCTCCTCGATCCCGCACGTGACATGCACACGATCATAAGGTGCGTTCCCCGGAAACCCTTCAGCCCCATCTGCTGCAACGAGTTGCGGAGTGTATCCGGCAGAGAGTGTTCTCTCTGCTGCTTGCCTCGCCACTTCCGGGTCAATCTCCACGGAAGTCACGTTGTGATCGCCTACGACGGCCGCCAATAGCGCGGCTGTCCATCCCGTGCCGGTGCCGATCTCTAGAACATTGTGCCCTTTTCTTGCACCCAGAAGTGAAAGGAAGGCTATGACGGTGGACGGCGCCGATGCCGACGAAGTGAACCGGGTGTTCTCTGCTCCCGCCTCGGTTATTGGGGTCGCCCCGTCATCGACTTGCGTAATGATCGCCTCATCGAGGTACGCAGCAACCAGCCATTCTCCAGGGTTGGTGTTCCTGTCGATGACGTACCCGTCGCTTTCGTCGGGAGACACGTAGGCGACATCTGGGACGAACAAATGCCGGGGAACAGCTAGGAGCGCTTCACGCCACGGTCCTAGATCCCCGAGCTTCTCGATCTCCCGGATCAGTCCCCTGTTAAGATGCTCCGCGTTTGCCACTACTTGCCTTTCTCGTGCTTCCCTCCGCCGGGCGGGTCCTTCTTCTCGGGCGGCGGGATCGGGCGACCCTTCTCCCAATGCCATTTAGTTAAGCTTGTGTCCTCCAGTATCCACATATCCACAGTTGAGGTTGTGGGTTTCGTTGTTGGGCAACGGCTGTGAGCTGGGGCTGCTATTTTTCGGCTATGGCAGATCCTGGCAA
>NZ_SMKU01000207.1 GCF_004349215.1 Actinomadura rubrisoli | reverse complement strand
GGGTTGAGCCGGGCGGCGGGGTTCAAGGAGCGGTCGTTCGGGGTCGGGGCGTTCGATGTGCTGGAGTCGCAGCTCGATCGGGTCTTCGAGGGGGACGAGCGGGTCTTCCGGGACGATCTGAACGGGTCGCCGGGATGGCGGTACGGCGGGTACCGGGTGCTGACGAAGCGGCATGAGTTCGGGGCCGTCCGGGCGATTCGGTGGGATCGGGAGCGGCCGACCAAGCAGGCCGTTGCGCGGCAGGGGTATGTGGAGGATCCGCAGCTGTCGCTGGATCTGGGGCTCCGGGTGCGCGACACGCCCGGGGTCGTGACGCTGGTGCTGGCGCACAGCGCCAGCGAGGAGCCGCTGGAGATGGAGCTGTTCCTGGGGCGGCCCAGGTGGAACGCCGATGGAGGGACGGCGTGGCACTGGGTGAAGGAGCTGGGTGATGAGGCGCTCGGGCGTGATCCACGCCGTAAGCTCGTCGAGCGAACGATGCCGCTGTGGGCCGAGGGTGAAGCCGATGTGCCGATGCGGCTCCGCGACGAGACGAGCACTGAAACGGCCTAGTGAACGATGATCGGACGGCCCGGCGGGTCGCCGAGGCGCGGCTGCTGTTCGACTGCGAGCGGCTGACGCTGGCCCGGCGGCTCAGGGGGCTGCGCAAGAACCAGCTCGCGCAGAGCGTGGGGACGACGCCGAAGGCGATCGGGCAGTATGAGGCCGGCGTGCATCGGCCCTCGGAGGGGACGCTCTCGAAGCTGGCGATCGCGTTGGGCGTGCCGGTGGAGTTCTTCCATGCCGGGTGGAGTCCGGTGTCGATGGACGGGGCCCATTTCCGTTCGTTGCGGTCGACGACCCAGATCGAGCGGGACCAGGCGTTGGCCTACGGGCGGATCGCGACAGATGTCGTGGCGGTGTTGGAGGATCTCGTCGATTTCCCGGCGGTGAATCTGCCGGAGTACTCGGTGCCGCCGGACGAGATCGCCGGGAGCGGGCCGGTGGAGGCGGCGAAGGTCGCCAGGAAATCGCTCGTGGGGGCGTCTGGGCCGGTGCCGCATGTGGTGCGGCTGCTGGAGGCGCATGGGGTGCTGGTGCTCGTCCTGCCGGAGGCGGCCGAGCGGGTCGACGCGTTCAGCGTGGGGCTCCACCCGCGGCCGATGGTCTTCTTCAATCCGGCTAAGGGTGACTATTGGCGCAACCGATTCGACGGGGCGCACGAGCTCGGGCATTTGGTCATGCACGCCGACGCCGAGCCGGGGGAAAAGATCGTCGAGGATCAGGCGCACCGGTTCGCGGCGGAATTCTTGATGCCGGAGGAGGATATCGCGGGTGAATTGCCGGGGACGGCGGATTGGGACCGGCTTGCGGCTTTGAAGGCGACATGGGGCGTCAGCATGGCCGCGCTGCTCTACCGGGCGCGCACGCTGAAGATCATGGACGAGGGCGCGTACCGCGCCGCGATGAGCACCTTGAGCGCTCGGGGGTGGCGGCGGCAGGAGCCCGGGGAGGTCAGGCCGCTGGAGCAGCCCTCGATGCTGACCAGGGCGGTGGAGTTGGTCGGTGGCGCCGGCACCGACCGTGACCGGCTGGCCGAGCGGGCGCGGGTCACGCGCGCCGATCTGGATCTGCTGGTCCCGCGCCGCTGACCACCGAAATGGAACGATCCTGATAGTGAATTCGACAAGGCGTCGCCATTTGTACAGCGGCGGCGAAGTGACATATCTCTGACTGACGGTTCCCTGCGCATTGGCCATTGCGTGTGAGAGGCTCCGAGGGTTGTCAGGACGTAGGAGACCCTGGAGATCTTGTGCTGGACAATCGGCAGGCGGGGCCGACCGCGCTGCGTCTGCAGATCGGGGCGCGGCTGCGGCGGCTGCGCGAGGACAAGGGCGTCGGACGTGCCGAGGCCGGGGCGGCGATCCGCGGATCGGCGTCCAAAATCAGCCGGCTGGAGCTCGGGCGCCACAGCTTCAAGGCGCGGGACGTGCGCGACCTGCTCGACCTTTACGGCGTGCAGGATCCGGAGGAGCGCGAGAGCCTGCTGCTGCTCGTCCGAGAGGCGAAGAAGCCCGGCTGGTGGCAGGCCTATGGCGACGTGGTGCCCGCCTGGTTCGAGCAGTACCTGGGGCTGGAGCAGTCCGCCACGTCGATCCGCACCTACGAGGTGCAGTACGTCCCGGGCCTGCTGCAGACGCGTGACTATGCGCGTGCCGTCATCGGGCTGGAACACCACGACGCACGGCACGAGGGGCTCGACCGGCGCCTCACCGTCCGGATGACCAGGCAGGAGATCCTGCACCGGGCGGTCGCCCCGGTAACGCTGTGGACGGTCATCGACGAGGCGGCGCTGCGTCGTCCGATCGGCGGCTCGGCCGTGATGCGCGGCCAGATCGAGCATCTGATCGCGATCTCGGAAGAGATGAGCAACGTGCGAGTGCAGGTCCTGCCGTTCACGGCGGGCGGCCACCTCGCGCTGGGCGGCCCGATCACGATCGTCCGCTTCGCGCAGCACGAACTGGACGACATGGTCTACCTGGAGCAACTGACCGGCGCCCGCTACCCCGACCGGATGGAGGCCGCCCGCTACCAGGAGGTCATGGACCTGCTGGCCATCCGCGCCGCCCAGCCCGCCCGCACCACCGCATTCCTCAAGGACCTGCTCGCCGAGCACTGAACCCTCCGATACACGCCGCGAGGACGATGACTCGCCACACCCGCCGGGACGGGAGAGCGAACGCTGCCCGGTTGCGTCCTGCACACCCCGGCCGCACGGCTGGACGATGAGCGCAACCGCCGCGCGCTGTCAGACGGCGACCGCCGGTCAGGGACGGCGACCGTGGCCCGCAGCAGAGGCGGGCTCCGGTGGTTTGTTCACTTCGCGTCGTCCGGATGCGGGACGGAGGGGCCGTGCGGGTTCGCTCGGTGGCGGGAGGTGGGGTGTGAGGTGCGCTTTGGGCTTCCTGGGTGACTTCTCTGGCCCGGCCACGCTGCGGTCAGGGGGGAGCCGTCGTCAAGGTTCGGTGGCGCGGCCTTTGAGTCGTCGGAGTGGGCTTGTTGCGGCCAGTGTGGCTGGGACCAGCAGGAACGCGCCGCCTGCCGTCAGTAGAGCACCGCCTGCCGCTCCGCCGGCCAGCGCGACCAGCACCGGGACGGTGGGCTGGGCTATGCCCCAGGACGAGCCGTGGAAGGCGAACCAGCGGGGGCGTTCGGCCTCCGGGGCCAGCTCGGCGATCATCGCCTGCCACCGGCCCTGGAGGACGCTGTCGACCGCCGCCCAGGCCAGGTAGGCGGCGACCATGAGGGGGACGGCTCGTCCGGCGGCCATGGTGAGGGCCAGTAGGCCCAGCACGATCGTGCCGACGGCCAGGACGGGCTCGTGCCTGAGGCCGGACAGGATCCGGCGGCCGAAGTGGCCGGTCAGCGGGGCCAGCAGGGCGGCACCGGTCAGCGCGAGGCCCGGTAACCACTCGGGTGCCCCGCGCTGGAGCAGGGCGAACGGCATGAACATCAGGACGGCCAGGCATCCGCATGCGAAAGCCGTGCCTGCGACCGTCAGGCGGACGAGCGGTCCGGGTGGCCGCCAGCGCCCGCCGCCGCCCACGCGCGACGCGCCTGGCCGGACCGGTTCGGGTTCGAGGAAGGCCAGCGCTACGGCCGCCGCTACCAGGCAGGTCACCGCGTCCACCACGACGAGCCACCGGACCCCGATCGGGAGGAGGACGGCGGCGAGCAGTCCGCCGACGGCTCCGGCCGCGACGAGCGATGTTCCGAGCAGGCCGTAGACGTCGCCGCGGCGCCCGTGCTCGGACGCGGTGATCCGGGCGAGCGACTCCTGCGTCGCGGGCTCGTAGAGCTCGAACGCGAGCCCGACCAGCGCGATGGCGGCGAGGACGAGCCAGGAACCGCGCGCGGCGGCCAGCAGCAGCATGGCGGCGCCCGTCGCCGTCAGCCCCAGGACGATCACCGTGCGCGGTGCCAGCCGGTCGAGCAGCACTCCGCCGAGCCAACGCGAGACGAGGGCCGCGATGCCGAAGACCCCCAACGCCCAAGCCGCCAGATCGGGCCCGGCGAGCACCGCCAAGAACGCCAGGACATACGCGCCGAGCTGGTTGAGCACGCGCACGCCCACCAGCGCCTTCGCCGCCCGCGGCAGATCCCCCGTCACGCCGCAACAGTACGGACCCCCTCCGACAATTCTGTACGGTCATCTCCATGCCACCGAACCGGACGACCGCAGCCCGCGCGGCGAAGCTCCCCAAGAAGCCCGCGCCGCCGAAGCTCCCCGCCGCGCCGGCCCCCGCGAAGCTGCCCGAGCACGATCTCGTCGACGACGGGCTCTACCGGGAGCTGTCGTTCGGACCGCTGGACCTGTCAGGACGGGACGCCGAGAGCGTCGAGATCGAGCGCTGCGTGTTCAACGGGACGCTGTTCCCGGCGACCGTCCTGGAGCGCGCCTCGGTCTCCGATTCCACGTTCGACCGCTGCGATCTGGCGAACCTGAGGCTGACCAGCGCGCGGACGTTCACCACCGTCCTGTCCGGGTCGAGGATGACCGGCGGTGCGTTCACCGACTGCACGTTCCAGGACGTGGTGTTCGACTCGTGCCGCGCGGATCTGGCGGGGTTCCGGTTCAGCACGTTCAGGCGGGCGGTGTTCCGCGACTGCAATCTGGAGGGCGTGACGTTCCAGAACGCCGACGTGCGCGGCGTCCGGTTCGAGGGCTGCCGGCTGAGCGGGGCCCAGTTCAGCGGCGCGACGATGACCGGCGCCCGGTTCTCCGGTTGCGACCTACGGGGCGTGGGCGGGGTCCAGAGCCTCCGCGGCGCGATCGTGGCCGCGGAGGACGCGGCGGGCCTGCTGTCCAGCCTCGCCGCCGACCTCGACATCACCATCGAGGACGCACCATAGTCGAACATACGTTTGACTCGCCTTGTATATTGGCTGCATGACAGGCGTTTTCCAAGGCTCGCTGCTGGACTGCACCGGCGAGGACGGCCCGCGCCCCCTGGGCTCCGCACGGCGGACGCGGCTGGCCCACGGCGCCTGGATCGACGTCCTGCCCGGCTGGATCCCCGGGGCCGACGCGCTGTTCGAGCGGCTTCTCGCGACCGTCCCGTGGCGGGCGGAGAGCCGACGCATGTACGACAAGGTCGTGGACGTCCCGCGCCTGCTGGCGTTCTACGAGGAGGGCTCCGCGCTGCCCGACCCCGTCCTGGACAAGGCCAAGGCGGCCCTCGACGCGCACTACACGCCCGAGCTGAGCGAGCCGTTCCGCACCGCCGGGCTCTGCCTGTACCGCGACGGCCGCGACAGCGTCGCCTGGCACGGCGACCAGATCGGACGCGGCGCCACGGAGGACACGATGGTCGCGATCCTGTCCGTCGGCGCGCCGCGTTCGCTGCTGCTGCGTCCGCGCGACGGCGGCGAGACGATCCGCCATGACCTCGGCCACGGCGACCTCATCGTGATGGGCGGCAGCTGCCAGCGCACCTGGGAACACGCGATCCCGAAGAGCGGCCGCGCGGCGGGGCCGCGCATCAGCGTCCAGTTCCGCCCCCGCGACGTCCGCTGACCGGAGCTCCAGGCCGCCCCGGCCCAAGAGCCTCGCGGGCGCCTGAGGGCGATGGCACCATGACGGCGATTCTTCTGGGTGCGGAGGAGACCCGTTGCTGCGTCTGGTCGTGGAGGGTGCCGTCCGACCTCGTCCCGGACGGCACCCGCGGGTCGTCGCCGCGCTCCTGAACGCCGAGCGCGACCGGTTTCCGGGAGGGCAACGGCCGGGAGGTCGACAAGCTGTTCCGGTCGTCGGTCACCGCGCACGCCCGGCGCACCGAGCACGCCCGGCGCACCGAGCAACTCGCGGGCGGCGGCGAGCAGCTCGCTACTCTTCTCAGAAGACATCACCCTCTGACACCGCCACGTCGCCTCGCTTTGTTAGCACCAGACAACTCCGGGGCGGTGCTCGTCTCGGCCAAGGCGTGGATGGGTCCAGGCAGGCGGCCGCTGGTCTCCTCCACGGTCGGGACGCGCGGGCTCGGCGACTCGTGCGCCCCGTCCTACTCCCTCGCCGGCGACGACGCCCTTGAGCTGCGACTCCGACGCGCAGGACCTGGCCGGCTCGGCGGCCCAGCCCGGGTGGTGTAGTCGACGATCTTCTTAACGCCGTCGAGATCAGCGTCGAGGCGCCGTCCAGGCTCAGCAGGCAGACGTTCTCGACCTTTGAGCAGCTCCCGGCCCTTGCCGTTCAAGTACTTGCCGAGGTCCACGTCGGGGTAGGCGGTGTCGTAGCCGACCGTCGCCATGAACATCAGGGTGAAGAACGGTGTGCCGTCCAGGCCCGCGGCCACCGCCCGCAGGTTCCGCCGGGACGCCGCCTGACCAGGGCCCGGCCTCCTCGTCGACGAGCCGCCCTTATGGAAGTCTTCATGAGGCGGCTCGCCGCGATCGTCACCGGGCGAGATCGAAGTTGGACGACGCCGCCGCCGGGACGGGGGGAGAGAACGCGACGTGACGGTCACCTTGGTGACGGGCGGCAACCGGGGCATCGGGCTGGAGGTCTGCCGGCAGCTCGCGGCGCGCGGCCATGAAGTGCTGCTCGGCGCCCGCTCGCCGCAGGCCGCCGAACGCGCGGCGCAGGAGGTCGGCGCGACACCGCTGCGGCTGGACGTGACGTCCGCCGAGGACATCGAGGCCGCCGCCGCACGGATCGAGCACCTGGACGTCCTGGTCAACAACGCGGCCATCACCTACGACACCTGGCAGCGGGCGGTGACCGCCGACCTCGACGTCGTCCGCGAGGCCGCCGAGACCAACCTGTACGGGCCCTGGCGGCTGACGCAGGCCCTGCTGCCCGCGCTCCGCCGCGGCCGCCACGGCCGGATCGTGAACGTCTCCAGCGAGATCGCCTCGCTGGCCGGCATGGGCGGCGGTACGCCCGCCTACACCGCGTCCAAGACCGCCCTCAACGCGCTGACCCGGATGCTCGCCGCCGAGTTGCGCGCCGACGGCGTCCTCGTGAACGCCATCTGCCCCGGTTGGGTCGCGACCGACATGGGCGGCCCCGGCGGACGTCCCGTCGCCGACGGCGCGGCGGGCATCGTGTGGGCCGCGACCCTGCCCGACGACGGCCCGACCGGAGGCTTCTTCCGGGACGGCCGTCCACTCCCCTGGTAAAGCGCCTGTTCCTGGACGCGGCGCGCGCCATGCCGGTCCGTTGCCGGGGTCCAGCGCGCCGGTCAGGTCGCCGGGCAGGTGGTTCCCCGGGCGGGCACCTTGAGGGAGATCAGGTACTCGTCGATCGTGTCCCGCATGCAGGGGCCGCGGTTGTAGGAGCCGTGCCCGGAGCCCTCGTAGGTGAGGAGCGTGCCCGTCCGGCCGAGCTGGCGGGCCACGTTCCGTGCCCATGCATAGGGCGTGGCCGGGTCGTGGCGCGCGTTCGACAACAGGATCGGCGCGCTGCCGTGCACCTTCAATCGATGCTGCGGGTTCCTGACGGGCTGCGGCCAGCCGAGGCACTTCGTGACGGCTACGACGGGCCGCGCCTGGGTCATGTCGGGCGCGATCTTCTTCATGCGGCGCATCAGCCCGGCGTACTCCTTGTAGCCGCGCACCTGGAGTCCCCAGTCGGAGCAGAACTGGGCGGTGAAGTTGTCCGTGCCGGTGGGTTCCGGGTCCTTCGGGGCGGACGGACCGGCGGCAGGCGTGGCGGGCGTAGCGGGTGCGGTGGGCGTAGCGGGCTTGCTCGCGTCCAGGGCGACCAGTTCCGACGCCAGCCCCGCCCAGTCGGGACCGTAGAACGCCTTGTACGCCTTGAGGACGAGCCCGAACTCGGGCAGCACGGAACCGGGATGGTCCAGATCGGGCAGATCACCGCGTGCGGCCCGCGCGCGCAGGCCACGCCAGATCGCGCGGACGTCCTTGCCGTGCAGGGCGCAAGACGTCGTCCGTCCGCACCATGCCACGAACTGGTCGAACGAGTCCTGCGCCGCGACCAGTTCCGACTCCAGGAACGGCCGGGCCGTGCGCAGACTGTGGTCGTCGACGCTCTCCAGCACCATCGCACGGATCCGCTTCGGGAACGTCTCGGCATACATCTCGCCCAGCAGCGTCCCGTACGAGCTGCCGTGGAAAGTCAGCTTGGACTCGCCGAGTGCGGCGCGGATCGCGTCCACGTCCCGGACGGTGCTGAGCGTGTCGGCGTGGTCGTACAGCGGGCCGGTGCGCCTACGGCAGTCGTCCCGGAGCCGCTTGTTGTAGTCGAGGGTCGCCGCGAACTCCTTCCGGCTCGTGATCACCGGCGACGGGGAGTCGCGGAGCAGGGCGGCCGAGCACGTCACAGGATGGCTCGCGCCGATTCCGCGCGGGTCGAAGCTGACGATGTCGAAGCGCCGCTGGAGCCGCTCGCTGAACCGGTCGATGCCGTCCTTGAGCTTGGTGACCCGCTGCACGCCCGAGTCGCCGGGCCCACCGGGACCGAACACGAGCGTGCCGACGCGCGCGTCCGGTCCCTTGGCCTTGCGGCGAGCAATGGCCAGCTCGAACGTCGCACCGTCTGGGTGGGCCCAATCGATCGGCAGACGCAGGGAACCGCACTTGGCCTTACCGTCGTCACCACACGCGCGCCACGCAATCGGTGCCGTGGTGAACGCTCTGGTGGGAGTCGGTGGCGCCGCTCTGGCGGTTCTCGGTGCCGCCTCCGCCGCGCCCACCGCCGCCGCGCCCGCCGTCGTCGGGACGGCCGCGCCGGTGAGCGCGACGCCCGCCGCGATGGATGCTCCCCAAGCCGCCCGCCTGTGCTTTCGCAGCATGAACGCTGTCCTTCCATGAAGGGACGTCACTGTGAGACCCGCCGTTGGGACGAGTGGTGCGAAGACCTGTTCCGGTCGCCGGGTGGCAGCCCGGCGACCGGGCCGCAGTGATCACGGTAAGGCGGCGCTCCGTCCCGCGACAGGGTGATCAGGGACGGACCAGGGGTGCTCTCAGGGTCGCCTCAGGGTCCGGCCGCGTCAGGACCTGCGCAGGGCCAACTGGAGGACCTGGGCGAGGTGGAGGGCGTGACGGCCGGTGCCCTGCGCGACCTGCGTCCGGCAAGAGAAGCCGTCGGCGAGGACGAGTCCGCCGTCCGCACCGCGCACCTTCGGATACAGTTCGCGTTCGGCGCAGCCCTGGGAGACGTCCCAGTGGCCTGGTTCAAAGCCGAAGTTGCCGGCGAGGCCGCAGCACCCGGCGCCGATGACGTCCGGCTCCACGCCGAGGCGCTCCAGGACGGCGAGATCGGGCGCGTACGAGCCCTTGGCCTCCTGGTGGCAGTGCACCTGCGCGATCGCGGCGGAGTCCAGCCGTCTGAACGGCCAGTCGCCGTCGTGGCGGGCGACCAGTTCGGCCAGGGTGACGGTCACGTCGGCGAGGGTCCGAGCGCGCGGGTCGTCCGGGAGCAGCTCGGGTGCCTCGTCGCGCAGCATCACCGTGCAGGACGGTTCGAGCCCGACGATGGGGAGCCCCGCGTCCAGCGCGGGCGCCAGGATGCCGAGGGTGTGCCGCAGGACGCGGCGCGCGACGCCGAGCTGGCCGGTCGAGTGCCAGGTCAGGCCGCAGCAGACGCGGCCCGGCGGGATCAGCACCCGGTACCCGAGGGCCTCCAGAACCTCGACTGCGGCCCGTCCGACCTCGGGCGCGTGGTGCTCGGTGAAGGTGTCGGGCCACAGGACGACCGTGCCCGCCCGTCCCACGGGCCTCGGGCCGCCACCGTGCGACGCGCGGAACCATTGGCGCAACGTCCGCGCCGCGAAACGGATCATCTCGCGGCGCGGCTCCACCCCCGCGGCGCGCTTGACGGCCGCGGCGATCGGCTCGCGGGACATCGCGGCGTTCACCATCCGGGACGTCCCGGGGACGGCGGTGGCGAGGCGGGACCACAGCGGCAGCCAGCCCATCGAGTAGTGCGCCATCGGACGGCGGCGTCCGGCGTAGTGGCGGTACAGGAATTCCGCCTTATAGGTCGCCATGTCGACATTCACGGGACAGTCGCTCGCGCACGCCTTGCACGACAGGCACAGGTCGAGGGCGTCGCGGACCTCGCGCGAGCGCCATCCGTCCGTCAGGGACTCGCCGCGCAGCATCTCCGCCAGCACGCGGGCCCGGCCCCGGGTGGAGTGCACCTCGTCCCGGGTCACCTTGAACGACGGGCACATCGCGCCGCTCTCAAGGTTGCGGCAGGCGCCGACACCCACGCAGCGGTGCACGGCCGCGGCGAACGACCCATTGTCGCGGCTAAGCGCATGGACAGGCGTAACCGCCAACGCATCACCTGCGCCAGGCCGGAGCGCATCACGGCCAGCCTCCGAACGGAGTGCGTCACGGCCGGTTCCCGGCCGAAGCGCATCACCGCGCGAGCCGAGATGCGCGTCGCGCTGGGGGAACACGCCGCGGTGGAGGAGCGCGTCGCGGCCGGGGCCGGGGCGGAGGTCGGCGTCCAGCGGGGCCGGGTCGACGATCACGCCGGGGTTGAGCCGGCGCTCCGGGTCGAAGACGGCCTTGAACGCGGCGAACGCGTCCAGCAGCTCCGGCGAGTACATCTCGGCGAGCAGCTCCGAGCGCGCGCGGCCGTCACCATGCTCGCCGGACACGCTCCCGCCGTGGGACAGGACGAGGCGCGCGGCGTCCTCGATGAACGACCGGTAGCCGGCGACACCGAGCGGGTCGTCCAGGCCGAAGTCCAGGCGAAGGTGCAGGCAGCCCTCACCGAAGTGCCCGTACGGGACGCCGCGCAGGCCGTGCTCGCCCATCAGCCCGTAGAGGTCGCGCAGATATCCGGCGAGCCGGGCGGGCGGGACGGCGGAGTCCTCCCAGCCGGGCCACGCCTCCCCACCGTCCGGCAGCCGGGTCACGATTCCGGACCCGGCCTCGCGAATCCACCACAGCGCCCGCATCCGCGCCGGGTCGTCGACCACGACGGACGTCGTCCCCGGCACCCGCTCGCGGACGATCTCGGCCAGCGCGTGGGCGGCGTCGCGGGCGTCGGCGGCCGTGTCACCGCCGAGTTCGCAGTAGAGCCAGCCGCCTCCGGGCGGCAGGTCGGCGCCCGCGTCCGCACGTCCGGGCTGCTGCCGCAGGGCGGTGAGGAGGTCGGCGGCCATCCCTTCGACCGTCAGCGCACCGGCCTGCGCGGCGAACGGGGCGACCTCGGCGGCGACGTACACGTCCGGGAAACCAAGCACGGCCAGCGCGCGCGCCTTCGGCACCGGGACGAGGCTGACGGTGGCTTCTGTGACGAGACCGCACGTCCCTTCGGCGCCGACGAGCGCCTTGGCCACATCGAAGCCGTTCTCCGGCAGCAGATGGTGCAGACCGTAGCCGGACACCTGACGGCTGAACCTGCCCAGTTCCGTCCGGAGCGGCGCTAGGTGCGCGTCGCGGAGCCGGGTCAGCACGGCGTCGATGGCGGCGTCCCCAGAGGAGCCCTTCGCCGCGTCCAGCTCGCGGTCTCCGGGCAGGAGCAGGCGCATGCTCTCGACGTTCGCGGACGTGATGCCCCAGGCCACGCTGTGCGACCCGCACGCGTTGTTGCCGATCATCCCGCCGAGCGTGCAACGCGAATGGCTTGACGGGTCGGGGCCGAAGGTCAGCCCGTACAGGGCCGCTTCGGCGCGCAGATCATCCAGCACCACGCCCGGCTCGACGACGGCCGTCCGCGCTTCGGGATCGATGCAGCGGACGCGCCGCAGATGCCGGGACGTGTCGATGACGATCCCGGCGCCGATGGAGTTGCCCGCGATCGACGTCCCGCCGCCCCGCATCGTCACCGGCAGGCCCTCGGCGCCGGCCAGCTCCAGGATCCGGGCGAGGTCGTCCGTGGAGCGCGGCTCTGCAACGGCCACCGGGACCCGCCGGTAGATGGAGGCATCGGACGAGTAGGCGGCCCGGACGGTCAGGTCAGTGCGGAAGACGCCGGGGAGCGCGGCGTCCAGCCGGCGAGCGTGATCGGACACCTGCCCAGGCTAGAGCCCAGACCCGGTCCCCCGCAGGCCGTAGCAGACCGTCACGATGATCGTGGGCGGCCTCCGGGCCGCCTGGGAGCGGCCGGGGGTCGGCCGGAGCCCGTCGCGGGCCGGCACGGAGTCCGCGACGGGCTTGACCGGACTCTTGTCGAGACCTCGTCAGAAGTCGCCGTAAAATGCTTCATTCCCTTGTGGTATTCACCAATTTCGGCGAGTTGGACGCGAGATGAGTCGCGTGACTCAACGGCCGTCCAGATCTCCGTTCTGGATGGCGTCCACGAGTGCGCGCCACTGGGTGGAATTGAGGGCGAGCATGCCTGCGGACGGGGCTCGCGAGTCGCGGACCAGCACCGATGGGCCGGCCGCCGCCACCTCCACGCAGTCGCTGCCTTCCCCGCTCCCGCTGCCCTTCCGCCAGGTCAGCTCTGACCCCTGAATCGACCGATAGACCATCCAGCAACCCTCCATTCGTTGCCGGCGGGTGCCGCCTCGCCAACCGATCGGGGCAGGAACACCCGCCAGGCGAGAGCCAAGCAGGGCACAACAAACCACGACCTTGTGGAAAATTTCCCGATCACGAGTGTAAACGGTTCTAGTTATTCCGCCTACACGGGAACACAAGATCACGTTGCGTGCTATGAAGGCCACTCGCCTTGTGGATGGCCGATACGGCTGTCACCTCCGGTCGAATGAGGGAGTGCGGCTGGGAGTCAGGCCATCAGGTCCTCGGCGGCCTGCCGGATCAGCGCAAGCGACTCGTCGGCCGACAGTGCCTCGTCCTGGAGAATCTCGAAGTTGTCGCGGTACTCGGCGATCTGCTCGTCGTTGCCGGTGATCATCACGTTGGCTCCCGCCCGGCCCTCCAGGTAGAGGACGTCGTTGAGGCCGCCCTCGAACTCAAGGACCGTGAACGGCCCGTAGATGCCGAGATGCGCGCCGACGCTGAACGGGATGACCCTGACGGTCAGTGCCTCGTTCGCCTCGACGGAGTCGGCGATATGACGGAGCTGGTTGGGCATGATCGCCGGGTCGACCTTGATGCCGACATGGCGGCGGACCACGGCCTCGTCGATGATGTAGTACTGGCGCGGCGGGTTCTCGCGCTTGGCGAGCTCCTGCTGCCGCTGAATGCGGAGCTTCACCCCGAACGCCTGCTGCTGCGGGGAGACCATCCCCGTGGAGAGGACCTGTGCGTACTCCGGCGTCTGGATCAGACCGGGCACCACCGTCCCGTGGAAGTGACGGATGTACGCCGCCCCCGCGGCGTAGCCGACGTAGGTGAGGAAGGCATCGTCGAACTCCCCCCGGTAGGAGTTCCACCAGGCGGGCTCGCGCGCGCCGCGCGCCAGCGACTGGAGCCGCTCCTGCCTGCTCTCGGAGCTCACGTCATACACGGAGAGCAACGCCTGCAGGTCTGTCCTGGTGATGGCGTTCTTCCCTCCTTCCACCCGGATGAGCTTCGATGGCGACCATTCGAGCCTCCTCGCCACCTGCTCCTGCGTCATACCTTTCTCTTTGCGGAGGCGGACGAGCTCAGTGCGCAATAGCGCGCTCTGGACGATTGGCCCCTGGTCAGTTGTCATGTAGATCGTCACCCTGTGTCATCGATGCCAGCAGCACAACTGCCAGCTGGCAGTCAGCGACGTGACGGAATACATGACGCCACATCGTCATGCTCCCCTCGTACTGGATCTCGGCCTCACGGACCGACCCCCCGTCACGTGGCTGAAAATACATCTGGAGCTGGCAGTGTGCTGCATGTCGGCTAACTATGTTGTAGCGTGCTAGGTAGCAGATTAGCAGGCTTCGCGATGCCATAGGACGTCCTGCTAGCTTGAGGCGAAGGTTTCCTGAACGCAGGGTGAGCAACAGGGGGCGCCGCGGCGACCGTCCCAGGCGCACCGGCTGAGGGGAGCCGATCAGGAGGTCACCCCGAATACGGACATTTCGCCAGTATCGAGGAAAAAAGGAATAGAGCCGTCCCCACCTTTCACCGGTCACCGGTTGCGAGCCAAGACGATCGGCGAAAAGTGGAGAACGGCTCCCTGGGCCGCTAGGCGCGCGTGCCGGGCCTTCGGGCTACCCTGCGAAAACGCGGTGACACCCCGGCTGACCTGGCAAAACGTTCCCTGCGGACTCACCCAGTCTAACCGCGATCACGCGGTACGGGCTATAGGTGATGTGACTTCGGTCGCCGACGACACCCGGTCCCGGGCGATCCAGACGGCCAGTTGACGGCTCCGGAGACGCAATTCAATGCATGGGGTTCCCGTGATGATGTCGAGACAGCAGAATCGTCCCCCAACCTTTGACGTCCACCCCACCAAGCCGCCCGCTCCTGCCAAGGGGGTGCGGTGATGGCCGAACGCGAGCACCGGCACGACCCGGACCTGCTCGTTCCCTCCACGCTCGGCGCCCCGAGCGATCTCCCCCCGTCCCCCGAGCCGTCGACCCCTACACGGGCCCTGTCCAAGACCGGCCGCGGCGAGCCCGAGCCCGGCGAGCAGGAGTCCGAGACCGGCCACCCGGGCCACAGCGTGCGATCGGCCGGAACCGGTCGACATGCCCGCACGCCCCACGGGCGAGGCTTCTGGCAGGCCCTCACGCCCGTGGAGCAGGCCGCGCTCGTGGTCTCTGCCCAGGAGGCCGTCTTCCCCATCGGCGACGTGCTGTGGCGCGAGGGCCAGGCCGCCGACCACCTCCTGGTACTCCGCTCCGGCTGGATCAGGGTCTGCGTCGAGCGTGAGGGACGCGAACAGATCGTCGCGTTCCGAGGCCCCGGCGACATCATCGGCGAACGCGCCGCCCTGCTCTTGCGGCAGCGGTCGGCCACCGTCGTCGCGATGGACACCGTCCGGGCCCTGCGCATGACCACGCAGGAGTTCGCCGCCTACCTGACCGACCAGCCACGGGTGCTCGCCGTGCTGGAACGCGAGATGTACACCCGGCTGACCGAGCACGCCGGTGGCACGCCCCAGATGCCTCCGGTTCAGGAAACGCCGCCGTATGGCTCCGAGGGCGCACCCATGTACCCGGTGACTCACGCCTACGGCCCTGCCGCGCAGTACGGGCCACCACAGCGCTACGCGAGCACGCCGCCGTGCATGGCGAGCCCTTACGGCATCCGGCCGGAGGCATGGCACCCGTACGCGGAGCTGAACCCATACGCCGGGATACCGCCTTACGCGACCGAGTCACCGGCGAACACGTCCTGGCCGCCGTACCAGTCGATACCGCCTTTCCTCGCCGGATGGCCGTACCAGGCCGCCTCGCCTCACCAGGCCCTCTCGCCCCACCAGCCGGGGACGGCTCACCAGCCGGGGACGGCTCAGGAGACGACCGCGCCGCGGCAGAACGCACCACAGCAGGGCGCGCCGCGGCAGGGCGCGCCGCAGCAGAGCGTGCCGTCCTACCCGGCCGTCAGCACGCAACCGATGGTGGTCGTCCCGTCCGCCTCCCACGGCGACGCGGACGTGAGCACGGGCGCCGACGCGACGGTTCGCGGTGCGACGGCTCGGGGCGCGGTGCCGTCGTGGGCGGGGCAGAACTGCTCCATCCTGTTCACCGACATCGCCGGGTTCAGCGACGCGGTGCACCGCGACGACAGCGACCGCCTCGAAATGCGGAGCGCGATGTACGAGTTCTTGCGCGGGGCGTTCCAGGAGTCCAAGGTGCCCTGGGCCGCCTGCCACCACGAAGACCGCGGTGACGGCGCGCTCATCGTCGTCCCGCCCGAGATCCCGACCTCCGCCGTCATCGACCCGATGATCGCGCGGCTGGCCGTCCTGCTGCGCCGCCACAACCGCCGGTCCAGCAGGGCCGTCCGCATCCAGCTCAGGGCCGCCCTGCACGTCGGCCCCGTCATGCCCGACGCCGAGGGCGTGTCGGGCTGGCCCGTCATCCACACGGCCCGGCTGCTGGACGCCCCCGTCCTGAAGGAGCGGCTCGCCGCCACCGGAGCCGACCTCGGCTTCATCGCCTCGTCGTTCGTGTACGACTCCGTCATCGCCCACAGCCCCGGCTACGTGAACGCCGCCGATTACGAGCCCGTGGACTGCAAGGTCAAGGAGTCGGACGTCCAGGGATGGATGCACCTGCTGGGCGCACCCACTCCCCCCAACCACTGATCCCAGGCGCCCTGGCCCGCTCCCCGCACGGGCCCGCCGTGGGC
>NZ_SMKU01000206.1 GCF_004349215.1 Actinomadura rubrisoli | reverse complement strand
CGGTTGACCTCTTCGGGCATGGTCATGTCGAAGCTGCGCAGCCCGGCCTCCACATGGGCGACCGGGATGTGCAGCTTGGCCGCGACCAGCGCGGCGGCGATCGTCGAGTTCACGTCGCCGTACACGATGACGAGCACGGGTGAACGGCTCGTGAACTCCTTCTCCAGCCCGATCATGAGCGCGGCGGTCTGCTCGGCGTGCGTGCCGGAGCCGACGCCGAGGTTGACGTCGGGCTCCGGGAGGCCCAGCTCGTCGAAGAAGATCTCCGACATCCGCGCGTCGTAGTGCTGGCCGGTATGGACCACCGCCTGCTCGGCGCCGGCCGCGCTCAGGGCGCCGATCACCGGGGCGGCCTTGACGAAGTTCGGCCGCGCCCCCAGGACGTGCACGATGGGTGCCAACACAATTTCCCTTCTGTTCATCGGGGTTGCCTACGCTCGCCCGCCGTGCTCAAAAAACCCGTCTACCTGCTGGGACTGACCTGGCGCCAGCTCCGCGACGACCCGGGGCGGGCGCCCCGGCTCGCCGTGCGGCTGCTGGCCCGGGTGGTTCCCGGCCCCCCCGGCGCCCGCCTGCGGCACTCGCGTCTCGCGGTGCCGAAGCCCCGGGGCCTCCAGCGCGAGACCACCGAGCTGCGCGCCCTGCTGGCCCGCGCACCGCAGGCCCCCGCCGCTCCGCGGAAAGACAACGACCTCGCTCCCCCCTCCGGGACGTGCGTCCTGCAGCTGGTGACGAACGCGCTCCCGCGCACGAACGCCGGCTACACCGTCCGGACGCACCGGATCGCACTGGCGCAGCGGGAGGAGCTCGGCCTGGACACCCACGTGGCGACCCGCCTCGGCTACCCCCTCAGCCAGGGCGTCGGCGACGCGCGGCCCCTTGTGGAGGTCGACGGCGTCCCCTACCACCGGCTGATCCCCTGGCTGCCGCCCTCGAACCCCGTCCGGGCGGTCGGCAAGGGCGCCGACCTCGCCGGGCGGCTGGTGCGCGAGCTGCGGCCCGCGGTGCTGCACGCCGTCAGCAACCACCTGAACGCCGCCGTCGCGCTGGAACTCGGCCGCCGGCACGGGCTGCCCGTCGTCTACGAGGTGCGGGGCTTCTTGGAGGATTCCTGGCTGTCGCGTGACCCCGCCCATAAGGAGACGGACGAGTTCTACCGGCTCACCCGCGAGCTGGAGACGCGGCGCATGGCCGAGGCCGACGCCGTCGTCACGCTCGGCGAGGCGATGCGCGCGGAGATCGCGTCCCGCGGCGTCCCCGCCGAGAAGATCTTCACGGTGCCGAACGGCGTGGACGAGGCGTTCCTGCAGCCGCTCCCGGACGCGGCGGACCTGCGGGTCGACCTCGCCATCCCGGCGGACGTGCCGGTCGTCGGCCTCACGTCCTCGTTCTACGGCTACGAGGGCATCGACACGCTGATCGAAGCGGCGGCGCTGCTGCGCGACCGGGGCACGCCCGTCACGCTGCTGCTGGTGGGCGACGGCCCCGAGCGCGGCGCGCTCGAAAGGCGCGCGGCCGGGCACGGCGTTCACGCCGTGTTCACCGGGCGCGTGCCGATGGGCTCCGTTCGTCGCTACCACTCGATCCTCGATGTCTTCGCGGTCCCCCGCCGTGCGGACCGGGTCTGCCAATTGGTCACGCCCCTCAAGCCGATCGAGGCGATGGCCGGGGGAATCCCAGTAATAGCAAGTGATGTCAAGGCTCTTCGCGAAATCGTGGAACCGGGCGTGACGGGCACGTTAACACTTCCGGAAGACCCGGAAGCATGGGCGAATTCCCTCGATGAGCTCATTTACGCTCCAGAAAGACGCCGGAAAATCGGACAGTCGGCTCGGGAGTGGGTGAGGGCGGAGCGCACGTGGCGGGCCGTCGCGGCCGGCTACCGGGCGGCATACGCCATCACATAGAACTTCGAAGGGAGCCGGGTATGGATCTGGTGGTCATCGGACTCGGCTACGTGGGACTCCCTCTCGTGCGGGAGGCCTGCCGGGCGGGGCTGGAGGTCGGCGGGTTCGACCGCGACGCGCGCGTGGTCGCCGGGCTCAAGGCCGGTCTGTCGCACATCGACGACGTCTCGCCCGCCGAGGTCGAGAAGATGCTCGGGGCCGGATTCGCCCCGAGCCTCGACGAGAACGTCCTAGATGGCGCCCGCACCGTGGTCATCTGCGTCCCGACTCCCTTGTCGGACGAGGGCGGCCCGGACCTGACCGCCGTCCGGGGGGCCGCCGAGACGGTCGCCCGGCACCTGGAGCCGGGGGTGCTGGTGGTGCTGGAGTCGACCACCTACCCCGGGACCACCGAGGAGGTCGTCCGCCCGATCCTGGAGAAGTCCGGCCTTGTGGCGGGGGACGAGTTCCACCTGGCGTTCTCACCGGAGCGCATCGACCCGGGCAACCCCGTCTACGGGGTCCGCAACACGCCCAAGATCGTCGGGGGGCTGACGCCGGCGTGCGCGTCGGCCGCCTCGGCGTTCTATGGCAAGTTCGTGGACCGGGTGGTCGAGGCCAAGGGCACCCGCGAGGCCGAGATGGCCAAGCTTTTGGAGAACACCTACCGGCACGTCAACATCGCGCTGGTCAACGAGATGGCGGTGTTCTGCCACGAGCTGGGCATCGACCTGTGGGACGCGATCGACTGCGCGGCCACCAAGCCGTTCGGCTTCCAGGCGTTCCGGCCGGGGCCGGGCGTGGGCGGGCACTGCATCCCGATCGACCCGAACTACCTGTCGTACAAGGTCCGCTCGCTGGGCTACCCGTTCCGGTTCGTGGAGCTGGCGCAGGAGATCAACGAGCGGATGCCGCGCTACGTGGTCGAGCGGGCCCAGCAGCTCCTCAACCGCGAGGGACGGGCTCTGAAGGGCGCGAAGGTCCTCTTGCTGGGGGTCACCTACAAGGCCGACATCGCCGACCAGCGCGAATCCCCGGCCCGCCCCGTCGCGCGGCGTCTGGCCCGGCTCGGCGCCGACCTCTCCTTCCACGACCCGTACGTCTCCGACTGGGAGGTCGAGGGCGCGGAGGTGCGCAACGCCGGCGACGACCTCGCCACGGCCCTGGAGGGCGCGGATCTCGCGATCGTGCTGGCCGACCACGGGTCCTACGACGCGGCGACGCTCGCGCGTCATTCGCGGCTGCTGTTCGACACCCGGGGCCGCGCGCGCGAGGTCCAGGGCGAGACCGTCGAGATGCTCTAGGGCCCTAGCAGAAGTGAGTGACTTGCCCGGCGGCGTCCACCTTCTGGACGACGGGAATTCATCGGTGATTTCCATGGCCGTCCAAGACTCGGCCTCAGGCGATATTTCGGCATGTTGCGGAGTGAGTGGAATGCGGGTCTGTGTCTGCACGATCGTGCATCATCCGGAGGATGCGCGCATTCTGCATCGGCAGATACGCGCGCTCCTCGACGCCGGGCACGAGGTCACCTATATCGCCCCATTCCGGGCATGCAACGTGACCCCGTGGCGCGAGATCAGTCCGGTGGACGTGCCGCGGGCGACGGGGCGGCGGAGGGTCCGCGCCCTCCGCGCCGCCCACCGGGCGCTCACCGAGCACGCCGCGTACGCGGACCTGATCCTCCTGCACGACCCCGAGCTGCTCGTCTCGATGCCCCGCGCGGTACGCGAGCGGACGGTCGTGTGGGACGTCCACGAGGACACCGCCGCCGCGCTCACCGCCAAGGGCTGGGTGCCCCGCCCGGTGCGCCCCTTCCTGCGCCCGGCCGTCCGGCGGCTGGAGAAGCGCGCCGAGCGGCGGCACCGGCTGCTGCTCGCCGAGGAGGGCTACCGGGACCGGTTCCGCGACGAGCACCCGGTGGTGCCCAACACCACCTACGTCTCCGACCTGCCCCCCGGCCCGCCGGACGGCCGCCGCGCCGTCTACGTCGGGCACCTGTCGGTCGCGCGCGGCGCCCTCGACATGATCGAGATGGCCCGGCTGCTGGCCCCCGAGGGCATCATGGTCGAGCTGATCGGCGCGGCCGACGCCGCGGTCCGTCCCGCGCTCCGCGACGCCCAGCGCGAGGGCGTCCTCCGCTGGTACGGGTTCGTCCCGAACGACCGCGCCCTGCGGATCGCCGAGGGCGCGATGGCCGGCCTCGCGCTCCTGCACGACGAGCCCAACTACCGGCACTCGATGCCGACCAAGGTCGTGGAGTACATGGCCCGCGGGGTCCCGGTGATCAGCACGCCGAACCCGCCCGCCGTGGACATCGTCGATCCGTCCGGCTGCGGGCTGATCGTCCCCTTCGGCGACCCGGCCGCCGCCGCGGACGCAGTCCGCCGCCTCCGCGACGACCCCGAGCTGCGCGTCGGCATGGGCAAGCGCGGCTACGAGACGGCCCGCGCGCGCTTCCACTGGCCCGTCCACGCCGAGCGCTTCGTCGCCCAGCTGGAGGGCTGGGCGGGCCGCAGCCCCGCCTTCGTCGCCGACCCGGAACCCGTCCCCGAGTTCTGAACCCGCCGCACGTCAGCGGGGCGGGTCAGCGGAGGCGGAGGGCGACGTAGTGGGCGACGCGGGCGGCCGCGCCCGGCGGGTTGCTCGCGTCCACGACCACGATGAAGCGGCCGACGCGCAGCGCGATCGTCCCGGCCGTCGGGCCGATCTCGTACGCCTCGTCGCCGCCGATGTCGCGGCGCTGCCGCACCTGCGCCTGGGTGGCCTGGAGGCTGTCCAGCAGCCGCGAGGCCGTCGCGGGCCCATCGGCCACCCACCGGATGCTCACGGTCAGCCCCCGGACGACCGGCTCCGCCTCGGCCGCGTCCCGCTCCCCGGCCCCGCGCTCCCTGTCGTCGCTGCCTCCGCCGTCGCGGTCTCCGTCCGGCTTCGCGGTGCTCGGGCCGTGGCCGAAGCGGGTGCCGGACGGGCCGGGGGTGGGCTGGGGCGCTCCTGGCGAGGGTGAGGCGCCCGGGCGCGCGTCGTCCTCGTGCGGGGCGCCGTCGCCCGGGGTGCCGTCCTGGCCTGGCCTCGATCCGCCGCGGGCCTTGCGCTGCGGCTCGTACGTGCAGGACACCGGGTGCGGAAGGTGCACCCGCCCGACGCTCGCGCGGGTCGGCCCGGTGGCGTAGGAGTCCAGGCGGACGGCGGCCAGATCGGGCTTTTCGAGAAGGGCGCAGGCGTCCGGCCAGTCGGCCTCCGCCACGCCGCCGAGCTCGGCGGGCCCGGTCCCGGCGGGGCCGCCGCGGAAGGCGATCAGCCGCGCCGAGCCCTCCGGGCGCGGCGGGGCCTCGGCGACCGCCACGTACAGGAGCCCGCCGGCCGCCGCCATCCACGGCCGTACGCCCGGAAGGTCCGGATCGACCGCGATCGGCGCGGGCGCCGTCGTCGTGGTGCCCCCGTCGGCGGAGACGATGTCGATCCCGGCGGGCAGCAGCACCTCCGACAGGCGGGGGCGCAGCGCGTAGACGCGGCCGCCCGCCTGTGCCAGGGCCGCGTAGGCGGGGACGTCGCGGCGCCAGGCCACGCGGCCCGACGGCACGTCCCTCGCCTCCATCCGGGCGGTGCCCTGCCGGGCGCCCTCCGGGCGGAAGACCACCACGAGCCGCCCCGCCGCGAGCACGCTCGGGCACACGGCGTCACCGCAGACGCCGTCGCCCTCCCAGACGCCGAACTGGGTGCCGTGCTGGTCGAACGCGCGGAGCGCCGTCCCGTCCGAGGCCAGGGTCACGCCGTCCAGCATCGCCACCTCGGGCGATTCGGCGGAGCCGAGCGGGCGGCTCCAGCGGATGCGTCCGGACGCCGGGTCGACGGCCAGCAGCCGGCTGCGGCCGGGGCAGTCGAGGGCCAGCGCGGCGAGCGTCTCCCGCGCGTCGGACGGGCGCCCGGCGCCCTCGAACAGCCGGCAGCCGGCCGGGAGCCGCCGCCGCCAGACCTCCGCCCCGGACTCCGCCGACCGCCCGGTCAGCTCCCGGCGCCCCTCGTCGGTGGTCAGCACCACCCCGGACCCGGCGGGCCAGCGCAGCGTCGTCCGGGACGCCGCCGCGGGACGGTCGCCCTCGCGCCGCCACAGCAGCCCGCCCGACAATGCGTCGAACCCGACGAGCAGCCGGTCGTCGCGCCGCCCGTCCCGCTCGAAGTAGGCGATCAGCCGGGACCGGGTGGCGGACCAGCCGAGCAGCGTCCACCCGGAGCGGCGGTAGCTCCAGCGGCCGGCGCCGGTGCGGGCGTCGCGCACCTCAAGGCCGCGTCCGGAGGCCGTCACCACCTGGCCCTGCGCGACGTCGTAGGCGACGCTGTCGTATCCGGCGACGGGCCCGTGGTGCATCCGCGTGGGCTGCTCCCAGCTCGCCGTGAGCGGGCCGGGCGGCGGGCCGACCCCGCTCTGCGGGGCGACCGGCTCGCCGGTGACGGTGTGCCGCACCTGCCACCACTCGGCGCGCAGGACGAACCGGTCGACGAGCACGGCGCACAGCGCGACCGCCACCACGCCCGAGACGACGCCGAGCGCGAGCCGGACCCGCCCCGCGCGCCCGGACCGGCCTCCGGGGCGCTGCCGGCTCCCGACCACGACCGCGCCGCCTCCCTCCCCGTACGGTGTTGCGAGAACGACTCCAACCATGCCCTGAGACGGGCGCCCGCGCGACACGGCCGGGGCAGATCGGAGGAACCGTGGAGGTCTTCACCCGCTGGCGCACGTGGGACGCGGCCCGCGCCGACCTGGCGGCGTCCGGCGCCGAGTCCGGGATCGACCTGGATCGCCTGGAACGGGCGGCGGTGGCGGCGCAGCGGTGGCACGGCGACCAGCGGCGGCCGACGGGCGTCCCCTACGTCGAGCACCTGCTGGAGGCGCTGGAGGTGCTCGTCCGCGGCGCCGGGGTGACCGATCCCGCGATCCTGGACGCCGCGCTGCTGCACGACGTCGTGGAGGACACCGCCGCCACCCTCGCCGAGGTGGAGGCCGCGTTCGGGCCCGAGGTGACCGAGCTGGTCGACTGGGTCACCAAGCCGCCCGCCGGAGGCGCGGGGCGGCAGGCCAAGCGCGCGGCCAAGTCCGCCTACCTGCGCAGACTCCGCGACGCCCCGCCCGCGGCGGTCGCGGTGAAGCTGGCCGACCGGGCGAGCAACGTCCAGCGGCTCGACCAGATGCCGCCGGACTTCCAGCGCCGCTACTACGCCGAGACGGTGACCTACGTCCTGCCGCTCGCGGAGGGGGAGCCCTGGTTCACCGGCTGGTACGCGGCCTGGCGGGACCGCTTCGCCCACCTCAGATGACCGGGCGGTCGCATGTGCGGGATGATGCGGCCATGGAACGCGAATGGGTCGTCGAGGAGAGCGTCGCGGTCGAGGCCGGGCCGAGGGCGGTGTACGCGGCGGTGGCCGATCCCCGGCGGATGCGCGAGTGGAGCCCGGAGGTCTTCGCGGCCTGGGTCCGCGGCCGCGCGATCGTTCCGGGGACGAGGTTCGTCGGGTTCAACCGGCTCGGCTGGCGGGTGTGGTTCACCACCTGCCAGGTGACCGTCGCGGTCCCGGGCGAGGCGTTCGCCTTCCGGGTGTCGAGCTTCGGGATGCCCGTCGCGCTGTGGGGCTACCGCATCGAAGACATCGGCGGCGGCGACGGCGCGCCCCGCACGCGGCTGACCGAGTACTGGGAGGACCTGCGCCGCGACAACCGCGGCGCCGCGTTCGTCTCGCTGCTCGGGAAGCTCTTCACCGGCGTCCCGGCGGACGGGCGCGCGGCCGTCAACCGTAGGGGGATGCGCGCCACCCTCGACCGCGTCAGGTCCGGGGTTGAAAAGGGCCGGGCGGGGTGACAGAAAAACAAGAACCTGTTCTACTAAAGGTGTGACACGCGCCGTGCAAGCCCATGCGATCCAGGGCGAACAGGTCGTCCTCCCGGTGCGGATCCGCGAGGCCGCCGTCGCCTCGGCGATGTTCGCCGTGCCCGCCGCCGCGGCCCAGGCCGTCATCGCCTACTCCGGGCTCGACGTCGCCGAACCGCTGCCCGGCCGCGCGGTGTGCTCGCTGGCGTTCGTCCGCTACACCGACGGCGACCTCGGGCCGTACCACGAGTTCGCGGTCGCGTTCCTCGTCCGGCCTCCCGGGACGCCGCCGCCCGCCGGTGCGCTGGGCCGCCTGCGCGGGCTCTCGGACGTCGGGGCCTTCATCCACTGGCTGCCGGTCGACCAGGAGTTCACGCTGGAGGCCGGACGGACGATCTGGGGCTTCCCCAAGGAGCTCGCCCGCATCCCCATGAACCTCGCCGGACGTGTCAAGCGGTGCGCGGTGCAGTTCGGCGGACGCACCGCGATCGAGCTTTCCGTCCGGCCGGGCCTTCCCGTGCCAGGCACGACCCGAACGCCCAAGGTCGACGCGTACTCGTGCCTGGACGGCGTCACCCGGCGCACGCCGTGGACGGTCGCACCGTCCGATGTGCGGCTCCGCCTTGGCGGCGCCAAGGTCGTCCTGGGCGACCATCCGGTGGCCCAGGAACTGCGCGGTCTAGGGCGTTTCTTTTGGGTCTTGTTCGTCGTGAGCGGCGTCCAGGTGCGTGCATCGCAAGGCGGAGGAGGGAGGCAGCCCGGTGTTGGCTGTCGACCGACGACAACGCGGCGAGGTGCGTGCCTGGGCGCCGCGCAACAGAACGTAGATCCAAAAGAAGCGCCCTATGCCTCGACTGGGCGCGCGCGCTGAGCAGCAGCACGGTCGGGCACCTCGCGATGAGCTTCGAAGGGGCCACACGGGTGCGCGCGTAGCCGCACGCCGCACGGCACGAGTTCGCCTCGCCCCGGTCCGGCGCGCCGGGCGGGCGGCCCTGATGTCCGCTCCACGCTGAACGTCGTGGGGAACGCATAAGCTGTCTCTTTCGCCCCTTCGGGGTGCCGGGGGCCGTCCCCGGCGCAGCAGAGTCGCGAGGAGCAGCCTGCATGTCGTCCAAGGTCACCGGGCGGCCGTCCAGCACCGGCGGCACGGTCAAGGACCAAGAGATCGCCGTTGAGCAGCGCTACGTCGACGTCGCCTACGAGCGGCTGGAGGAGATGCGCGCGGACGCCCAGGCCATGATCCGCGAGGGCTACCGGCAGTCGCTCGCCGGCACCAAGTCCTCGCTCGTCGACCGCGACGCGATGGTCCACCAGGCGGCGCTGCGCGCCCAGGCGCTGGACGTCGCCGACGACGGGCTGGTCTTCGGCCGGCTCGACCTGGCCTCCCAGGAGGTCCGCTACGTCGGCCGCATCGGCGTGCGGACCCGCGACCACGACTCCATCGTGATCGACTGGCGGGCGCCGGCCGCCGAGGACTTCTACCGCGCCACCCCCGAGGACCCGCGCGGCGTGGTCCGCCGCCGCGTCCTGCACTCGCGCGGCCACACCGTCGTCGACCTGGAGGACGACCTGCTCGACCCGGGCGCCGCCGACGGGATGACGGTCGTCGGCGACGGCGCCTTCCTGGCCTCCCTCGCGCGGACCCGCGAGGGCGCGATGCGCGACATCGTCGCGACGATCCAGCGCGAGCAGGACGAGGTGATCCGCGCCCCCGCCGACGGCACGGTGCTGGTGCGCGGCGCCCCCGGGACGGGCAAGACCGCCGTCGCGCTGCACCGCGTCGCCTACCTGCTGTTCCGGCACCGGCGGCGGTTCGGGTCCCGCGGCGTGCTGGTCATCGGGCCGAACCGCCGGTTCACCGCCTACATCGAGCGCGTGCTGCCGTCCCTCGGCGAGGGCTCGGCGACGCTGCGCTCCCTCGGCGACCTGGTCGACGACGCGACCGCCACCGTCCACGACGGCCCCCGGCTCGCCCGCCTCAAGGGCGGGGAGACGATGGCCGCCGTGCTGCGCCGCGCGGTCGCCGACCACGCGCCCGGCGCCCCGGGCGAGCTGCGCGTGGTGTTCAAGGGCGTGGTCGTGACGCTGGAGCGCGACCGCCTCGACCGGATCCGGGCCGAGGTGCACCGGCGCAGCCGCGGCAGCGTCAACGCGGCCCGCGGGCGCGCCGCCGAGCAGCTCCTGGACGCACTGTGGCAGCGTTTCAACGACCTGGGCGGCCCGGAGGCGGCCGAGGCGGCGGAGGGCGCCGAGGCCGGGCTGTGGAACGCGATCCTCGCGGCGGACGGCCTGGACCCGCTCGACGACGAGGCCGACCGCGGGAGGGGCGGGCTTCGGGAGGGCGACGGCGACCCGAAGCGCGCCCAGTTCGACGCCCGCGTCCGCGAGCAGCGCTCGTTCACCGACTTCCTCGTCGCCTGGTGGCCGATCCGGCGCCCGCTGGACGTGCTGCGCTCGCTCGGCGACCCCGACCGGCTGCGCCGCGCGGCGGGCCGCGACCTCGATCGGGCGGACGTCACGCCGCTCGCCGCGTCCTGGGCCGGGGACGGCGCGCCGCTCAGCTACCAGGACGTCGCGCTGCTGGACGAGATCGACGCGCTGCTCGGCCCGCCGCCCCGCCCGTCCCGCCGCCGCCGGGCGCACACCGACGACGACCCGTTCGTGGTGGACGGCGTCAACATCCTCACCGGCGAGGAGGTGGCCGACGAGACGTGGGAGCCGGAGATGCAGGAGCTGTCCACGTCCATGGAGCGGCTGGAGCGGTCGCGGCGCGTCGACGACGGCGTGGTCGAGGAGCGGCCGGAGTACGCCCACATCGTCGTGGACGAGGCGCAGGACCTGTCCCCCATGCAGTGGCGGATGCTCGGCCGCCGCGGCCGCCAGGCCAGCTGGACCATCGTGGAGGACCCCGCGCAGAGCGCCTGGGAGGACCTGGACGCGGCGCGCCGGGCGATGGATGCGGCGCTCGGCGGCGAGCGGCCGTCCTCGCGGGGACGGTCCCGCCGGGGGCAGCGCGGGGGCCGGGGGACCGCGCCGCGCCGGGTCCGCAACGAGTACGAGCTCACCACCAACTACCGCAACTCCACCGAGATCGCGGCCGTGTCGGCGCGGGTGCTGGCGCGGGCGCTGCCCGAGGCGCGGCCGGCCCGCGCCGTCCGGACCTCCGGCATCGATCCCGCCGTGCGGGTCGTCCCGGAATCGGACCTCGCCGGCGCCGCGCGCGAGGCGGTCGAGGAACTGCTCGGCCAGGTCGAGGGCACCATCGGCCTCATCGTCCCGTTCGCGCTGGAGGAGAGCGGGCAACTGGCCCTCCAGCAGGAGGATCCGCCCGTCTGGACCCCGGCCGCCCGCGAGCGGCTCGCCGACGGGCTGCCCGAGCGGGTGCAGGTGCTGGACGTGCTGGAGGCCAAGGGCCTGGAGTTCGACGCGGCCGTGATCGTGGCGCCGGAGACCGTCGCCGCCCAGTCCCCGCGCGGGCTGAGGGTCCTGTACGTCGCCGTCTCCCGCGCGACGCAGCGCCTGACCGTCCTCACCGCCGATCCGGAATGGGAGCGGACGCTCCTCACCGACCGAGGCTGACCCTCCTGGCGTCCACCCCGTCACGGCACCGCGTACCGGTCCCCACCGGCGACCTCTCGGTCGCGACTCCCCCCGGTTACGGCGCCGTCGTGCTGCTGGTCCGTCGTACTAATCGGTCTTGCTGTTACTTTGTGCCGGTCCGTCCTGCGTGTCGTCGTGCCGCCGTCAGGGCCCGTCGTCCGCCGGCTCCTCCTCGTCGGGGGGCGTGGCGGGGACGGGGCCGGCCAGGGCACCGGCGGGCTCCCTGACCACCTCCGGCTCGGCTCGATCGCTGGGCTGCTCCCAGCTCAGATCGACATGGATGATCACGTGGCGCTTCACGAGACGCTTCCTTGTCTGCCGCGCCCGGCCCCGGGACGATCGATCGTCGGGGGTGCGGGGATCGGGGCAATGATCACTGTTGGTTCGGATGCCGCTCGACCAGCCCGACCGAGTACCGGTCGAGCCGCTCGAGAAAGCCGGTGGCCGGCGTCCGGACGCTGCCGACCATGCGGGTACGGGTCCGCCAGCCAAGGCCGACGCAGTGCGCGATGTAGGCCAAGAAGATCAGGACTGCCAGGCTTATGGTCATCGCCAGCTCGAACATGAAGGCCGCTCCTCGATGCTGTTCCCGTGCGCGTGCCCGGGTGCCGTGGGGCTCCTGCGACAGGTGGTGAGATCCGGCTCCTTTCATCCCTCTTGGTAGAACTTTTTGAGCAATCCACCTGTCCTAGATGCATGGGATCCCCTAGGCGAGTAACCTCAGCTGTGCAAGGTGACTCGTCCAAGTCATCCCAACAACTCTCATACGCAGGGATATCCGCCACCATGAGAACTAAACCTGGATCATGGGTACATCCTGGATAGTTGGGCCGATCGGCATGAAACAGCCCAGTGGTGTTGGTCAGACCATCCGGATCGTTGGGATGACAAGGAGAGGCGATGCCCAGCCCCCGCTACCAGGAGATCGCCGACACGCTGCGCGAGAAGATCGAGCACGGCGATCTCACTCCCGGCGAACAGCTGCCGACCGAGAAGGAGCTCGCCAACGAGTACGACACGGCACGCAACACCATCCGCGACGCGATCGCCCAGCTCAAGGTCCTCCAGCTGCTGGAGACCCGGCCGGGCAAGGGCACGTACGTCGTGGAGAAGCCGGAGGTCTTCCGCGTCACACTGACCCCCGAGCAGAAGACGGGGTTCAGCGGCGGCGAGGGCGAGGCGTGGATCGCCGAGGTGAGCAAGGTCGGCCGCAGGGCGACCGCGTCCAAGCCGAACGTCGAGATCAAGACCGGCGACCGGGCCAAGGCGTCCGCCCTGCGCGTGGACTCCGACGAGTCGCTCATCGGGCGCCACCAGCAGCGCTTCATCACCAACAGCGACGGCACCCCGATCCCGTGGTCGCTGCAGACGTCCTACTACCCGTTCTCCTTCGTCGAGCGCGGCGCCACCAAGCTGCTGCGCAACGAGGACATCGTCGAGGGCACGGTCGCCTACCTCCAGGCCACCCTCGGGATCAAGCAGGCCAGCTACCGCGACGGCCTCTCGGTCCGGGCGCCGGACAAGGTCGAGACGGATTTCTTCAACCTGCCGCCCGGGGGCGGCGTCCAGGTGTTCGAGCATCGGCGCACCACCTATGACACCGATGGGACGCCCTGCCGCCACACCATCACCACCTACCGCACCGATCGCAACATCTTCGTCATCGAGGCGGAGATGCCGGCGGACGACGAGGGCTGACCACCCGGACGTGCGGCGAGACGCACCGGCCGGCCATGGTTCGATGGCCGGCCGGGTATTCGTTGTGCCTTTACCTGAGCTATGGGGCGGCATCGTCGCCGCCTTCCCATCCACTCTGGAGACCCGATGTCAGACAACGGCATGCCACCCGGCCACGAGGATCCGAGCCTCGATCTGCTGCGGCCCTACATCACCCGCTCAGCGATGGCGCTGCGCGCGGTGGGGGTCGAGCTTGAGCAGAGCTGGCTCGACCCGAGCGGCCCCCGGGACGCCACGATCCGCTACCTCAAGGACGGCCAGAGCCACGCCCTCGTCTGGGACGAGGAGTCCGGCTGGCGCCTCGGCGGGTTCGTGAGCGGCCGTCCCGGCGAGCGGACGCGGCTGCGTGATCCCCGCTACCTCGGTGGGGAGCTGCTGCTTGCACCGGGTGAGGTCGCGCGGCGCGTGGTGGACGGCGAGTCCGAGCCGTACCGCAGGTTCCGCGACCACGACGAGGACCCCGAGCGCTTCGACGACACCGTGCGCTCGGTGTTCACCGAGTGACCCGTGTTCTCCGAATGACCCGTTGACCCGGCCTCACGCGCGCCCTGACCCGGCCTCACACGCGCCGCCGTGCCGTCTCCTCCGAACCGGGGGGCGGCACGGCGGTCGCGCTTTGCGGCCTGTCCCGATCCGGTCAGCGCCCCGATCCGCGAACGCGGCGCGTCCCGTCCTCCTGCGCGTTCGCGGCAGCGCGAAGGCGCACCGGCGGTCTGACCTCTCGCCCGGCACCACAGAGTGGGTTACGGTGATTGTCTGCCCGAAATCGGGCATGTCACGGCGGCACACAACGGCGGCCACTAATGACCATCTCATTCGTCTGCGCGAACGGGACCGAACGTGGGACCAAGCCTTCAGCTGCGCCCGGCCCTCCCCGGCGACCTCCGGACCCTCACCGCGTTGATCGACGACGCGGCCGACTGGCTCAGGACCAAGGGCACCACCCAGTGGAACCGGCCCTGGCCCAGCCGCGAGGAACGTGACCGGCGGATCTACGAGTCACTGGTCGACGGCGAGAGCTGGATCCTCTGGGACGGCGCGGTGGCGGTCGCCACCGTCTCCCTCACGCCGGAGCCCGACGAGGGCCTCTGGACCGACCTGGAATGCACGGAGCCGGCCGTCTACCTGCACCGGCTCGTCGTCCACCGGAGATACGCGGGCCTGTGGATCGGCGCCCAGCTCCTCGACTGGGCCGCGCAGCGCGCGCGCCGCGAGCACAACGCCCGCTGGATCAGGATCGACGTGTGGTCCGACAACCACGCCCTGCACCGGTACTACCTGGACCGGGGCTTCGAGTGGGTGCGGCGGTCGACCGCGATCCCCGGCTATCCGGCGGGGGCGCTGTTCCAGCGGGACACGCGCCTCGTCCGTCCGGGACCGCGCACGCGGCACGGATCCACGGCGGGCCGCGGCACCGCCCGCGACCGCCTCCGCAGCGAGCCGTCCTGGATCGAGCTGGACATGCCCGCGCGGTCGAACGTCTCCTGAGCAAGGGCCGTCACCCTCTCGGGACCGGAACGCTCGCCGGGGCTGGAACGCCAGGGAGCCTCACGCCAGAGGAACCGGACGCCAGGGAGCCGGACGTCAGAGGAACCGGACGCGCCAGAGGAACCGGGCGTCAGAGGAACCGGACGCGTTCCAGCTCGGCGGAGTCGGGCTCGCGGACGAAGACCGCTCCGCCCTCGTCCGTGATCCGTTCGATCAGCTCGTAGACGATGAGCGCCCGGTTGATGACGTCGGTCTTGGAGTCGCCGGTGCGCCGCACGAGCTCGCCGAGCGCGCCGGCGCCCCGTCCGGTGAGGTTGACGGTCACCCGCTCCTTGGTGCCCGTCGAGTCGCCCGGCGGAGCGCTCTCGTGGGCGTGGCCCGTCAGGGCCGCGTCACCCTTGTTCATCGCGGATCTCCTTAGCCGGGCGCCCGCCCGCCCTGGGGTCCGATGCCTGCCGCATCATCGGCCGTCGGGTCGACGTATGCGGTCAGTATGAGCCGCGACCACATGCCAGTCAACGTCGACGGGCCGAGTTCTGTCCAATTGGCCATCTTCCTACCCGGCAAAGCACGGACTATGCATGCCTCGCGTATGAGTTCTATATGTACTTCGTATGCATATAAGGCTAGCCTCGTATGTAGGTCCCGCTGACGGTGCATGGCGGGGCCGCCTGGGAGGAGGCACATGAGCCCCCGAGACCATCCCCGCCGCCCGAGCCGCGGCGGCCGGCCGCCGCGGCGCGCGCGCCGGGAGTCGATCACCCGGGCCGCCTTCGTCGCGGCCCTCTCGCCCGCCCTGGTAACGCTGGTCCTGCTGGGGCGGGGCCCGCTCGTGCTCGCCCTGCTCGGCCTGCCGACGGCGCTCGTCGCGCTGGTGGTGGTCGCCGTGGCGCTGCGGGTGCGGCACCTGCCCGCCCTCGGCCTCACCCTCATGCTCCTCGCCCTGGTCACCAGGAACAGGGGCCTGGTCCAGAACATCGGCGAGCTGCGCGAGGTGACCGACACCGCCACCGCGGCGCTCGGCGCCCTGAACCGCAAGGACGCTCCACCCGGCACGCACACCGCGTCCCCCGGCAAGCCGGCCTTCCTTGATGGCCCTGATGACGATGGCCCTGATGGCAAGGCGCCGCTCGCGGGGCCCGGCGCAGGCGCGCCGAGCGCGGCACGGCGCCGGTTCTGGGACTGCCTGTTCCCGACCGAGCAGGAGATCCTGGAGGCGCTGGCGCGGCGCGAGGAGTACGCGGCGGGCGCGGTGCTGTTCCGGGAGAACCACCGGGCCGACCGGGTGATCGTCATCGAGGAGGGCACGGTCAAGGTGTCGGTCGACGCGGGCGGCACCGACCGCGAGATCGCCCTGCGCGGCCCCGGCGACCTCATCGGGGAACGCGCGATGCTGCTGGTCCGGGAGCGCTCGGCCACGGTGGTGGCGCTCACCCCCGTCCGGGTCCTGGTCGCCTCGGCGGGCGCGTTCAACGCCTTCCTGGACGAGCACCCGCGCGTGATCGCCGTCCTGGAGCGGCAGTTCTACGACCGCCTCACCCACGACGCGGCGGCCCCCGCCGGGACGCCCTCCCCGGAGGT
>NZ_SMKU01000205.1 GCF_004349215.1 Actinomadura rubrisoli | reverse complement strand
GGCCTGCCCCGGCGCGGGGGCTACAGGCCCGGGATCTCGTGGTTCCTGAACGCGTCGACGAAGTACTGGTAGTCGTCGCGGACGACCTCGGCGTACTGGGTGCCGAACGCGACCATCGCCTCCACGAACGCGCCCTCGTCCGGGCCGATCACCGAGCCGATGGCGTCCTCGACCTGGAAGCCGACCAGCGTGTGGTCGGAGTCGCTGTCGGACACGCAGTGGACCTTGGCGGTCGCGCGGCCCAGGTCGTCCAGGACCGACATCATCTCCTCGGGCTCGGTGAGAGCGCTCCAATCCAGGTCCTCCTCGTAGGGGGACAGCTCCTGCACCACGTAGCCGACACCGTCGATCTGGGTGTAGCCCAGCCAGGGGTCGGTGTTGGCCTGCAGCGCGCGACGCGACACCGCGGTGCGGTGGCCGTGGTGCTGGAAGTACTCGCGGATCCGTGCGTCGTCCACGACGCGGCTGGGCGCGGCGATGTTGCCCTGCTTCATCGACAGGACGACGTCGTTCTCCAGCGCCTGGGTGTTGCCCTCCACCAGGATGTTGTAGGCCGACAGCCCGGCGGAGCCGATGCCGAACCCCGACGCGCCGACGATGTCCTTGACCTCGTAGGTGAGGCTGCCGAACCGCTTCTCCGCCGGGATGGTCCGCAGGTAGTCCTGGTAGGCGGCCTCGACCTTGGCGCGCTCGGCCCCGTCCAGGCGGCGGACGCCCGCCCGGTCGCGGAAACGGCGCTCGGACCCCTCGGTCACCGTCATCGCGTTCAGCAGGCCGATGCGCGTGCCCGACATCGCCGCGACCAGGACGTCGCGGACGTAGCCGTCGGCGCTGTCGAGGGTCAGCGCGAACCGGTGGTCGCCGGTCTGGTCGGCGAACCGGCGGACCTGGTCGACGTAGGCGCGCACGTAGACCTCGATGAGCCGCCGGATGTCGGCGTCGGAGATCGCCTTCTGCCAGGCCAGCAGCGCCAGGCTCGCCACCAGCCGCTTGACGTCCCAGGTGAAGTGGCCGACGTAGGCCTCGTCGAAGTCGTTGACGTCGAACACGAACACGCCGTCGTCGTTCATGTAGGTGCCGAAGTTCTGGGCGTGCAGGTCGCCCTGGATCCACACCCGGCCGGTGCGCTCGTCGGCCCACGGGTCCTCGTCGTGGACGATGTCGGCGTAGAACAGGCAGGCGCTGCCCCGGTAGAACGCGAACGGGTCGGAGGCCATCTTGCGGAACCGGCGGCGGAACTCGGCGGGGCTGCGCTCCATCAGGTCCGAGAACGCCTCGACCAGGACGTCGACGATCTGTGCCCGGCGCCGCTTCGGGTCGCGCCCGCGCAGGTCCTCGGTGATGCTGCCCATGCTCTCTCCCTCGATGATCGGGTGAACCCCGCCGCAGCCGGGGCGTTCCCGGTCATTGTGCCGAATCGGCACCCGCGCGGGCGGTGAACAGCGCGCGAACCGCCGGTTCGGACCGCAGCAGCTCCAGCGCCCTCTCGGCGTGGCCCGGCACGTAGCCGTTGCCGATGAGCATGGTGACGTCGGCGGCCAGACCCTCGGCGCCGAGCGCGGCGGCCGAGAACGAGGTGGCCATCGAGAAGAACACCACCGTGCCGCCCGGCGCCGTGGCCAGGATCGCGCCGTGCTCGCAGCCGGGCACGTCCACGCACACCACCGTCACGTCGGCGGGTTCGCCGATCGCCGCGGCGACCGCGACGGGGTCGCGGGCGTCGGCGCGGACGACGGCGTCGGCCAGGCCCGAGGCCGCCAGCCGCTCCTGCTCCTCGGCGGTCGGCACCAGCCCGATCACGCGGGACGCGCCGGCGCGGCGGGCCGCCGCCAGCGACAGCGACCCGCTCTTGCCCGCGGCGCCCAGCACCGCCACCACCGGCGCGCTCTCGCGGGCCGCCACCACGCGCCGGGTCAGCGCGGGCGCGCCGCACACGTCCATCACCGACAGCGCCAGCGGGACGGGCAGGTCGGCGGGCAGGACGGCGGCGATCGAGCGGGCGAACAGGATCGCGTGCCCCTCGGCGGGGACCTGCTCGGACCGCCCGTCCCAGCGGGCCAGCCCGTCGGTCAGCGCCAGCGGCGTGAGGGTGAGCGAGACCAGGGTGGCGACCCGGTCGCCCTCCTTGAGCCCGAGCGGCGAGTCCGGCCCGGCCTCGTCCACCACGCCGACGAGCATCCCGCCCGACCCGGTGACCGGGTTGTGCATCTTCCCGCGCTCGGCGACGATCCGCAGCACCTCGGCGCGGATGGCGCCGGGGTCGCCGCCGTGCGCGGTGCGCAACTGCCGGTAGGACGCGGCGTCCAGGTTGAGGCGCTCGACGCGGACGCGCACCTCGTCCGGCCGGATCCGCGGATCGGTGTCCAGCCGCAGCGCGGCCTGCGGCAGCACGCCCGCGGGCTCCAGCACCCGGTGCAGCCCCACGCCGGTTCCGGCGCCGTACTCGACCATCGTCCCGCAGCCCCCTTCGATATCCGCGTCGCGCCACGGAAGATATACCGAACCCCACTGGTTTCAATGAAATTCTTCCCGTAACGTCGGCTTTGGACAAGACTTTTACGCGATCGATACGCCGCGAGGAGAGGGTCGACGATGACCACCGTCCTGCATTCGGACCCGGACGCCGCCGCCCGGCCCGCACACCAGCCCTACGCCTACCGGCGCACGCCGCTGAGCGAACCCGACTGGCGGCGCCTGCCCGGATGGCGCGAGGTCACCGGCCAGGAATGGGAGTCGGCGCAGTGGCAGCGCGTCCACTGCGTCAAGAACCTGCGGCAGCTCCGCCAGGTGATGGGAGACCTGCTGGACGAGGCGTTCTACGCCGACCTGGAACGCGACCAGGCCGAGCGGGCGACGATGTCGATGCTGCTGCCGCCCCAGATGCTCAACACCATGGACACCTCCTCCACCGAGGCGTTCTACGCCGACCCCGTGCGGCGCTACATGCTCCCGGTCTTCAGCGACCGGCGCACCGACTGGCCGTCCCACCCCTACGCCGCCCGCGACTCCCTGCACGAGGCCGAGATGTGGGCCGTGGAGGGCCTCACCCACCGCTACCCCACCAAGGTGCTGGCCGAGCTGCTGCCGACCTGCCCGCAGTACTGCGGCCACTGCACCCGCATGGACCTGGTCGGCAACTCCACCCCCGCCGTGGACAAGCACAAGTTCACCGTCAAACCCACCGACCGGCTCGGCGCCATGCTCGACTACCTGCGCCGCACGCCCGGCGTCCGCGACGTGGTGGTCTCCGGCGGCGACGTCGCCAACATGCCCTGGGCCCGCCTGGAGTCGTTCGTCGACGCGCTGCTGGACATCGACAACATCCGCGACATCCGGCTGGCCAGCAAGGCGCTGATGGGCCTGCCGCAGCACTGGCTGCAGGACGAGGTCAGGGCCGGCATGGAGCGGCTGGCGGCCAAGGCCGGCGAGCGCGGCGCGCAGATCGCCGTCCACACCCACGTCAACGCCGCCCAGTCGGTCACGCCGCTGGTCGCCAGGGCCGCCCGCGCGATGCTCGACACCGGCATCCGCGACGTGCGCAACCAGGGCGTGCTGCTGGCCGGCGTCAACGACTCCCCCGCCGCGCTGCTCGACCTGTCGTTCGCGCTGCTGGACGAGGCCGGGATCCTGCCCTACTACCTCTACATGTGCGACATGATCCCCTACAGCGAGCACTGGCGGATCTCGGTCGGCCAGGCGCAGGACCTCCAGCACGCGATCATGGGCTACCTGCCCGGGTTCGCCACCCCCCGCATCGTGTGCGACGTCCCCTACGTGGGCAAGCGCTGGGTGCACCAGCTCGCCGACTACGACCGCGAGCGCGGCATCTCCTACTGGACGAAGAACTACCGCACCGGCCTGGAGTCCTCCGACCCCGACGCCCTGGCCCGGCGCTATGAGTACTACGACCCGATCCACACCCTGCCGGAGCCGGGCCGGCGATGGTGGCAGGCGCGGTCGGAGGCGGCGTGATCGGCTGAGTGGTGTCACCACCCGGCACCTTTACATTGTAGATCGGTAATGGCGGGCGCCGGGCGGAATACCCCCTGACATACCCTTGACCAGGTGACCTCCTCTCTCATCGCCCGGTTCCCCCTCGGCGCGTCCGCCACGGTCGCCGAGCTGGAGGGCGACCCGCACCGCCTCCTGGCCCGGCTGCGCGAGCACGAGCCCGTCTCGTGGCTGCCCGCGCTCGGCGGCTGGCTGGTGACCTCCCGCGACCTGGCCGTCCGCGTCATGCGCGACGCGGCGTCCTTCACCGTGGACGACCCGCGCTTCTCCACCGCCCAGGTCGTCGGGCCGAGCATGCTGTCGCTGGACGGCCCCGTCCACACCCGGCACCGCGACCCGTTCGCCCGCCCCTTCCGCCCGGCGCGGACCAGGGAGCGCTTCACCGCGTTCGTCGAGGCCGAGGTCGACCGCCTGGTCGGCGGCCTCGCGCCGGCGGGACGCGCCGAGCTGCGCGGCGACCTGGCCGGGCCGCTCGCGGTCGCCGTGGTCGCCGAGGCGCTCGGCCTGGAGGGCGCCGACGCGGCGACGATCCGGTCCTGGTACGGGGCGTTCGTGGACGCGGTGTCGGCCATCACCGCCGGCGGCACCCCACCGGAACGTTCCACCGAGGCGTACGGGCTGCTCGGCGAGGCGGTCGAGGCGGCCATCACCGGCGGCGGCCCGTCCTCGCTGCTGGCCGAGGCCGCCCACCACGAGGCGGGCCTGAGCACCGCCGAGGTCGTGGCCAACGCCGCCGTCCTGATGTTCGGCGGGATCGACACCACCGAGGGCATGATCGCCAACGCGGCGCTGCACCTGCTGGCCCACCCCGGCCAGCTCCGGCTCGTCCTGGACGAGCCGGACCTGCTGCCCGCCGCGATCGAGGAGTCCCTGCGGCTGGAGCCGTCGGCGTCGGTCGTCGACCGCTACGCCGCCCGCGACGCCGACCTGGGCGGGACGACGGTGCGCGAGGGCGACCTGGTGCGGGTGTCGATCGCCGCCGCGGGCCGCGACCCCGCCCTGTTCCCCGACCCCGACCGGTTCGACGTGCGGCGGGCCAACGCGGCCGAGCACCTGGCGTTCGCGCACGGGCCGCACTTCTGCTTCGGCGCCCACCTGGCGCGCCTGGAGGCCCGCACCGCGCTCGCGGCGCTGCTGGACCGGCTGCCGGGGCTGCGGCTCGACCCGTCCCGCACCACCGGCGCGCGGGGCCTGGTGTTCCGCAAGCCCCCGCACCTGCACGTGCTCTGGGACGCGTGACGGCCGGTCAGGGCCGCCCCCGGCGTCCGCCGGGCCGTCCGATTTGTGGGACCATCTGCAGATGATCGTGGAACGCCGGGTCGAACTGCGCTTCGGGCGAGAGAGCCAGGAAGCCGACACGCACACCAACCTGTCCGCCGTGCGCCAGGACGGCCGCTGCCTGTGGGTGGCGGGCGACGAGACGGCCACCATCGAGCGGCTGACCGCCGCCGTCGACGGCGGCGGGCGGGTCACCGGGTTCGACGGGCACACCACGGTCGCGCTGTCCGACCTCGTCCCGCTGCCCGCCGGGCCGGACGAGGAGGCCGACATCGAGGGCCTCGCGCGCTCCGACGGCTGGCTGTGGGCGATCGGCTCGCACAGCCTCAAGCGCAAGAAGATCAAGGCCGGGCAGAGCGCCGCCAAGGCCCGCAAGCGCCTGGCCACCGTCGTCCGCGAGGACAACCGCTTCATCCTGGCCCGGCTGCCGCTGGTCACCGGCGGCGACGGGCTGCCCGAGGTCGCCCGCCAGGACGGCGGGCGCACCGCCGCGATCCTCGGCGGGCACGGCGACTCCCTCACCGACCTGCTCGCCGACGACCCGCACCTGGCGCCGTTCCTGACGATCCCGAGCAAGGACAACGGCATCGACATCGAGGGCATCGCCGCGCACGGCGACCGCCTCTACGTCGGGCTGCGCGGGCCGGTGCTGCGCGGCTGGGCCGTCCTGATGGAGATCCGCCCGGACGGCCACCCCGACGATCCACGGCGGCTGCGGCTGCTGCCGGTCGGCGACGGCAGGGACCGCTACCGCACCCACTTCCTCGACCTGGGCGGCCTCGGCATCCGCGACCTGTGCCCGCACGGCGACGACCTGCTCGTCCTCACCGGCCCGAGCATGGGCCTGGACGGGCCCGTCCGGGTCCTGCGCTGGCGCGGCGCGGCCAAGGCCGACGCCGCGGAGATCGTCACCGCCGACGAGCTGGAGGTGGTGGGCGACCTGCCCTACGGCGAGGGCGACGACCACGCCGAGGGCATCGCCGTGCTGGAGGAGTCCAACGGGACCGGCACCCGCGTGCTGGTCGTCTACGACAGCCCGTCCCCCGGGCGGCTCACCGAGGACGGCGGCGTCCTCGCCGACGTGGTGAACATCGGCAAGTAGCGGCCGCCCCGAGTAAGTGCCCGCTTTCACTTTCTGCTTGGATGGGGCCACGCGACCCCGTGCGGCGAAAGGCGGGCATTTCATGATCGAGTGGTCCGAGGAAGACCTGATGATCCGGGACGCCGTGCGCGGCTGGATCGACGCCGAGGTCCGGCCGAACCTCGACGCGCTGGACTCGGGCGAACTGCCGCCCTACGACCTGATCCGCTCCCTGTACAAGACCTTCGGCATGGACGAGATGGCACGCTCGTCGTTCGAGTCCCGGCTGGCCAGGGCCGAGTCCCCCGACACCGGCGGCGGCACGGGCGGCGGCGAGGAGCGCCCCGGCGGCGGCGACGCGGCGATGAGCATGCTGCCGGTCATCGAGCTGTGCAAGGTCGCGCCCGGCCTGGTGTCGGCGATGGGCGTCAGCCTCGGCCTCGCCGCGGGCACGATCATGAAGCGCGGGACGGCCGAGCAGAAGCGGCGCTGGGCCCTGGACCTGCTCACCCTGGACAAGGTCGGCGCCTGGGCCATCACCGAGCCGAACTCCGGCTCGGACGCCTTCGGCGGCATGCAGGCCACCGCGCGCAGGTCCGGCGACGAGTACGTCATCAACGGCGCCAAGACCTTCATCACCAACGGCCCCTACGCCGACACCATCGTCTTCTACTGCAAGCTCGACGACGGCCGCGAGCCGCGCGACCGCGAGATCCTCACCTTCGTCCTCGACCGGGGCATGCAGGGCCTGGACCAGAGCGGGCCGCTGCGCAAGATGGGCCTGCACTCCTCCCCCACCGGCGAGCTGTTCCTCAACGACGTCCGCGCGGGCGCCGACCGGCTCCTGGCCGCGGGCGCCGGCGGCGGCAAGGAGTCGGCGCGGCAGAACTTCGTCACCGAGCGCGCCGGGGTCGCGGCGATGGCGCTCGGCGTCATCGAGGAGTGCCTGAAGCTGTCGGTCGAGTACGCCAGGACCCGCGAGCTGTGGGGGCAGCGGATCGGCGACTTCCAGCTCATCCAGCTGAAGCTGGCCAAGATGGAGGTCGCCCGCCTGAACGTGCAGAACCTGGTGTTCCGGCACGTGGAGATGCAGCGCGCGGGCCGCACCCCCACCCTCGCCGAGGCGTCGGCGATGAAGCTGTACGCCGCCCAGGCCGCCAGCGAGGTCGCCCAGGAGGCCGTCCAGTTGTTCGGCGGCAACGGCTACATGAGCGAGTACCGCGTGGAGCAGCTCGCCCGCGACGCCAGGTCCTTCCAGATCTACGCCGGCACCGACGAGATCCAGGTCACCCACATCGCCCGCGACCTGCTTTCCCGTTAGATCCAGGAGCGTCCGAACTTCTCTGGGGGCGGAGGCATCGAAGAGGTGGGGGGCGGGTGAGGGCGATCGCCCGCCCTCCGCCAGCGCTTCTGGACAGGCGACGACGGGGACTGGATACTCACAGCTATGGACGGTCGGCCCTCATATCCGGTGAGAGCGTCCGATGTGGAGCGTGACCGGGTGCTGCGCGTCCTGGGCGACCGCGTGGCCGAGGGACGGATGTCGCACGAGACGTTCGAGCGGCGCGTCGACCAGGTGCTGCGGGCGCAGAGCCAGGCCGAGCTGGCCGACATCGTGCACGACCTGCCGCCCGCCAGCCGCGTCGTCAGCCGGCTGACCGGCATCATCTCCTCGGTGTCGCAGGCCACCGCGCGCATCGAGGCCGCCTGGCGGGCGCCGCGGCTGCCGCGGTTCGCGCTGCCGCCCGGCGGCGCGTCGCGCATCGTCGTCGGGCGCGCGCCCGGCTGCGAGTTCATCCTCACCGACCTGACCGTCTCCCGCTTCCACGCCGAGATCTACCGCGCGGACGAGGGCTGGATGATCTCCGACCTGGGCTCGATGAACGGCACGCGCGTGAACGGCTGGCGGCTGACCGGCCCGGCCCGCGTCCGTCCCGGCGACGAGATCGGCTTCGGCAACGCCGCCTTCATCGTCAGCACCTCCTGACGCGCCGTCCGCGCGTCCCCTTCCCGTTTCCCGGCGGCCTTTCCCGGCCGGGGTCTTGACGTCCCCGTCCCCGAGTCCTACGTTCTCCCCCAAGTTAGGAAACCTTCCTAACTCGGAGGGAGCACGCCCGTGCCCGCACCCGTCCCGGGGACGCCGAGCCTGCTGCGGGCGATCAACGACCGCGCCGCGCTGGAGGCCCTGCTCGCGCGGGGGCCGCTGACCCGGCCGCAGATCTCCGAGCTGACCGGGATCTCCAAGCCCACCGTCTCGCAGCTGCTCGCGCGGCTGGAGCAGGCGGGGCTGGTCGTCCGGGACGGGATCCGCGAGGGCCTGCCCGGCCGCACCGCCGAGCTGTACCGGATCAACGGGACGGCCGCGCACGTCGCGGGCGCCGACGTCACCCCCGCGCGGATCCGGGTCACCGTCGCCGACCTGGCGGGGACGGCCGTGGGCGAGCACACCCTGCCGACCCCGGGCCGCACCGGCGTGGACGTGGTGGCGCGGATGGCCGAGGCGCTCGACGGGGCCGCCAAGGCCGCGGGCCTGACCCGCGCCCACCTGGACCGGGTGGTCATCGGCATCCAGGGCGCGGTCGACCCCGGGTCCGGCCGGCTCGGGTACGCCGCCCACATCCCGGGCTGGCACATCCCGGACCTGGTCGGCACGCTGAGCGAGGGCCTGGGCGTCCCGGCCGCCATCGAGAACGACGTGAACCTGGCCGCGCTGGCCGAGCTCGCCGGCGGCCGGGCCGCGGGCGCCGGCGACTTCGTGCTGCTGTGGGTGTCCGACGGCGTCGGCATGGCCGTCGTGCTGAACGGCGCGCTGCACCGCGGCGCGACGGGCGGCGCCGGGGAGATCGGCTACATGCCCGCGGTGGGCGCCCCGCTCATGCGGGACGTGCGCCGCACCCACACCGGCGGCGTGCACAGCCTCACCGGCGGCGTCGCCGTGCTGCGGCTGATGCGCGAGCACGGGTTCCGCGGCCGGGACGCCGCCACCGCCCTGGGACGCGCCGCCGACGAGGTCGGCGCCTCGCACCCGGGGACCCGCACCGCGTCCGACGCGGGCGCGCGCGCGGAACGCGCCCTGACCGAACTCGCCACGCGGCTCGGCGCGACGCTCGCCACCGTCGTCGCCGTCCTGGACCCCGCGCTGGTCGTCCTCACCGGGGACGTCCTGCGCGCCGGCGGAGAACCGCTCCGCGCCCGCGTCCAACAGCACCTGCACAGCCTGACGATCCCGCGCCCGAAGGTGCGGGTCAGCTCCGTCCAGGGCAACCCCGTCCTGGCCGGGGCGCTCCAGCAGGCGCTCCGGGAGACCCGCGACGAGGTCTTCACCACCACCGTCCCCTGACCCGCATCCACTCCCCCACCCTGGACGGCGGCATCGGCCGTCCCTCCCCCGAAGGAGAACCGGAGTGCGCACCACGACAACGCGCAGGCTCGCCGCGGCCCTGGCCGCCGCCGGGCTCGGCCTCGCCGCCTGCACCGCCGGCGGCAGCGGAGACCAGTCCGACAGCGGCCCCAAGGCCGAGGAGGCGCAGACCATCGAGGTCTGGCACGGCTGGAGCGCCCCGCACGAGGTGAAGGCGTTCGAGGACGCCGTCGCGGGCTTCCGCAAGATCCACCCCAACATCACCGTCAAGCTCGTCAAGAACCAGACCGACGAGCGCATCTCCAACGCCATCCGCGGCGGGAACCCGCCCGACGTGGTGTCCTCCTTCACCGCCGACAGCGTCGGCCAGTGGTGCCAGAGCGGCGCCTGGCAGGACCTCACGCCCTACATCGCCAAGTCCAAGCTGGACCTGAACCAGTTCCCCAAGGCCGTCCAGGAGTACACCCAGTACAAGGGCCGCCGCTGCGCGATGCCGCTGCTGGCCGACGCCTACGGGCTCTACTACAACAAGGCCCTGATGAAGGGCGAGCAGCCGCCCAGGACGATGGGGCAGCTGACCGAGCTCGCCAAGAAGCTCACCGTCCGCGACAAGGACGGGACGATCAAGGTCGCCGGGTTCATGCCGTCGGCGCAGTACTACGAGCACCAGGCGCAGCACCTCGCCACGCAGTTCGGGGTGAAGTGGCTGACCCCCGACGGGCACGCCAACTACGCCAAGGACCCGGCGTTCAGGGCCTACCTCCAGTGGAACAAGAGCCTGATCGACTGGTACGGCTACGCCAACGTCAAGCGGTTCCTGCGCTCGATCGGCCAGGAGTTCGAGGCGTCCAACCCCTTCGCGAAGGGGAGGGTCGCGATGGCGGTCGACGGCGAGTGGCGCACCAAGTTCATGCAGGAGGAGGCGCCCAAGGTCGACTACGGCACCGCGCCCGCGCCCGTCGCCGACGACCAGCAGGCCCGCTACGGCGGCGGCTTCGTCATCGGGACGGTCATCGGCGTCCCCCGCGGGGCCAAGCACGCGCAGGCCGCGTGGGAGTTCGTCAACTACCTGACCACCAACACCGGCGCGCTGGTCACCTTCGCCAACGCCCTCGGCAACGTCCCGTCGACGATCCCGGCGCTGTCCTCGCCGAACCTGACGCTGCCGCCGCAGTTCAAGACCTTCCTCGACGTGTTCAAGAACCCCAACTCCTCCACCACGCCGCCCACCCCGAACGGCAACGACTACATCGTGAAGTTCCAGCAGTTCGTCCAGGAGGAGTGGGAGCCGGGGAAGGTAGGCGACCTCGACGGGGCGCTCAAGGGCCTGGACGGCAAGGTCGACAGCGCGCTGAAGCTGGCCGGGGGCTGATCCATGACCTCCGTCGCGCCGCGCGTCCCCGCCGGGACGCGATCGCGGAACGCATCGCGGCGGGCCGGGCGGGGACCGGCCGCGCCGCGGGCGCGGCGCCGCCGCCGGCTCCGGGTACTGGCGTTCCTGTCGCCGTGGCTGGTGGGGTTCGGCCTGTTCTTCGGCTACCCGCTGGCCGCCACGGTGTACTTCTCCTTCACCCGCTACAACCTGTTCACCCTGGAGTACGTCGGGCTGGACAACTACACCTTCCTCCTGCACGACAGCGACGCCTGGAAGGCGATGCGCAACACGCTGTGGCTGGTGGCGGTCGTGGTGCCGCTGCGGGTGCTGTTCGGCCTCGGCATCGCCCAGCTGCTCACCAAGATCCGGACGGGCGGGTCCGTGCTCCGCTCGGTGTTCTACGTCCCGTACCTGATCCCGCCGGTGTCGGCGACCGTGGCGTTCGTGTTCGTGCTCAACCCCGGCACCGGCCCGTTCCCCACCATCACCCGCCACCTGGGCTTCACGCTGCCCGACTTCTTCAACGAGGCCGCCTGGGCCAAACCCGGCCTCGGCCTGCTCGGGCTGTGGGCCGTCGGCGACGTGATGATCATCCTGCTGGCGGCGCTGCTGAACGTCCCGACGTCGCTGTACGAGGCGGCCGCGATCGACGGCGCCGGTGCCTGGGCCCGGTTCCGGCACATCACGCTGCCGACCGTCTCGCCCGTCCTGGCGTTCGCCGCCGTCACCGGCGTCATCGAGACGCTGCAGTACTTCACCCAGGCGCTGGTGGCCGCGAAGGTCGCCTCGGGCCAGGCGGACACGCCCGGCACCCACTTCGCGCCCGGCTACCCAGACGGCGCGACGCTGACGTTCCCGCAATGGCTGTACGACGAGGGCTTCCGGCAGTTCAACATGGGCTACGCGTGCGTGCTGGCGCTGGTCATGTTCGTCATCGCGATGGCGTTCACGCTGGTGCTGCTCCGGCAGTTCCACGCGTTCGCCGGGGACGAGGCGGCATGACCTCCACCACCGCGACCCCCGCGCGCAGCGGCCACGCCGAGCGGCGCCGCGCCCGCCGCACGCCCCGCTCGCGCCGGACGCTGCTGTGGATCGCCACCCACTCGATCGCCGTCGCGCTCGCGCTGATGTTCCTGGCGCCGCTGGTGTTCATGTTCCTCACCGCGGTGATGACCGACGAGCAGGCCCTCACCTCCTCGCTGTGGCCCCGCGAGTGGCACTTGGAGAACTTCCGCCGCGTCTTCACCGGCGACATGGTCCGCTGGACGCTCAACAGCACCATGTACGCGGGCCTGTCCACGGTGTTCATGCTGATCTCCAGCGTCCCGGTCGCGTACGCGCTGGCCCGCTTCCGGTTCCGCGGCCGCAACGCCGCGCTGGTCGTGGTGATCTCCGCGATGATGCTGCCGCCGCAGGTGACGATGGTGCCGCTCTACATCGTCTGGTCCCGGTTCGAGCTGACCGGGACGCTGTGGCCGCTGATCCTGCCCGGCCTGTTCGGCAACCCGTTCTCCATCTTCCTGCTGCGCCAGTTCCTGGTGACCATCCCGCGCGAGTACGCCGACGCCGCGCGCGTGGACGGCTGCGGGGAGCTGCGGACGATGCTGTGGGTCGTCCTGCCGATGGCCAAGCCCGCCCTGGCGGCGGTGGCGCTGTTCCAGTTCTTCTACTGCTGGAACGACTACTACGGGCCGCTGGTCTACACCAAGCCCGAGAACTGGACGCTGGCCATCGGCGTGGCCACCTTCCGCGCCGCGCGCCACGTCGAATGGAACCTCACCATGGCCGCCACCCTGCTGACGATCCTGCCGGTGCTGGTGGTGTTCTTCCTCGCCCAGCGCGTCTTCATCCAGGGCATCACCTTGACGGGAGTGAAGGGTTGAAGCTGACAGTCGTCGGAGGTGGCTCCACCTACACCCCCGAACTGGTCGACGGCATCGCGCGGATGCGCGCGGACCTGCCGGTGTCCGAGCTGGTCCTCGCCGATCCCGACGCCGGGCGGCTGGAGCTGGTCGGCGGGCTCGCCGCGCGGATGCTGGCCCGCGCCGGGCACCCCGGCACGGTGCGCACCACCTGCGACCTCGACGACGCGGTCGACGGCGCGACGGTGGTGCTGCTGCAGCTGCGGGTCGGCGGGCAGACCGCCCGGCACGTGGACGAGACGCTGCCGCTCGCGTGCGGCTGCGTCGGGCAGGAGACCACGGGCGCGGGCGGGCTCGCCAAGGCGCTGCGCACCGTCCCGGTCGTCCTGGACATCGCCGAGCGCGTCTCCGCGCGCGCGCCCGACGCGTGGATCATCGACTTCACCAACCCGGTGGGCATCGTCACCCGCGCCCTGCTGGACGCGGGCCACCGGGCGGCCGGGCTGTGCAACGTGGCGATCGGGGTCCAGCGCCGCGCGGCCGGGCTCCTCGGTGTCCCGCCGGACCGGGTGAGCCTCGGCCACGCGGGCCTGAACCACCTCACCTGGGTCCGCTCGGTGGACCTGGACGGCAAGGACGTCCTGCCGGGCCTGCTCGACGACCACCCCGGCGAGCTCGCCGAGGCGGCCGGGCTCCCGGCGGCGTTCCTGCGCCGGCTCGGCGCCGTCCCCTCCTACTACCTGCGCTACTTCTACCAGCACGACCTCGTGGTCGAGGAGCAGCGCGGCGCGCCGTCGCGGGCCGAGCAGGTCGCCGCGCTCGAACGCGACCTGCTCGCCATGTACGCCGACCCGACCCTGGACACCAAACCCGCCCGGCTGGAGGAACGCGGCGGCGCCTACTACTCCGAGGCCGCCGTACAGCTCGCCGCGTCCCTGCTGACCGGACGGGGCGACGCGCAGGTGGTGAACGTCCGCAACGGCGGTACGCTCCCCTTCCTGGACGACCGGGCGGTCATCGAGGTGCCGGCGCGGATCACCGCGGCCGGGCCCGTCCCGCTGCCCGTCCCCCCGCTGGAGCCGCTGCTGGCCGGGCTGGTCGCGCACGTGTCGGCCTACGAGGAGCTGGCCCTGGACGCGGCGCTGCGCGGCGGCGTCGACCGGGTCGCCGCGGCGCTGCTCGCCCACCCCCTGATCGGGCAGCTCGACGTCGCCGACCGCCTCGCCCGCGACCTGGTCGCTGCCAACCGCGCCCATCTGCCGTGGGCCGCGTGATGGCCGGTGCCGCGCGGGGCGTCGTCGTCGCCGTGGACGGCGGCAACAGCAAGACCGACGCGGCCGTCGCGGCCGTCGGCGGCGAGCTGCTCGCCACCGCCCGCGGCGACGGGTTCCGCCCGCGCACGACCGGGCTCACCGCGGCGGTCGACACGCTCGCCGGGGTCGCCCGGGACGCGCTCGCCCGCGCCGGCGTCTCGCCCGCCGATGTCGCCCACCTCGCCGCCTACATGGCCAACGTGGACCTGCCCGGCGAGGAGGAGCGCCTGGAGAAGCTCCTGCTCGCCCGGGGCCTCGCGCCGAGCGTCACCGTCGGCAACGACACCTTCGCGCTGCTGCGCAGCGCCGCCGGCGAGGGCTGGGGCGTCGCCGTCGTCTGCGGCGCGGGCATCAACTGCGCGGGCGTCGCCCCCGACGGCCGCACCGCCCGCTTCCCCTCCCTCGGCCCCCACACCGGCGACTGGGGCGGCGGCGGCGAGCTGGGCCGCGCGGCGCTGTGGCACGGCATCCGCGGCGAGGACGGCCGCGGCCCGCGGACGGCCCTCACCGCCGCCGTCGCCGCGCACTTCGGCGTCGAGCGCGCCGTCGACGTCGGCGTCGGCATCCACCTCGGCGAGTTCGACGAGGGCCGCGTCAACGACCTGTCGCCCGTCCTGCTCGACGCCGCCGAGGCCGGCGACGAGGTCGCCCGCGCCGTGGTGCTGCGGCTCGCCGAGGAGGTGGCGATCCTGGGCTCGGTGGTGCTGCGGCGCCTCGGCCTGCTGGACGCCCCCGCCGACGTCGTCCTCGGCGGCGGCGTCCTGCGCGCCCGCCGCCCGCTGCTGATGGACGCGGTCTCCGAACGCTACGCGGATCTCGCCCCCCGCGCCCGGCTCCTCGTCCCCGAGGAGCCGCCGCTCCTGGGCGCCGCCCTCCTCGGCCTGGACCACGTGGCCGCGCCCTCGTCCGCCCACAACACCCTCCGAGCCACCTTCCGCTATCCCTGATTCGCCACCCAAGCGGCGGCCTTGACGTTGTAAGGTTCAGGTTGAGGATCTTGCGGGGAGGAGGCCGGTGTGCTGATCGGGTTCGCCGTACCGGTGTCGGGGGCGTGGTCCACGCCCGCCAACCAGGTGGAGATCGCGCAGCGCGCCGAGGAGCTGGGGTACCACTCCCTCTGGACGCTGCAGCGCGTCCTCAACCCGGCGGGCTCAGGCGACCGGACCTACCGGGAGGTCCCCGACCCGCTGGTGACGCTGGCCTACCTCGCCGGGCACACCAGCCGGGTGCGGCTCGGGGTGGCCGTGCTGAACCTGCCGTTCTACCCGCCGCCGATGCTGGCCAAGCAGGCCGGGACGCTCGACCACGTCACCGGCGGGCGGCTCGACCTCGGGCTCGGGCTCGGCTGGATGCCCGAGGAGTTCGCCGCGATCGGCGCGCCGATGCGGCGCCGCGGGGCGCGCGCGGAGGAGTTCATCGCGGCGCTGCGGGCCCTGTGGGGCGGCGGGCCCGGGGACGCCAGCGAGTTCCACGGCGAGTTCTACGACATCCCGCCCGTCACGATGGACCCCCGGCCCGTGCAGCCCTCCGGGCCGCCGATCCTGCTCGGCGGGACCTCGGAGCCCGCCCTGCGCCGCGCCGGGCGGCTGGCCGCCGGATGGGTCAGCTCCAGCCGCGCCGACCTCACCGCGATCGGCCGCTCCATCCAGATCGTCCGCGACGCCGCCGAGGGCGCGGGACGGGACGCGGACGCGCTGCGGTTCGTGTGCCGGGGCGCCGTGCGGATCCGGGACGGGGGCGGCGGCGAGGACCGCAAGCCGCTCACCGGGACCGCCGAGCAGGTCCGCTCCGACTTCGCCGCGCTCGCCGCGCAGGGCGTCACCGAGCTGTTCGTCGACCTGAACTTCGACCCGGAGCTGACCGCCCCCGGCGCCGACCCCGCCGAGTCGATGCGCCGCGCCCACAAGACCC
>NZ_SMKU01000204.1 GCF_004349215.1 Actinomadura rubrisoli | reverse complement strand
GCGTGGGGGCGGAGCCCCCACATCGGGGGTCCGGGGGTCGCCCCCCGGGTCAACACCGCGGGCCCCGGCGAAGCTGAGCGCAAGCTCAGCGAGCAGAAGAGGTCGCGGGGGCGGAGCCCCCACATCGGGGGTCCGGGGGTCGCCCCCCGGGTCAACACCGCGGGCCCCGGCGAAGCTGAGCGCCAGCTCAGCGAGCAGAAGAGGTCGCCTCGGCTCCCGCGATTGGACTCGAACCAATAACCTGCCGGTTAACAGCCGGCTGCTCTGCCGATTGAGCTACGCGGGATCGTGCGGCCGATGGGGCTTGGGTCCCTGTCGGCGGGTCTAGGTTAGCGCATGTCCAGGGCTGTTCGCGCGCGCGTTAGGGGTGGGGGCGGCGATCGCGGGTATAGGGGGTGCACGATTCCGCAGGCTGGAGGTTTGTGATGAAGCACCGGACGACCCTGGTCGTTGGCGCCGCGATCGGCTACGTCCTTGGGACGAAGGCCGGGCGGGAGCGGTACGAGCAGATCATGCGTTGGTCGCGGCAGGTGTCGGAGAACCCGAACGTGCAGGAGGCCGCCGACGTGCTGCGCACCAAGGGCGGCGAGATCGCGGGGGCGGCCAAGGAGAGAGCGGGGACCGTGGCGGCCTCGGCCAAGGAGCGCGTGCCCGAGCAGATCGGGGATCGGATGGGCAAGCGCGACAAGGTCGAGGAGGAGCAGCCGCCCGTCTACCCGGGTTAGAGCGCAAGACCTGTAGGAGGCGTCCTAGAGGCCGGTCTGGCGGCGCAGGTCTTGGAGGGCCTGTTCGGCTTGGGCGCGCAGGCCCGGGTCGTCGGGGTCGAGGCCGGCGTCGAAGACGAACGACCAGCGCACGTCGCCGCCGGAGGCGGGGCGGCGGCCGGCGATGCGGACCTTTGCGCCGCCGGGGAGCTTGGCGTGGTGGCTGACGGCGATGGTGGAGGTGACGCGTTCCCTGACCGTCTCGGGGACGGAGCCGGGGTCGGTGAGGCGGACGTGGTGCTCGGCGCCGCCGGACGTCTCGTGGACGTGGAGCCAGCCGTCCTTCCAGGACGCCTGGTCGACGTGTTCCCAGGGGAGGCGGGTGAAGCCGCCGGACTCGGTGGGCAGGTGCAGGGCCGTGGTGGTGGCCACGACGTGGGAGCCGCCGCGGGTGGGGGCGGACGCGAGGGGGCGTTCGCCTCGCTGCAGTGCGAGGCCGGAGGGCACGCGGCCGCGGAGAAGGCGCATGCCCCAACGGTAGGCGATCAGGCGGCCTGGGGGGCGCGGCGGGCTCCCAGCAGGTCCAGGACGAGGGCGGCCGACCAGGAGTGGTCGTGGCCGCCCCGGCCCGTCCCGTCGAAGGGGTCGAAGAACTCGCGGAAGCCGGACTGGCGGACGAGGCGCATCGTGGAGCCGTAGAGCAGGTCGGCGACGACGGGGATGTCGTGGGCGAGGGCGCCGTACCAGATCAGCCAGTTGGTGCTGATCCAGGTGGGGCCGCGCCAGTAGCCGGCGCGGTCGAACGCGGGGGCCTGGATGTCGCAGGTGGGGACGGGGTAGCCGGCGGCCCCGGCGAAGCGGGCCGACAGCAGGAGGTCGACGAGGTTCCGGGCGATCGGGGCGGGCAGTTCGGGGTCCAGGAGGGGGCCGAACGAGCCGGCGGTGAGGACGGGCAGGAGCCGGTCGTCGCGCAGGTCGCGGGCGCGGAAGCAGCCGGTCTCGGCGTCCCAGAGGCGGTCGAGGAGGGCCCGGTGGACGCGCTCGGCGCATTCGCGGTGCGGGACGGGGTCGCCCCCGACGATCTCGGCGATCTCGGCCAGGGCGTGGGCGGAGGCCAGGTAGGTGGCGTTGACGAGGGGGTCCTCGACGGCGAAGGGGTGGGCCTCTCGGAGGTAGGCGGGCGCGTACCCGGCCTCGCGCATGAGGGCGACCAGCCAGACGTAGCGGTCGTAGTCCTCACCGGTCGGGAGGGTGCGGCGGACGTGGCCGGGCGCGTAGGCGGTGGGCGGGAGCTGGAGCGCGCCGAGCGGGCGGTCCCAGGCTGGGCTGTTGTCCAGGCCGTCGCCGTGCCGGTCCAGTTGGCGTCGAGGACCCGGGCCGCGGCCTGCCACAGCGCGGTCTCGTCACCGGTGAGACGGGAGCTCATGCGCCAGAATGACCTCCCGATCGTGTTCGAGCGTTCACCGTGATTGTGACTGGAGAAGGCGGCCGCGACGAGCCCCTGGGGGCCGTCGCTTCTCCACGCGGGGTGAATGCGTGCGGTGATTTATTCCGCTGCGGTGACGCGGCCGAGGAGCCAGGTGGCGATCTCCTCACCGGCGGCGATGCCGCGGGAGGCGGTCACGGTGGTGGCGGGGGACGTCCAGCCGGCGTCGTGCAGCTCGCCGTGGGCGGGGCGGACGGCGGCGTCGGCCGCCTCCAGCAGCTCGATGTCGAGCAGGGAGTCGCCCGCCGCCAGCATCGTTCCGGCGCCGGTGCGGCGGACGACCTCCGCCGCCGCGGCGGCCTTGGTCAGGGACGCGGGCAGGCAGTAGACCTTGCGGCCTTGCAGGGACGTGCGCCAGCCGCGTTCGGCGCACCAGCCGGTGAGGTCGTCGGCCCACCCTGTGGGGAGGGCGGCCCGGTCCACGACCATGTAGGCGAACAGGTCGGAGGCGGTGCGTCGCTTGAGGACGAAGTCGCCGCCGGTGCCGGTCAGGTGGGCCTGGATCTCGGCGAGGGGCGCGCAGGAGTCGGCGGCGCGGGTGCGGACGGCGGCGGCCCAGTCGGGGTCGTCCGTCCCGTCCACGAGGATGTGCCCGCCGTTGGAGCAGATCGCGTAGGCGGGCGGCTTCTCCAGCAGGTGGACGCGGCGGTACTGCTCCGGCGTCCGCGTCGTCGTCGGGACGAGCGCGGCGGCGGCGGCCAGGGTCTCCAGTGTCCGTACGGCCGGCTCCAGGATGTACGACAGGGGCGCGCCCTGGTAGAGCTCGACGCAGAGAAGGCGCGGCATGGTCTCGTCCGGGCCGTCCAGGCCGAGCGCGGACGCCGAGTAGATGAGCGTCCGGTCCAGGTCGGAGCACACAAGGATGGTCACTGGGCGGCTCCCTTGCCGAAACGGGGGTGGATCAGGCCCATGCACGCGTACGGGATGTCGTCCGCGTCCAGGACGGGCACGCCGCGTTCCTCCGCGAGGAGCCGGATGTGCGTCAGGTCGGTGCCCCCGTCGGCCCGTACCAGGACCTTCCAGGGGACGCGGCGCAGCAGCACCCGGGTGGTCTCCCCCACGCCCGGCTTGATGAGGTTGAGGTCGTCGACGCCGTGGGCCTGGCCGACGCGGCGGACGGCCTCCCAGCCGGACCAGTCGGGTGTCCGGTCGGAGGCGCGCAGGTCCGGCAGGTCCTTCGCGACCCTTTCGGCCACGTCCGCGAAGCGCGCGCAGACGGTGTCGAGGAAGTGGGTCGAGACGTCGTCGGCGGCCAGTTCCGCATAGAACTTCGCCCCGTGGAAGTCTCCTGGGCCGATCAGCTTGTCGTTCAGTACCGTCCGGCTGACCAGGCCCGACACGGTGGAGTTGAGGCAGGCGGACGGGATCAGGAAGTCGTCACGGGTGCCGTACAGGGACGTGCACCGGCCGGGGTCGGCGAGGACGGCGAGATCGTCGGGAAAGCGCGCGGCGGTATAGGCGTCCAGGGCGGCGGTCAGCTCGCGGGTGATCGCGCCCTTGCCCGTCCAGCCGTCCACGAACATCACTGTGGACGGGTCGTGGTGCTCGGCCAGGTACCGGAGAGCGACCGTGTCGATGCCCCGGGCCCGGACGATGCTGACCGCGTAGTGGGGCAGGTCCAGGCCGTGCGCGAACCGTGCCCAGCGCCGGATCAGCACGCCGACCGGCGTCCCGGCGCGGGCCAGCGAGACCACGACCGCGTCCGGGCCGCGCTCGGCCAGGATCGTCTCGGTGACCAGGCCCGCCGCGTACGCCAGCCGCTCCGCCGACGCCTCCAGGGCCCGCTCGAACAGCCGCCTGTACTCGGGCCCCGGCTGGTACTCCTCTGGCAGCGTTTCGGCGTAGTGGGCCCGGCCCGCCTGGATGGCGGCCTCCCGCTCCTCGGTGGGCGCCTCCAGCCGTACGTCCGACAGGTCTTTCAGCAGCCATGCGACGTCGTCCGCCGGGTAGCTGCCGAACTCCGGGCCATGCAGGGGCCTGGGCAGGCTCACGCTTCTCTCCTATAGGCGGGGACGGGGACGAGCAGCACCGGCGCAAGCGCGCGCAGCCGCTCCAAGAGCCCGTGGGCCAGCTCTTCGGTGTCGCCCACGTCGTCCACGACGAACACGATCCGGTCGAACGCGGAGGACACGTTGTAGGCGTACCGCTCCCCCGGACCGTCGGACGGCTCGTCGTGGGACGGGAAGGCCAGCCGCGTCCTGATCGCGTACCCCGGATCGTCCACGGCCAGGACGGGCGAGCGGGTCGTCGTCGAGTAGCGGACGTCCACATCCGGCAGCGCATCGGCGAGCGCCTCCGCCAGCCGCAGAGGCGCGTACATCAGCTCCTCGAAGCCGAGGACGAGGACACGGGAGGCACCCGCCCCGAGCCGTTCCGCCAGGACGTCGGCCATGCGGGGCAGGTCCTTCTCCAGCCTCGTGCGGTGGACGGGCAGGAACCCGTGCCGTCCGCCGTCCGGCAACCCGCGCGGCCAGTCGACGGCCACGCGCGTCACGTCGAACGCGCCCGCGGAATGGTTCGGTGAAGGGCGGTCCGAAAGGGTATCGACGAGCGCCGTGCCTGCTTTCAAGACGCCCTCGGGCAGCTCCACGCGGCCATGGGCGAGGGCCACGGCGTCGATGCGGGCGCCAAGACGGTCGGCGAGTTCGCGCATCCGTGCACGGTCATCTTCGCCGCGCAGGTCGACGAGCGCCGCCAGGACGTAGTGGCGCCGGGGACGGACAGCGTGCAGAGCCTCAATGGTGTTGAGGACCGTCCGTCCAGTGGAGAGCTCGTCGTCCACCAGCACAGCGGGAACGTCCCTGTCGAACGCGACGGGATCGGCGGGCAGGAGCAGATGGCTCGTGGCGTGGCTGTGCTCTTCCTCGAACCCGCCGTATGTAGCGAAGCCCTTCACGGGACGGCGCGTCGAGTGCAGGTAGTAGGCGCCGCCCAAAGCGTCCGCTACTGAGTGCCCTAGGGCGGTGGCTGTCTCGGCGTATCCGAGGACCAGAGCGTCCACCGGCGCAGACGGTTCGCGCATCGAGTCGCGCAGTGCGGCAGCGGCGCCCGGAACGCCACGAAGGGCGTCCGAGAGGAACGCCGCCGCGCGAGGCGATTCGTCATCGCGCAGGCGCGCGCGCACAAGATCGCCGAGCAGCAGCCCCGCCCCGTACACCAGGCGAGGATCGGTGGGGACGTGCTTGCCCAGAACCGACGACACCAGCAGATGCGCCCGCCGCTTGTTGCGCCGAACCGCCAGCCCCACCAGCTCGCTCAGCCCCGCCCCGGCCAGGCGATCACCGCTCGCGAGGCGCACACCGAGCCGCGACGCCACCCACTCCCCCGGCCAGGTCACCCCGCCGCTCACCGGCTTCCCGCCGCTTCCAGCAGTTCCACGAAGGTCACGCCCTCGGCCGCCACGCCGAACACCTGGGCGCGCAGCATCAGCCGCTCCGCCCACGCCCGGTGCGGCTTCGCCTCGTTCATCTTGTTCGCGTACGAGCTGGCCATCGCGCCCCCTCCGGCCACCCCGAGGATGTCGGCGGCGTCGCAGTACTCCTCGTGCGTCACCACCGACAGCGCGTGGACGGCCGCCACATGGCTCGGATGGATCACGGTCTTGCCCGTCAGCCCGTTGGCCTTGTCCAGGTGCACCTCGCGGATCAGCCCGTCCAGATCGGAGGTGATCAGCCGCTGCCGCAGCGGCGCGGCCTGCTGGGCCTCGAACGGCGACCGCCTGAGCTGCGGCTTGAACATCCGCTCGCCCGCCGAGAAGTACTCCCAGACGGGCCCGGTCACCACGAACCCGCTGCCGTCCGCGCGGCCGAGGATGTTGACCACGTCGCAGATCACGCCCGCGACCGGCCGGATGTCGTAGATCGTCAGGTCCGGCGGGCGGCGCAGCCCGTAGGCCGCCGACATGTCGGTGGCGCCGAGCCGGACCGCGAGGATCCGCTCCCGGCGCTTGGCGAGCAGCCGCGCCACGTCGTTCAGCATCTCGGTGCGGGTCTCGGCGTACACCGCCTCGGGGCTCTCGATCACCGGCATGGCCAGCAGCCGGAGGCCGGTGCGCGCGGCCGTCTCCTCCAGCGCGTCGAGGAACGCCGCGCCCGTGGCCGGGGCGAACTTGGGCAGGACGAAGCCGGTGACCAGCCGCGCGGCGGCGCCGAGCCGGTCGATCAGGTCGCCGATCTGCCCCGGCCGGCGGATCCGGACGAACAGCAGCGGCACCTCCGCGCCGCGCTCGTGCAGCCGGCGCAGCTGGGCGACCGCGTTGGCCTCCCCGGCGGCGACGTCGGCGTCGGCGATCGCGTCCTCCAGGCACACGACCATGCTCATCACGCCCCGCCCGGCCGCCTTCTCGATGTCGTCCGCGAGGACGGGCCGCGTGGCCGGGCTGTAGAGCGTCGCGCCGAGCGCGACCGCCAGCACCTCCGGGTCGTCATGCCGCTCGAACCGCCGGGGATGCCGGTAGAAGAGGTGCTTGCGGTGCGTGGTGTCAATGTGGTCGAAATGCCGCATTCACAAAGTTCCCCTCAGGATCGGACCGCTGCGCGCGGATCGTCGGTCCCCTCCGAGACCCTTCCCCCGGAATCGTTCAAGAATAGTCGGACCAAACACTCATTCGCCCAAAACACGATCAGTATGCTCTGGATCATGATGAAGCTGGCCAAGGGGGCAAATGCCCCGGTAACGGCATCGACACTCAGGGTCCGCCTCACGTGGCGGCCCGGCCCGGGAGTCCCCGGCGTGGACACTTCCGCGCTTCTGCTGACCGGTGCCGGAAAGGTCCGCTCCGACAAGGATTTCGTCTTCTACAACCAGCCGCGGCACCCGTCCGGCGCGGTCGGCCACGAGGGCTCCGGCGACGGCGGCGAGAGCCTGGTCGTCGACACCGTCCGGCTGGAGCCCGAGATCGAGCGGATCGCGCTCACCGCGTCCGCCGACGGGGGCCCGTTTGGAGCGGTCCCGGACCTGACGCTGCAGCTCCTGGACGCGGCGAGCGGCGCGCCCATCGCCGAGTTCGCGATCACCGACGCGGCGGCGGAGACCGCGATGGTGGCCGGTGAGCTGTACCGGCGCGGGGGCGGCTGGAGGTTCCGCGCGGTCGGCCAGGGCTACGCCAGCGGCCTGGCCGGGCTCGCCACCGACTTCGGCATCGCGGTGGACGAGGCGCCCGACCCCGCCCCCACGCCCACATCCGCAGCCGCCCCGACGCCCGCGCCCGCACCAACGCCCGCAGCCGCGCCCGTGTCCGCGATCAGCCTCAAGAAGCAGAAGCTGATCTCGCTGGAGAAGCGGCTGGAGAACGAGTCTCCCGCGCTGCTGAGCCTCACCAAGAAGGCGGCGGTGTCGCTGGAGAAGCGCGGGCTGGGCGAGCACACCGCCCGGGTCGCGCTCTGCCTGGACATCAGCGGCTCCATGAGCTGGCTGTACGAATCGGGCAAGATCCAGGCGCTCGCCGAGCGCGTCCTCGCGCTCGCGGCGCGGTTCGACGACGACGCCGAGGTGGAGGTGTTCCTGTTCGCCGCGAAGGGCCACAAGGCGGGCGGGCTCGGCCTGCACAACCACCAGGGCTACGTGGACGACCTCGTCCGCCGGTACGGATTCGAGGGCGGCACCTACTACAGCAAGGCCATGCGGCTGATCCGCAAGCACTACTTCGGCTCCGACAAGAAGCGCGCGGCGCCGCTGGCCGCCGGCAGCCCCGTCTACGTCATGTTCCTCACCGACGGCGGGACGTTCGACCCGAAGGAGACCGACAACCAGGTCATGTGGTCGAGCTACGAGCCGCTGTTCTGGCAGTTCATCGCGATCACGCAAGGCGCGGGCGACGCCGAGTTCGCCTACCTCCAGCGGCTGGACGACATGCCGGGGCGTCACGTGGACAACGCCGACTTCTTCACGGTGGACGACCCCTCGACGATCTCCGACGACGCGCTGTTCGACCTGCTGATGACCGAGTACCCGAACTGGCTGGCCCGGGCCCGGGGCGCGGGCCTGCTGACCGGCTGACACACGGACGCGCCGACCGGCTGACACACGGGCGCGCCGCCAGGCCGACGCGCAGGCCCGCCGATGGCCAGGGAGCGGTGCCCGCGATGCCCGGCGGGTACCGACCGGTCGCCGGCACCCGGCCCGGGAACGCCGGAGCGCAGCACGCACCCGGCTCACGCCCGGTGTCCGCGCAGGTGCCGGTGGCGCCGCCGCAAGCGCGGCGGCGCCACCGGCAGGGTCCGTCACAGGTGGGCCGACACCGCCGGGAGCAGGTCCTGGAAGGTGCGGCCGGTCGCGGTCGCGCCGATCGCCGTCATCGACCAGCCGGACCCGTCCCGCGCCACCTTCGCCATGACCTGGGCGTTGTGCTGGCCCGCGCCGCTCAGGTCGAAGCGGGCGAGCTCCTGCCCGGTGGTCTCGTCCACCAGCCGGCAGAACGCGTTCTCGATCTGCGAGAAGTCCTGGCCGGTGAACGAGTTGACCGTGAAGACCAGCTGGACGACGTTCGCCGGGACGGACTGCAGATCCACGTTGATGACCTCGTCGTCGCCCTCGCCCGCGCCGGTGAGGTTGTCGCCGGTGTGGTGGACGGAGCCGTCCTTGCTGCGCAGTTGGCGGAACCACACCGAGTCGGCGAGGTTGCCGCTGGCGTCGAACAGCAGGCACGAGGCGTCCAGGTCGATCGACTGGGCCTTGCCCTTGCCGAACAAGCCCTTCTTGACCACGGCGTCCCAGCCGAGGCCCATCCGGACCCTGGTGAGCGTGCCTCCGCCGGGCTTGGCCAGGGAGACCTTCTGCCCCTTCTGCAGCGAGATCGACATCGTCGGCTCCTTCGGTGGTGATGCTCGTCGCGGGGTACGGACAGGAATCCAGAGGCTCCGGGCGGTTTCAGACCTTGCTGGAGTGGAGCTGCTTGTCCCCGCCGGACGCCGCCGCAGGCCCCTCGCCGTCGCCGCGGTTGCGCACCACGGAGCTGACGAACGCGGCGATGATCAGGCCGGCCCCGAGCCCGCCGGTGATCCATTCGGGGACGTGGTGGCCGATGCTGACGAGCATGCAGACCGCCAGGGCGCCGATCGCCCAGTGGGCGCCGTGCTCCAGGTAGACGTACTCGTGCAGCGTGCCCTTGCGGACCAGGAAGACCGTCAGCGACCGGATGTACATGGCGCCGATGCCCAGGCCCAGCGCGATGACGATCGGGTCGGTGCTGATCGCGAACGCGCCGATGACGCCGTCGAAGCTGAACGAGGCGTCCAGCACCTCCAGGTAAAGGAACAGGAAGAACCCGGCCTTGCCGGTGGCCAGGGCCAGCGAGCTCGGCCCGGACCGCGCCGCGCCCTCCGCCGCCTCGCCGTCGCCGTCCTCGTCGCCCACGCTCACCTCGGAGAACAGCTCGCCCAGGCCGTTGACCAGGATGTAGGTGACCATGCCGAGCACTCCGGCGATCATGACCTCGCCGGGGTCCTTGGCGTACAGGCCCGCGACGAACGCCAGCGAGCCGCCCGCGACGACCACCGACAGCTGGTCCAGCTTGCCGATCCGGGCGAGCGGCTTCTCCAGCCACGGCAGCCACTTGTCGGCGCGCTCCTCGAACACGAAGTCCAGGAACAGCATCAGAAGGAACATGCCGCCGAACGCCGCGATCATCGGATACGCGTCGGTCATCAGCTCGTGGTAGCGGTGCGAGTTGTTGAGCGCCAGGTCGAACGCCTCGACCGGGTTCAGCTTGGCGGTGATCCCCACGATCAGCAGGGGGAACACCAGCCGCATGCCGAACACGGCGATGGCGATGCCGACGGTCAGGAAGATCTTCTGCCAGAACGGGCTCATGCGGTCGAGCACCTTGGCGTTGACCACGGCGTTGTCGAACGACAGCGAGATCTCCAGGACGGCCAGCACGGCGACCAGTGCCAGGCCGGTCGCCCCGTCGTAGAGCAGGGCGATGAGCAGGCCGACGACCGTGACGGCGAAGGACCACCCGAAGGTGCGAAGAATCATGCGCGTATCTCTGATAGGTGGGACGGCCGGACGGGACGACCGGCGTGCGGGGACCCGCCGTCAGCCGACATTGACACCGAAGTCCAGGGCAATGCCGGCCAGTCCCGAAGCGTACCCTTGGCCGACGGCCCGGAACTTCCACTCGCCACTGTGCCGGTACAGCTCCCCGAACACCATGGCCGTCTCGGTGGAGGCGTCCTCGGTGAGGTCGAACCGGGCGAGCTCGTTGCCGTCGGAGCGGTTGACGATCCGGATGAAGGCGTTGCGGACCTGGCCGAAGTTCTGTTGCCGGTTGTCGGCGTCGTAGATCGACACCGGGAACACGATCCGCTCGCACTCGGGCGGCACGCCGGTGAGGTCGACGTTGATCGACTCGTCGTCGCCCTCGCCCTCGCCGGTCAGGTTGTCGCCGGTGTGCTCGACGGAGCCGTCCGGGCTCTTGAGGTTGTTGAAGAAGACGAAGTGCTGGTCGGACATGACCTTACCCGCACCCGTGAGCATCAATGCCGAGGCGTCGAGGTCGAAGTCGGCGCCGGTGGTGGCGCGCACGTCCCAGCCGAGGCCGACGGAGACGGCGTTGAGGTTGGGGGCGGCCTTCGTCAGCGAGACGTTGCCGCCCTTGGCGAGTGAGACGCCCATGATCGGGCCACTCCCTTCCGGTGGGGACGGGTGGAGATGGTCAGATGTTGACGCCGAAGTCCATGGCGATGCCCGCCAGACCCGAGGCGTACCCCTGGCCGACGGCCTTGAACTTCCACTCGGCCCCCGCCCGGTAGAGCTCCCCGAACACCATCGCGGTCTCCATCGAGGCGTCCTCGGACAGGTCGTACCGGGCGAGCTCGTTGCCGTCGCCCTGGTTCAGCACGCGGATGTAGGCGTTGCGGATCTGGCCGAAGTTCTGGCTGCGGCCGTCGGCGTCGTAGATCGACACGGCGAACGCCACCCGCTCCGCGGTGGCCGGCATCACACCGAAGTTCACCTTGATCTGCTCGTCGTCGCCCTCGCCGGCGCCGGTGGTGTTGTCACCGGTGTGCTCGACGCCGCCGTCGGGGGTGCGCAGGTTGTTGAAGAAGACGAAGTGCTGGTCCGTGATGATCTTTCCGGAGGCGTCCAGGACCATCGCCGAGGCGTCGAGGTCGAAGTCGGTCCCGGTGGTGGTGCGCAGGTCCCAGCCCAGACCGACGGTCACCGCGGTCAGACCCGGTGCCTGCTTGGTGAGCGAGACGTTGCCGCCCTTGCTGAGACTGACACCCACAGTGCCTCCAAGATCGCATGCCGTATCGGACGCCGCCCGGCGCCTCGCTATGTCGACGTAGCAGCGATGCTATCCGTTCCATCTTTCGCGAGAGCATTACCTTGGGCACTGTTGGAACGGCGGAGCGAGGGAGGCGGCGTTGCGGGGAGCGGGCGACCAGCGCCGACGGGGCCGGGGCGCGCAGGCGGCCGCCGCGGCGATCGAGGCGCGGGAGGCGGCCGCGTCCGCCTTCTACGACATGGACCAGGCGCAGAAGTACCTCGACGGCCGGGTCACCGTCTTCGAGGACCTGGACGCGGCGGCGGCCGCGCCGGCACGGCGCGAGTTCACGGGGTTGGCCGAGGCCGCCGACGCCGCGTCCACGGCCTACATCTCCGTCCTGGACGCGCACGACCTCGACGACCAGGACCGCACACCGGCCGAGTACGACGCCGCGCGCCGCGCGTTCGTGGGATCCACCGAGCGCCTCCAGCAGGTCATGCGGAACCTCAACGGCTTCGCCGAGCGGCTCGCGCCGCGCATGGCGCAACTGGAGGCCGCGCTCGACCAGCTCCCGCCCCGGCTGACCGCCGCACGCGACGCCGTCGCCGCCGCCGACGCCGCCGTGGCCGCCGCCCGGACGGCCGGGATGGACGCCTCCGACCCGGAGGCGGAACTGGCGCTCGCCAAGGAGGGCCTGACCGTCCTCGGCCGGCAGGGACTCGGCGGCCTCGGGCTCGACGGAGCGCTGCGGAAGGCCGACGAGGTCCGGGCCGCCGCCGAGCGGGCGCGTGAAGCAGCCGCGGAGCTGCCTCAGATGGCCGAGAAGGTCCGAAACTCCCTCGCCTCGGCCCGGACCCGGGTCGACATCGTCGCGGGCCGTGTGGAGCCCGTCAGGCAGGCGATGAAGGTCCTGCTGCGCGGCTACTCGCAGTCCTGTTGGCACGACCTGCGGGGCGCCCCCGAGGCCATCGAGGCGGCCCTCACCCGCGCGCGCGAGCGGCTGAACGAGGCATCGGCGTTCACGTCCCGCACCGAGTGGAAGCAGGCGCAGCAGTCACTCACCGCCGCCCGCACCGAACTGAACGCCGCCGACCGGCGCGCCGGCCAGGTCACCGGACGGGTGTCGGAACTGAAGGCGGTGGCCGCCGACCCGTCCAAGCCGGCGGAGCGCGTCCAGTTCGCCATACGGGACGCGCAGCGCCTGGCCATGGCCCAACCAGGCGGCGCCGCCCCCCAACACGCCCGCACCCTGGACTCACTGGTCGCGCGCCTGGAAAACGCCCCGAAGCGCCTCACAGGCCCGCACCCCGACTACTGGTCGTACCTACAGGAGCTGGAGTCCATCAAAACAGCCGCCGGCGACGTCGTAACCCGAATCCGCTCCGAACGTGGGACTCAGTCTTAATTTGCAGTGCCCTCGGCGTCAGGCGTTGCACGCCTTCCTTCAACGGGCACTGCGGCGATCGCTGCATCGCTCCGTCTCGCCTGGCGGCTCGCTGCGCGATCAGGTTCTCGCACGCTCGAACCTGGCTTCGCACGCGATCGCAACGCTGAGGTTGTCGACGCTTGAGGAAACTACCAAGCCTGCTTCTTTGCAGTGCCCTCGGCGTCGGGCCCTGAGGGCCCTCCTTCAACGGGCACTGCGGCGATCGTTACGGTGCGCGCAAGGGTTCGTGGGAGTTGTGATTACGCGAACAGACCCTCGCCCCAGTAGCCGCCGTCTTCGCGGGGGCCGGGGGGGCAGGCGTAGATGCCGGAGCCTACGTGTTGGATGTACTCGTTCATCGCGTCGGTGGCCAGTGACTGCTGGATGCGGATGAAGCCGGTTCGGGGGTCGCGTTGGAAGGCGATGAAGAACAGGCCCGCCTCCAGGCGTCCGAGGCCGTCCGAGCCGTCGGTGAACGAGTAGCCGCGCCGGAGGATCTTCGTCCCGCCGTTGGTGTCGGGGTGGGCGAGCCTGACGTGCGCGTCCGGTCTCAGCTTCGCCAGGACGATCTTGTCGCGCTCCTTGCGGCCGCCGGCCGGGGCGCCCTCGCCCTTGTTGCGGCCGAAGATGTCCTCCTGCTCGCGCAGGGACGTGCGGTCCCAGGTCTCGATGTGCATGCGGATGCGGCGCGCCACCAGGTAGGAGCCGCCCGCCATCCAGTCGGAGCCGTCGCCCTTGGCGGCCCACACGTGCCGGTCGAGGAGCGCGGTGTCGGTGCCGGCGATGTTCTCGGTGCCGTCCTTGAAGCCGAAGAGGTTGCGCGGGGTCTGCGCGTCCGGCGTCGTCGAGGACGTCTTGCCGAACCCCAGCTGCGACCAGCGGACCCCGACCACGCCGAAGCCGATGCGGGCGAGGTTCCGGACGGCGTGCACGGCGACCTGCGGGTCGTCCGCGCACGCCTGGACGACGATGTCGCCGCCGCTGCGGTCCGGGTCGAGGTTGTCGCCGGGGAAGTGCGGGAGCTCGACCAGGGCGGGCGGGCGCCGCGCCTTGAGGCCGAACCGGTCCTTGCCGTCCTTCTCGAACAGCGTGGGGCCGAAGCCGATCGTCAGCGTGAGCCGGGACGGCGGCAGGCCCTCCGCCTCGCCCGTGTCGTCCGGCGGCGCCACCGCGGGGCCGCCGACCGCGCCCTGCCCGACGGGCCTGCCCGCGGTCATCGCCGCGGCGGCGGCGGTCCACTCCTTCAGCATCCGGACGAGCTTGACGCGGTCGCCGGTGGTCACGTCGAAGGCGGCGAAGTGCAGCCGGTCCTGGACGGGCGTGGCGATCCCCGCCTGGTGGGCGCCGTGGAAGGCGATGGACGCGCCCGCCGGGGAGTCGTCCTCGTCGGCGGAGGCGACCCGGTCGAGGCCCGCGCCGGCGGCGGCGCCGACCAGCAGGCTCGCTCCGGAGAAGCCGAGCATCCGGCGGCGGGACAGCCCGCCGCGCCCCGTCGCGTCTTCCCGTCGTTCAGGACCGGGCTCCGTCATTTCGCCACTGCTCCCGCGAGCTTGGACAGCGGCTCGCCCAGCGCGTTCACCGCGTCGGCGAGCTTCTTGCGGTCGTCCTTGCCGACCTTGTCGTACGAGACGTAGCCGTCGCCCTTCTCGTACTTGTTCAGCAGCGCCTCGACGGCGGCGAAGTTGTCGTCGAGGTCCTTGGCGAGCTGGGCGTCCTTCTCCTGGACGACCGGCTTGAGCAGCTCGTGGACCTTCTTGGCGCCGTCCACGTTGGCCTTGAAGTCGACCAGGTCGGTGTGGCTGAAGGCCTCCTCCTCGCCGGTGACCTTGCCGGTGGCGACCTCGTCCAGCAGCTCCTTGGCGCCGGCGGCCATGTCGTTCACCGGGTCGAGGGTGAGGCCGGGCAGCCGCGCCTTCAGCGTGCCGAGGTCGGCGAGGAGCTGGTCGCCGGCCTTCCCCTTGCCCTTGACCGACCCGTCCTTCCAGAGGGCCTTCTCCAGCAGGTGCCAGCCGGACCAGCCCTTCCGCTCCGCCGGGCTGAGGTCGGCCTCGCGCGCGTCGACCTTGGGGTCGATGTCGCCGAACTTCTCCGCGACGGGCTCGATCGCCTCCCAGCCGACGCGGGACGGCGCGTACAGCTCCTTGGCCTTGGCGACGTCGTTCGCCTTCACCGCGTCGACGAACAGCCGCGTCTTGGCGATCGTGTCGTCGACGTTGGCGATGACGTAGGTCTTGTAGTCGGCGGCGGCCTTGGCCAGGCGCTGGTCGCCGTTCCCGGTCACCTGGCCGCTGACCGTGACGTCCTGGGTCGGGCCCTTGCCGGTCTGCCCGGCGCTGCACAGCAGCTTGTACGTTCCGGCGGGCAGGCTCACGACGAAGTCGACGCTGGTGCCGGGGCCGATGTTCTCCCGCTCGGCGAGGATCTTGCCGTCCGGTTTGAGGACCTCGAACTCGTTGACCTTCGAGCCCTTGTTGCTGACCTTGAAGGTGTTCTTGCCCGCGGTGAGGTCCTTCTTGGCCACCTCGCACTTGTCGTCGGTGGCCGTCACGGCGATGGCGTCCGAGGCGCTCGCCTTGTCGTCGTCACCGCCGCAGGCCGAGAGGAGGGAGATCGAGACGGCGGCGCCGGCGAGGGCGAGCACGGGGGCAGGACGCATGGGGGGCTCCAGGGCGGACAATGGTTAGGCTCGCCTAAATTAGCCAAAGCTAACCTCAGTAAGTCAAGTCGCCCTCGCGACAGTGAGTGATCCCACGTCGACCTGCGACGATCGCCTGGCCGGAGCCGGTCCCACCGGTCTTGCCGGCGGGGTCCTGAGCGGCCTCGCCGGGCGGGCCGATCAGCGGGGCCGGTCGTGCAGGCCCATCGTCAGGTTGCGGGCCGCCATCGGGGGGCCGCCGGGCTGCGGGTCGCCGTAGGACGGCACGTGCCCCTGCGGCGGGTGGCCCGGCTGCTGCATCTGCTGCATCTGGTCGCGTCCCTGGGACGCGGGGTCCGCCCAGACGGCCGTCCCGTACGCGCAGACCTCGTATCCGCCGCCGCTGAGCGCCGCGGTGTCGAAGCGCATGCCGACGACCGTGTTCGCGCCCTTGCGGCGCGCCTCCTCGCCGAGGCGGTCGATCGCCTCGCGGCGGGCCGCGGCGAGACCGGCGCCCGGCTGCTCCCCGGTCACCCGGAACGTGGCGCTGCTCCCCGCTTGCCCGTGCTGGACCGCCGCCCTGCCCTGGTCGGCCTGGGCGGACGTCCCCAGGACCTCGCCGAGCACGCGGCGGATCTCATACCCGGCCACGCCGTCAGTCGTCACGATCAGCATGGCGACCACGGTAATCCACCGCACGGACGAAATGCGACGCAATGCCGCGCCCGGTGCCCGGCCCCTGGCAGGCGACCGGCCGTCCTCCCGGCCCAGGTCCGGCGTTCTGGCCGGGGCCGGGAGGGCGGCCGGTTCCCTTCTCGTTCCGTCGGCCTCCTCAGTCCAGGTACTCGCGCAGTATGCGAGGCTGAACCGGCATGCTCACCTGCACAAACAGGCATCCGAAGGAAGCGACATGCTTGTCAGTACCCTGGGCTAGCGAATCAGGGATCTCCTGACGCGAG
>NZ_SMKU01000203.1 GCF_004349215.1 Actinomadura rubrisoli | reverse complement strand
CCGGCCGCCACCTGGCCGCCCCGGCCGGCGGCCACCCCGGCCGCCCCGGCCGCCGAGCCGCCCGGTTCCGCCGGCGTCCCGGCCGGGGGCGGCTGTGCCGGACCTCTGCCGGGCTTCGGGACGGGCGCCCGAGCGGGACCGTCCGAGGACACCCGGGCGGGAGCGCCAACCGGCGGCAAGGAGCCTCAGGACGCCAAGACCAAGCACGGCACCCGCAAGGTGCCCCCGCCCGATCCCGGCACCGCCTCCGACAGCGCCGAGTTCGTGGCGCTGATGAAAGCCTTCCGGTCCTTCCACGGCAAGCCGACGCTGCGGGCGATGGCCAAGGTCTGCTCCCGCCATCCGCGGATCGACCGCCCCTACTCCTACGGAGCCTTCAGCACCATCGGCAAGAACGGCAAGCTGCCCAAGCGCGAGCTGGTGTGCGCCTACATCGCCGGGTGCGGCGGCAGCGACGCCGAGATCGACCAGTGGATCGAGGCCCACAAACGGCTCTCGCTCGACCAGGCCGACCCGTAGACGGCCGCATCCTCCGGGGAGACGGCCCGGTCCCGCGGCGGCGGCCTTCCTGCGCCATCACACGACGGCAGGAAGGCCGCGCGGCTCGGGATGGAGACCTGCTGGGCGGCGGCGTCACGGAGGCCGGCCGCGCGACCTCGCGAAACGTCAATTCCTTTGTCCATCCCGCGCAATCAGACCATAATTCTTCATCACGGCAACGTGCCGGCAAAACGTGGCCGGACCTTGGTTCGCTTTCTCCCGCGATGGAACAGTCCAATCATGCCGATCGAACGCCGAGTGCACGGTGAACACCCAATCCGACAGAGGCGGCACACCACAACCCACAATTAAGCCCAACCGCAACGAGCCCCCTTAGCCCAGATGGCAGAGGCAGTCCCCTTAAAAGGGACCAAGTGTCGGTTCGAGTCCGACAGGGGGCACCAATGCCCAAACGTCGATCACCGTGCGCGAGGCGCCCAGGCACGCACCTCGCGGCGTTGTCGTCGGTCGACGGCCGACACCGGGCCGTCTCCCCCCTCCGCCTTGCGATGCACGCACCCGGGCGCCGCTCACGACGAACGCGACTTATGAAACACGCCCTAACGATCAAGTGTTCGCGGCCGAGGCCGCGGCTCCGGTCCGATGATCCAGTGCTCTTCGCACGTCATGGAGAACACATGGCGGGGATCGGCCAGCGCCTCTCGCTCCTTTCGCAGGTGGTCGGTGTAGGCGCGGGACTCCAGGGCGCGTCTGAGCGCGTCCAGGTCGGCGAACCACATTTGCTCGACGCTGTCGAATGGCGGCTCGCCGAAGACGTAGGCCCCGTCCCGGGTGTGGCAGTGAAGATGACCGCGCACGCCGGGCAGACCGCCCGCCGCCGCCGCGTAGGTGTCCAGCGTCGCCTCCCGGTACCGCTCCAGAGGCATGCCGGGGCTGCGTCTGAGCAGGGTGGTCATCTTGACCCCGCCCGGCGGAGCGTCCGCGGGCGCTCCGAGCCCGATCTCGTGCGGCGTGGTGTCGACCACGATCGTCTGCCAGAAAGCGGCCCAGTTGGGCTCGTCCAGCCGCGCCCCCTGAAGGAATTCCTCGCTCTGCATCGAGGCCAGTTGCCGCTGCTCGTCGTCCAGCCATATTTCGGCGATGCCCTGATGTGGGAGCGGCGGATCGCCCAGGTCCCCGTCGAAAGGGACGCGGGTGTCGACCAGGTAGCGCCGGATCTGCGGGATCTTGGCGGCGTACCGCACCGCGTGGACCTCCAGCCAGTAGCGCTGGAAGTCGGCGGTTTCCATGCCCGGCCTGGGAGCGGCGAGGATGAATTGATGAATCATCACGTCCGCCCGCGGCTTCAGACCTTGTACCGCTTGCGCACGTCAGCGGCGAAGCCCTGGTAGTCGCGCAGCGGCCAGACGGCCTCGAATTCGAGGTATTCGCGCATCGGCAGGCGGCCCAGCGCCGTACGGTCAAGATCGTCAGGCGATTCCACGTCCAGTACGGCGATGACGCGCTTCTGCGCCGCCACCTTCCAGATCCCGACCACCATCCCGGAATCGATGGTCTCCTGGGCGTGCTCGGCCTCCTGCGCCTCCACCTCCCAGAGCTCGTCAAGGCTGATTCGTCCTTCATGGTTCCAGCGCATCTGTATATAGACCAACATGGATCGTTCCCCCGATTCTCGTTACTGTCGTTTCTGTCAGTGGGTCCTGGAACGCAGCAGGACGACCATCTCGTCATGGGCGCCGAAGGTGTCGGCGGCGATGTCGGCGGGCGTCTTGCCGTCGTGGCCGCGCAGGTCCAGCCGGGCCCCGGCGTCGATCAGCACGCGGGCGCATTCCGCGTAGCCGTGCCACAGCGAGTCGTGCAGCGCGCTGTAGCCGTTGGTCGCCCCCTGGTAGTCCAGGTCGGCCTCCGGCACGGCGACGAGCATCCGGGTGATGTCGGCGTGGCCGTTGTAGACCGCCTTGTGCAGCGGGACGGCCCCGAAGGTCGGCTCGACGGCGTTCACGTCGGCGCCGGCGCCCAGCAGCTCCCGGACGATCTCGGTGTGCCCGTCCCTGCACGCCACCAGCAGCGGCGTGTGGCCGTCGTTGAAGCCGCCCAGTATCGGCGCCCGGGCGTCCACGTCGGCCTCGGCGGCCAGGGCCTTGGCGACGCCGGCGAGGTCGCCCGCGACGACCGCGGCCATGAGCCGCTGCTTGCGGACCTGGTCGGCGTCGTGGCGCTCGCGCCGGCGCAGCAGCCTCTCCGATTCCTCAAGGCGTTCCCGGCCCAGCCGGTTCACCCTGAGCTCGTAGTCGAAATGCTCCTTGAGGGTGAATCCGTAGTGGGTCGACACGTTGAGGTTGGCGCCCTGCTGGAGCAGGTACCGGACGATGCCGGGGGCCTTGAACCACAGGGCGTCCATCAGCGGGGTGTGGCCGGTGGTCGGGGCGACCGCGTCGATGAACGCGCCCGCCTCCACCAGCATGCGGACCACCTCAAGGCTTCCGCCCTGGACCGCCTTGTGCAGCGCGGTCGCGCCGGCCCGCGCGTCGCCGGTGTGGACGTCGGCGCCCGCGGCCAGCAGCGCCCGGGTGAGCCCGCCGCCGCCCTGGCCCGCCGCGATCATCAGGACGGTCAGCCCGCTCTTGTCGTCGCGGGCGCTGGGGTCGGCCCCGACGTTGATGAGCTTGACCGCCTCCCGGCCGTCGCCCCGCCGGACGGCGGAGATGAGCCGCTCGTCCAGCACCGCGACCGCCTGTTCCGGCGGCGGCTCCGGCGGCTCCGGCCGCGGCCCCGGCGGCGGCCCCGCGGCCGTCATGGCGCACCTCCCGCCGCCCTGGTGGAGCCCCGGTCCTGGGGGCGTTCTCCCAGTTCGATGAACTCGATGAGGTTCCCCTCCGGGTCGCGCAGGAAGAACGCGGAGACGCCGAGCTGGGGAAGGGTCGCCACGTCCATCGCGACCGTGAGCCGCTCACGGCGGGCGTAGTCGCGCACGGCGGCCAGGTCGGTCACATAGAAGGTGATCTGGGAGAGGCCCTGGACGGTGCCGTGGTCCGGCGGGTCCGGGCGCTCGGGCGCCCGCTGCGCGCCGTACTGCTCCACCAGCTCCAGGCGCAGGCCGTGCCCCTCCAGGTAGGCGATGCGGGCCCCGATCTCGGGGACGGTGTGCGATTGCGCGGGCTCCATGCCCAGGTAGTGGGCGTACCAATCGGTGCAGGCGTCCAGGTCGTCCACGGAGATGCAGGCCGACAGCGCCCAGATGTTCAAGGGCGTCGCGACGTCGGCCGCGTGCCCGGTGGTGTGTGTTGTCATGAGTGTCCCTTGGGTCGGCCGGGCCGTGACGGAGCGCGGCCCGGCCATCTGGTTCGTCAGCCGGCCGCCATGGCGGGCCGGCGTTCGTCCGTCTCTTGTGATCCCTGGCCTTGCGGCCGGTCCCGGCGCTCCAGGACGACGAAGCCCGCGCGTGGCAGCACCACGTTCAGCTCGCCGCCGGTCCCGGGCAGGTCCCCGCCCCGGTTGCCCTGGTCCCAGCCGTTGTATTCGGCGGAGTCGCTGTTGAGGACCTCGCGCCAGGTGCCGTCCGGCAGGCCCTGGATCCGGTAGCCCGCCTCGTACGGGGTGTCCTTCAGGTTCGCCACGACCAGCAGGTCGCCGTCCTCGTGGGGACGCAGGAACGCCAGCACCCGGTTGCCGTTGTGCACGTGGACGACCCGCAGCTCGTGCGTGCGCGCGGCCGGCCGCTCGCGCCGAAGATGGATGAGGTCGCGGTAGAACGCGCAGAGGTTGCGGCCCTCGCCCCGCGCGGCGGCCAGGATGTTCTCCCGGTGCTCCACGAAGTCGTCGTACCGGTAGTCCTCGCTGGCCCCCGACTCCTCGCCCATGAAGAACATGGGCGTCCCGGCCGACAGGATCGACATCCCCGCGGCGAAACGGGCGCGGGCCTCGGCATAGCGGCGGGTCTCGCCGACGAGCGGCGCGTCCCCCACGGCGATGGAGATCGTCCGGCCCGAGTCGCCGCCGGAGTACCGCGAGTTCCCGGCCTCGTCGTGCGACTCGTGGTAGACGACCTTGGCGTCCCCGCTGGCTTGCAGGGCCCCGGCGAAGTAGTCCATCGCCAGCGGACGGCCGTCGGCGATGGCGGCCTGGGTGAGCAGGTTCGCCGCGCCCGCGTGCCCGGTGTCGCCGGCCAGGTGGTGGTAGAAGTCGGCGTACCAGACCGCGTCGAAGCCCAGCCCGCCCGCGTCGGGGTCGTGGGTGACCGCGTCCCATCCGGAATGGTCCTCGGCGAGCAGGAACACCTCCGGCCTGATCAGCCGCAGGGTGCGGGTGAGCTCGCGCAGGAACTTGGCGCCGAAGGCGTTGGCGGCGCCCACCGGGCGGCCGTCGGCGTGCAGCACCGAGTACGCGTGGATGGAGGTGGTCTGGTCCATGCGGAAGCCGTCGACGTGGAACTGCACCATGTGGGCGACGGCGCTGGAGATGAGGTACTGCCGGACGTGCTCCTCCCAGAACCGCGGCGCCCAGGCGGTCGACATGTTGTCGATGTAGCCGCCCGTGGGGTCGGCGTAGTCGCTCTCCCGGCCCTCGTACCAATAGTAGATATTGCGCGAGTGCTCGTCGGAGTCGTAGGCCCACTGCGCCCGCTCGGCGTGGTGGTGGTAGTGGTTGAAGACCATGTCGAGGATGACCGCGATGCCGCGCTGATGGCAGGCCCGGACGAAGTGCTTGAGCTGCTCGCGGCCGCCCGCACTGCATTCGACCGCGTAGTAGTGGGAGGTGCCGTACCCCCACGACGCGGTGCCCTCGAACTCGGAGACGGGCAGCAGCTCGACCGCGTTGATCCCCAGCTCGGCCAGGTGGTCCAGTAGCGCGACGGCGTCCTCGATGTCGCCGGGGACGGGCCTGCCCTCGGAGTCCACGTCGCCGGCGCCGAGGCCGGCGAGGTGCATCTCGTAGATCACCAGGTCCTCGACCCGGGTGGGCACCGGACGGCCCGGATCGTGCTCCTCGCGCCAGAACTCGTCGTCCGGGACCCATTCGCGAGGCGGCCACTCGGGCTCGGAGAAGTGCCGGGTGGACCGGTCGGGATCGATCACGACCGAGCAGCCGACCGTCCCGTCGAGGTCCTGGTAGCGGCCCGAGAACGGCCGGCCCGCCGCGGGGTCGGCCGGGTCGACGGCGCCCCGGCCGATCTGCGTCCGCGAGTACAGGTCGGTGCGGTACGCGACCCGCCCGTTGTCCTTGACGACCTCGAACATGTAGGGCCGGTTGCGCAGCCCCTCGTAGTCGGCCAGGCGCTGGTCGGACGGGTCGGTCGTCCACACGCCCTCGTCGTCGCGGCTCATCGGGATCCTGCCGATGTCCTCGTCGACGCCGGTGCCGTCGTCGGCGATGTAGCCGCTGACGGGGTCGCCGAACACCACCGAGACCGCCTGGGCGTTGGGCGCCCAGACCCCGAACTCCAGCCGGGGACGGCCCTGCTCGGTGTGGCGCTTGTTCGCGCCGAGCCGGCGGGCGGTGCTCAGCCAGTAGTGCTGCGCCGGGGTGGCGTCGGCCAGGACGAAGTCCCGGCCCCGCGCCGTGGACGCCGCGTCCTTGGCCTCGGTGGGGATCGCCCACACGTCGTGGCCGGCCGGGCCGTCGACCAGCACGCCCCAGGAGTAGCCCTGGCCCGCCTGGTCGTCCGGGAACTCCACGGTGGCGCGGAACGCCGGGCATCCGGTCTCGTCGGTGAACTGGTCCATGGGCGTGACGGCCCACTCCTGGCTGGGACGGCCCTGGCCGTCCCAGCTTCCCGACAGCCGCACGTTGCGGAACCCCGGTCGCGGGATACCGGTGTGGTAGATGAACTGGACGGGTCTCATGATTGCTTGACCTCCGTGACTGGGCCACCGCCCGCGGCGCTGCCCGCGGCGACGTCCCGTTCGAGCCGCACCTCGACCAGGAAGGGTCCTTCGTGGTCGAGCATGCTCTTCAGGACGGGTTCGATCTCGGCGGGTTCGGTGATCCGCTGGGCGGGCACGCCGAGACCTCCCGCGACGGCGACGAAGTCGACGCACGGCCGGTCCACGTCGAAGAACCAGGGGAACTCCGCCGCGGGATCCGGGTCGCCCAGATCACCGCGGTAGTCGACCAGGTTCTCCTTCAGCAGCCGGTAGCCGGAGTTGTGGCAGACCACCAGCTTGACGTCGATCCCGTGGTGCGCCGCCGTCCACAGCGCCTGGAAGGTGAACATCGCGCCGCCGTCGCCGGTGAACCCCACCACCGTGCGCTCCGGATGGGCGATCTTGGCGCCCACCGCGCCCGGGATGCCGACGCCGAGCGTGCCGCCGGGCGTCTGGAAGAACGCCCCGGGCAGCCGCGGCGGCAGCCAGCGGGTGAGGTCCGGCGAGTGGGTGAGCGCCTCGTCGAAGACCACCGCGTCGTCCGGCAGCAGCGCGGCGAGCCGCTCGGCCACCGCCGACATCCGCAGCGGCACGCGGTCGCGGACCGCGCGGTCGGCCTCCAGCGCCGCCCGCCGGGCCTCCTCGTGCCGCGCCCCGATCCACTCGGCGCGGCGCGCGGACTCGGCGCCGCCCTCCTCCCCCTGCGCCTGGCGCAGCGCCGGGGTCAGCGCCCGCAGCGTCAGCCGCGGGTCGCTGACCAGGCCCAGCGTCACCGGATGGTTCTTGGCGATGGCGTAGGGGTCCAGGTCGACGTGCACGATCCGGGCGTCGTCCCTGAACGGGCTGCCGGTCAGCGGGAACACGTCCGGGAACAGGTAGGTGCCGCACACCAGGACCGCGTCGGCGTCGGCCACGGCCGCGCCGCTGTGCTCGCCGAACATGTGCCCCATGAGCCCGTCGCAGAGCGGGTGCGTCCACGGGAAGAGCAGCTCCGAGGCCATCGACAGGCACACCGGCGCGCCCCAGGCCTCGGCGAACCGCTCCAGCTCCGGGACCGCCTCGCTGGCGGCGACGCCGTCCCCGACCAGGATCAGCGGCGACCGCGCGCCCGCCAGCAGCTCCGCCGCCTCCCGCAGGCGCGCCGGCTCGGGCAGGACCCGGGTGTCGGGGACGACCGTCGGCAGCACCGGCTCGTCGTTGACCTGGTCCAGGACGTCCTGCGGCAGCGCCAGCAGGACCGGCCCCTGCGGCGGCGTCGCCGCGACCTTCATGCAGCGCCGGAACTGGCGCAGCACGCTGGCCGGATGGACGGCCCGGGTGGCGTACTTCGTGACCGGGCGGGCGATGCCCACCAGGTCGGCCGCCATGTGGGCCTCAAGCGGCTCGTAGACGACCCCGGCCTCGCCCGCGAGCACCACCATCGGCGTGCCGCGCTGCTTGGCGTGGCACAGGCTGCCGACGGCGTTGCCGAGCCCGACCCCGCTGTGCAGCAGCACCACGCTGGGACGGTGGGTGGCCTGCGCGTAGCCGTCGGCGAGGCAGACCACCGCCGCCTCCTGGAGGCCGAGCACGTACCCGACGTCGGGGAACCGGGCGATCTCGTCCAGTAGCCCCTCTTCGGTCGATCCCGGATTCCCGAACAGGTGCCGGACGCCGTCGGCGCGCATCTGCTCCAGCAGGCGCCGGTGCCCGGTGACTCCCGTCATGGTCACCACCCCCACCGCCGGAGGCCGTCATCGAGCACCTCCACCAGCTTGCTCCCGGTCAGCACGCTGTCGCCAGTGGACCGCCCGGTGATGAACGGATAGTCCACGATGACGCTCGTCGGGCTTCCGAAGTTGCCGTGGTAGGCGCCGTCCGGGGCCGTCGCGTCCCGCAGGATGAACTCCAGCGGGTAGGGCGGCGGCCCCATGTTGAAGTCGAGGAACGTGTCGCGGGACTCCACGAAGTGGGTCCCGTCCTGGTAGTCGTACTCCAGGCAGTGGCCGGTCACGTGCTTGCCTTCGAGGATGCACGCGCGCTGGTTCATGTCCCGCGCGAACGCCAGGCACGCCACGCCATAGCATTCGGCCGCGATCGGCTTGCCGGCCTTGTGGAAGGCCAGGATCAGATCGTGCACCCGCTGGTTGTTCACCATGTCGACGATCGGTCCCGAGCCGCCGACGATGAGCAGCGCGTCGTACTCCTCGACCGCGCGCCGCTCCGCGGCCCCCAGCGCCCGGCGGTAGTTCTCCAGCAGCCGGACGAACTGCGGGTGGGCGAAGTACGGCCGCTGCGGGAACCAGCCGGCCAGGCTGATCGGGTCCTGTAGGCGGGCCCCCTGCTCGGTGGACGGATCGTCCATCTCCCGGACCCGCGCGGCCATCTCCGGAGAGGTGACCGTGCGCTGCAGCGGCGGGTCGAAGAAGTCGGCGTCCATGCTCACCGGGATCGCGTTGGGCCGCTTGCCGGTGGGCGTGCAGAAGTCCACCGCGTACCCGGCCCGGTCCAGCTCGTCCAGCGGTCCGATCAGCTCCTCACCCCAGTACCCCCATTCCGACAGCAGGGTGAGGACCTTGCCCCGGCGCCCGCTCGGGCCGCCGCCCGTGCGGGCCGCTCCCGATTCCGTGGCGGGCGCCGCGCCCGTGCCCGCGGCGGCGGCCTCCGCCGGTTCGGGCACGCCCGACTCGCGCCGGGAAATGATCAGATCGCGGACCGTGTCGACCAGCGTGCCGGTGGCGTGCCACGAGGTGCTGGTGACCAGGTCGTCGTCCACGACGACCTGATCGTCGACGGGCGTCTGCGCGGGCGGCGGCGTGTAGACGGCGCCCGCGTTGAGGACGTCCGCGATCAGCACGCCGTTGCAGGTCACCGTGCGGCCGGCCAGCAGGTCCGGCGACGGCGTGAGCAGCCACAGCGCGTGGCAGGGCGCCGCCTTGATCACCCGCCGGTCCTGCATGGCGCGGCGCATGAACCGGACGGCCGGCACCTGCCGCACCGCCTCCGCCGCGATCTCGCTGGTGGCGGGCGCGTCCAGATAGCGCATCCGCACCGTCGGATAGTTGGCCACCGCGATGACCGCGTCGTAGCCGGACGGGTCCACCTGGTCGACGTCCAGGCTCACCTCGATCCATTCCAGCGGCGGGACGTTCCCGTCGCCGTCGGGCTCTACCGTCGAGTAGAAGCGCAGGCTGGGCTGGTCCCACAGCCGGGAGACCAGGTCGACCTGGGCGCCGTACCCGGCGAAGCGCTCCTGGATCGCCCGCAGTTCCCCGGGGATGTACTGGCTCTCGACCAGGACGGCCACCCGCGCGCCGGCCAGGGGCCGGTCGGTGGGTCGGTCGGTCATGACGTCCTCCTGTCCCGTGGCGTTCGATGGCCTTCAATGCACCGCGAACTCGACCATGAGGTCGATCGAGCCGTCGCGCTGGCTTGCGGTCAGGTCGTCGACGGGGATCTGGAAGTTGTTCGGGTCGTCGGGCTTGAGGCTGTCGGTGTAGTCGACGCCGTCCACGAACACCCGCTCGATCTCCACCTTGTTGAGCGGCATGAAGTCGGGCAGGACGTTGATGCTCTCCTGGCCCCGCGAGTCCAGCAGCTTGAAGTGCAGGCTGAAGCTGCCCGTCCCGCCGGCGTCGACGTAGGCGCGGGTGTACAGGTGCGCCAGGTAGTTCAGCTCGAAGGCGTGGTAGCCCGAGACGGAGTGGCCGCCCTTCGACCCGTACATCCCCTGGGTGATCGGCTGCCCGCCCTCGGTCGTGCGGAAGAAGATGCCCTGGTGGTCGCGGTCGAGGAAGAACAGGTTCCAGAACGCCGCGCACTCGCGGGCCAGGTCCAGGTACCGCTGCTCCTTGGTGGCCCCGTACAGGATGAGGTAGGCGAGGATGGCCTGCTCCTGCTGCCAGAAGTCCTTGGTCGTCCCCCAGCTGAACTCGATCGGCATGCCGTTGGCGGGCTCCCGCTCGACCGAGTCGAAGATCCCGCCCCGGAACGGGTCGACCGCGCCGATCTCGGCCATCCGGTCGCCGAGCCGGGTCGCCAGCTCGATGCACCGACCGCTGAGGTCCTTGACGCGCGCGGCGGCCTCCTGGTCCCCGTGGGCGAGCAGGTCGCGCTCGCGCTTGTCCAGGTAGAACGAGCAGCGGGTCAGGTTCCAGGCGATCTTGAGGTTGTGGCCGACCACCGCGCGGTTCTGCTGCCAGCGGTACTCGTGGTCCGGCGTCCAGTCGGCGTGGAACCGCTCGTTGACGTAGTCGCTGCCCTCGTCGGGGAACTTCTCGATGATCAGCGTGACCGTCTCCTCCAGGAGCCCGATCGCCTCGTCCTGGAACGCGTCGAGCTCGTCGCGGCCGGCGCGGCGGGGCAGCGGGTCCAGCCCCAGGATCAGGTTGACCAGGTAGGCGGGGATGTGGTCGCCGACGGAGTTCCAGTTCTTGCGGGACCGGTTGTCGCCGAGCGCGGCCACGTCAGGCCGCCTGGTCACCGGGTCCAGGTGCGAGAAGTACCCGCCCAGCCCGGGCAGGCCGCGCTCCCTGGCCGCGTCGTCGTCGCGGTAGAAGTCAAAGAACGTCCGCACGGTGCGGCGGATATCGTCCAGCGCCGCCCAGTCCGCGCTGATCCGGTAGAACTGGGCGAGCCCGGCGAGAGCGTAGATCTGCTCGTACAGCGGGATGGCGCCGTAGTCGTCGCCGAACTCCGAGGCCACGATGAGGCGCTCCCCCTCGGAGGTGCCCCGCCGTCCGAACGCCCAGAAGCAGTGGCGGCCGTCATGCGAGAGCGTCCGGAACGCCTGGCGCTGGAACTCCACGGCGGCCTTGGCGGCGTCGAAGTACCGGTCGGTGCCGGTCATCAGGTAGGCCGACGACAGCCCGTAGATGAGGCGCGACAGGGTGGCGCACTCCTGGACGGTGTCGTCGCCCGCCTGCCCCAGGGCGTTGAGCTGGGTGCGGTAGCCGCGGGCGAAGTCCTCGCTGGTGTACTCGCGGTCCCCCGACAGAAGCTGGTCCAGCCAGCGGTCGGCCAGCCGGCTGATCTGGTCGATCCACCAGTGCGTCTCCTCGAAGCCGTACTTGCCGCCGAGGCTGGGCTGCAGGAGGTAGACGGTACGGCCGTCGAAACGCTGCTTGCCGTCGGCCTCCATGTTGTTGCCGCGGACGTAGACCAGCGCGCCCTCGGCCAGGTAGCGGGTGAGGCCCGCCTTGACGGGGTCGCCGTCGGACTGCGCGGGCTCCTCCGTGCGGTCGCGCGGCATGCCGTCCACGTTCGACATGACCTCGTAGTAGGTGGTGGCGCCGACGTTGATCGTGACGGCGTCGCCGCTGCGGCACTGCAGCGTGAAGGACTTGGCGTCCTGGTCGACGCCCGTGACCTTGCCGGCCACCGTCATCGTCTCGGCCTGGTTCTTGAAACCCATGACTCCCCTTAGCCGGTCCGGCGGCGGGCCGCCGCCGGACCTTGAATACATCGTGCTATCGACTTACTGAATGCGCGCCACAATGACGCACTGGGAAGAGAACAAAGCTTCCGGACCGGGCGCGCAACGCGCCCGTCCAGCGGTATCGCTAGCGCTATTACCCCCCTCAAGATCAACTGTTGGACACATCCGAGCCATTACCTACCGCGGCGGCGGTGGCCTCAACCGCAGCGAAGTGTCACTTCAGCGTCAAGTTCGCGGCAACTCCCGCACGCTATTCGCAGATTGCGAGAACTGGCGCCCGATCTCTCGGCGAGGGCTGGTCACAATGGGTGGCGCTACTTATACTCGCCGCATGGATGTCATCATGGCCGCCGTCATTGTTGCCGCGGCAATACTCGCGACGCTGCTCTTCCGACGCCGACGCAAAGTACATGCCGATCCCGAAGAGGGCATCACTGTCAAAGACCTTGTCGGGCCCCTGGAAACCCTTGCCGTACTCGTTATCGCGTTCGTCATGGTCCTGGCCGCCGAGTCCTACTCCGCCGCCGAGGGAGCCGCCAGCGGCGAGGCGGCCGCGATCGACGGCATCGACTCGATGGCCACCCTGCTGCCGGACCCCACCCAGGAGAAGGTGAAGGCCGCGACCGTGTGCTACGCCAGGGCCGTCATCCGCAAGGAGTGGCCGGCCATGGCCGCCGACAACCGGTTCTCGCCCGAGCCCGACCGCTGGCTGGACAGGCTTCGGGACACTTTCAAGGAGCTCCGCGACCCGACCATGTTCAAGCTGCTCACCGACGCCGACAGGACCCGCTCGACCGATCGGCGCGAGCGGGTGGAGCAGTCGGCACCCGCGATCCCCACGGCCGTCTACTGGTTCATGGTCCTCACGGTGATCGCCATGGTGGCCGGCTACGCCATGTCCCTGCCGCGGCGCCGCCAGGGTCCTCAACTGGCGGGGCTGTGGGTCCTGGCGGCCCTGCTCGTGGCCTCCCTGTACCTCATCTGGGACATCGACCGGCCGTTCCGGGGCCTCGTCCCGATCAAGCCGGGATCCATGCAGTCGATCGAGACCGACGCGACGAAGGACTTCCTGCACCGCTTTGGCGCGGCCCGGCTGCCGTGCGACCGGGACGGGATGCCGCGCGGTTCCGGCGGACGGGCATGAACCGGCCGGGAACCACCCCGCTCCTGCCATGTGCGCTGTTCGTTCTGAACCGTTCTGAAAACGGCCCGTCACGAACGGTGCATTCACGGAGACGGTCGGACAAGCGAGGCCGCCCGCCTCCGCCCACGGACGGCGGTCGCAGAAGTTGCGAAGATCTTGCACGGAATGCGAGTGCCCTCACTTTGAACGCGAAGGCCATTCACGTAAAGCGCGGCGAGCCGAGCGCTCCGGACGCGAAACCCCAGAAATAACCGCCCGCACAGTGAACCGATCATTCACCGGCGCGTATTCTCTGTCACCCACCCAACAAAACCGGTCAGGACAACCTATCCGTGCAGCGACACAGCAGGGATAAAAACACCCTCTCATCCCCATCCCGCACCCATGCCCCCAGATCGTCGGGGCCGCATGGCTCCGCACCGACATCACCGCACCCATCGAGGAGAACCCCGTGAACCGCCAGACGATCACCTACACCTGGAGGCTGCGCGAGGTCATGGCGGCCCGGGGCCTGCACACCATCTCCGACCTGATCCCGCTGCTCACCGCGCGCGGTGTCACGCTCTCGACCTCGCAGATCTACCGGCAGGTCGGCACCCGCCCCGACCGGATCTCGCTCACCGTCCTCGGCGCGCTCATCGACGCCCTGGAGTGCACCGTCGAGGACCTGTGCGCCTTCGACGTCCACGGCGCCGTCCCGCCGGCCTCCGGCGCCGGGCACCCGGTCGTCCTGGCCCAGCCCGACCGGCGGGCCCCGGGGCCTCCGCACCGGCTGGCGGGTCCGCACGCACCCGCGTCCGCCGCCGACGCCGGCGCCCGCGAGACCGCCGACGAGGACTTCACGCAGAGCGCGTGACCCGCCCGTCCTCTGGTAGACACACCGGAGGCGGGAGGTGGGGCGCATGGCCGTTCCGGAACGACTGGCGTGGGCGGTGGAACAGCTCGCGGTCCGGCCGGACGACCGGCTGCTGGAGATCGGGTGCGGCACCGGGGTCGCGGTCTCGCTGGTCTGCGAGGCGCTGGCGGACGGGAGGATCACGGCGATCGACCGGTCGGCGAAGGTGATCGCCGGGGCCGAGCGGCGCAACGCCGCGCACATCGCCGCGGGCAGGGCGGCGCTGCGGACGCAGGCGCTGGAGGATCTGGCCTCCGGCGGCGAGCGGTTCGACAAGATCTTCGCCGTGAACGTCAACCTGTTCTGGGTGCGCCCGGCGCGGCGCGAACTCGCCCTGATCTCCGGCCGGCTCGAACCCGGCGGCGAGCTGTACCTGTTCTACGAGCCGCCGGCCGCCGAGCAGGCCGCGGGCCTCGCCCGGACCGTGGCCGAGGCGCTCACCGACGGCGGCTTCGCCACCGGCACCTCGACCGCCCCGACCGCGAGGTCGGCGCTCGTCTGCGTGAGGGGCCGCAAGGCCGGATCGTGAGGGGCCGCAGGGCCGGGCGAGGCCCGCACCCAAGCCCGCTATAGCGGTTTGGGCATGCCTTCCTCCGAAAGAAGCATTGGTCAGGTATGACGCCAGGTCACAAGATGGGTGGCATCGATTCCCGCACCATCTTGACCGAGAGGAACGACCGTGGCGCCGAGCAAGACCGCGGAGGTCATCGGAGCAGGGCTCGCCGGGCTCACCGCCGCCACCGCCCTGGCCCAGCGCGGCTGGACGGTGCGCCTGCACGAGCGGGAGACCGAGATCCGCGCGATCGGCGCCGGCATCTACGTCTGGGGCAACGGCCTGGCCACCCTGGAGGCGCTCGGCCTGTACGAGCGGGCCGCGGACGGCGCCCACGTCGGGCCGGTGCTGGAGACCCGCGACCACCGCGACCGCGTCGTCGAGGAGGTGCCGATCAACGGCCCCGGCCAGGCGCGGGTCCTCACCATCATGCGCGACCACCTGATCAACACGCTGATCGACGGCGCCGCGAAGGCGGGCGTGGACATCCGCACCGGCTCGGAGGTGGTCGAGGCGAGCCCCGACGGCGGCCTCGTCACGCGGTCCGGCGCGACGTCCCGCGCCGACGTCGTCCTCGCCGCGGACGGGGTGAACTCCCGGATCCGCCGCCAGTACGACATCGTGGCCCACCGCGCCGCCGCGAGGCAGGGGGCGACGCGGCTGACCGTGCCCCGCCGTCCCGGCTTCGTCCCCGACCGGGACCAGAGCAAGTACATCGAGTACTTCAGCGGACGGCGCCGCGTCCTGTACACCCCGAGCAGCGAGACCAGCCTCTACGTCGCCCTCGTCGCGGACGAGGACGACCGTCCCGCGAGCCGCATCCCGGTCGACACGGCGGCGTGGATCCGGTGCTTCCCGCACCTGGAGGCGCTGCTCGGCGCGTGCGCGGGCGTCCCCGGGCGGTGGGACACCTTCCAGTTCCTCACCCTCACCCGGTGGTCGATGGGCCGGCTGGCGTTCCTCGGCGACGCCGCGCACGCGCAGCCGCCCTACCTCGGGCAGGGCGGCGGCTGCGCGATGATGAGCGCGCTCGGCCTCGCCGACGCGCTCAGCGGCTCGGACGCGCCCGTCGACCAGCGGCTGCGCGACTGGGAGTACGCCGAGCGCCCGACCATCGAGCACACCCAGCGCTGGTCGCACCGGCTCGGGCGCCTCAACTACGTCCCCGACGCCGCCCGCACGCCGCTGCTGAGGGGGAGCCGGTTCCTGCCCCGGCTGGGCGCCTCCCGGCTGCGCGCGGCCCTGACCGTCCCGACCGGCGCCGGGCGGTTCGCCGGCTCCGCCGCGGGCCACTGAGAGGATGGGCATGACCTCCACCGACCTGAAGGCCGTCCGGATCGGCGGCCACCCGATCACCTACCTGGACCAGGGCCCGCGGGACGCGCCCGCCGTGGTGCTGATGAGCGGCTGGTGCCACGACCACCGGCTCTTCGACCGGCTCCTCCCCCACCTCGCGGGCGACCTGCGCGTGCTGTGCGTCGACTGGCGCGGCCACGGCGAGGACCGCTCCCCCGTCGCCGACTTCGGCTACCCGGAGCAGGCGTCGGACACGATCGCCGTCCTGGACGCCCTGGGGGTGGACCGGTTCCTCCCGGTGTCCCACTCGCACGGCGGCTGGGCGAGCCTGGAGATCGCCGAGCGGGTCGGCACGGCGCGGGCGCCGCGGCTGATCGTCGTCGACTGGCTGATGACCCCGCCGGCGCCCGGCTTCGCCGCCGGGCTCGCCGCCATCCAGGATCCGGAGCGCTGGATCGAGGGCAGGCGGGGCCTGTACGAGGTGTGGATGAACGGCCACGAGCACGAACGGGTGCGGCGCCACCTGGAGGAGGAGATGTCCGGGTTCGGCTTCGAGATGTGGGCCCGCTCCTGCCGGGTGATCGCCGGCGCGTACGCCGAGTTCGGCTCGCCGCTCCGGCGGATGGCGGGCCTGGCCGAGCACCGCCCGGTCAAGCACCTGTTCTCCCAGCCCACCGACCCCGCCTACGAGCAGGCCCAGATCGACTTCCGCGCCCGGCACCCCTGGTTCGACTACCGGACGCTGGGCGGCCCCACCCACTTC